>CALZTP010000038.1 GCA_945829115.1 uncultured bacterium | reverse complement strand
AAATGCTGAAAAGCAGACAATGGGATGTCATTGCCGGCACGCGAAGCCTGTATATTCAATCGCTAAGGGAATATTATTTCACAGGAGGCATGCCTGAGGCTGTGAAGAAGCATCTTGAAACAAATGACACCGTACAGGTGAGGGAAATACAAAAGGAGATTCTTCTTGCCTACGACAAGGACATCTCCAAACACGCACCTACAAACGAGGCAGTGAGAATAAATCAAGTGTGGAAATCCATACCCGCACAAATCGCAAAAGAGAACCGTAAATTCATCTATGGTGCTGTGAGGAAAGGGGCAAGAGCCAAGGACTTTGAGATTGCCATACAATGGCTTCTCGATGCCGGATTGGTTTACAAAATAGACAGGGTCAGCAAACCTGGTATGCCATTAGGCTGCTATGCCGATTATTCCTCATTCAAACTGTATATGCTCGACTGCGGTCTCCTCGGCGCAATGAACGACATGCCGCCTTCGCTGATGTTGCTGCCAAACAAGATGGCGGAGAGCAAGGGCAGTTTCACAGAAAACTTTGTATGTTCACAACTCCATAATTGTCGAGATATATCGGTATTCTACTACAGCAAGGAGAACAGCACTCAAGAGGTGGATTTCGTGGTTCAGCACGACACTGACATTGTAGCCGTGGAAGTGAAATCGGAGGAAAACCTTCAGTCGAAATCCCTCAAGGCATTCCACTGCGAGAACCCTGATGTCAGATGCCTGCGAACCTCCATGGCTGACTATCGTCAGGAGGACTGGATGGTCAACGTTCCTCTGTATGCCATTAAAAGCTATTGGGAGGGATATAAAGATAAGTAGGTGTGCAAAATTATTTTTATAATGATTGTATTGATTGGTGATGTAGAATCAGTATGTGACATAAAGGAGTGTAGCGACTCCTACTCGACTGTTGTCACTTGCTGATAATGCGCAGTAGGCGATGCAAGGATTATAAAAATAATTTTGCACACCTACTTATCTACATCGAAAGACTATGACACGCTTTTCGGAAACATGTTCTTTGGGGTAAAAAAGTGGAAAAAAATGGCGATTGTTCAAAAATATGTCAAAAGATTTTGAGTTCTCGCAGATTTTCATTAATTTTGCAAAGGTGTGGACTGAATTCTTCAAATCATACGTGAGGACAGTCTATCATGAGGAAAACACCTAACTTAATCACAGCCAAACTATTTCCGTGAAAAAAATGAGCGAAGAAACTAAAGACAACGAATACAAGCCAGTGAACAGATTCGATGCATCTGTTGTACACCATCTGTCTGGAATGTATCAGAACTGGTTCCTCGATTACGCTTCTTACGTGATCTTGGAACGTGCCGTGCCACATATCGAGGACGGTCTGAAGCCCGTTCAGAGAAGAATCCTGCACTCTATGAAGAGAATGGATGACGGTAGATACAACAAGGTTGCAAACATCGTTGGGCACACCATGCAGTTCCATCCGCATGGCGATGCCTCTATTGGTGATGCCCTTGTGCAGATGGGACAGAAAGAACTGCTCATAGACCATCAGGGCAACTGGGGAAACATTCTCACTGGTTCAAGGGCTGCAGCACCTCGATACATAGAGGCACGCCTGTCGAAATTCGCTCTTGAAACGGTTTTCAACCAGAAGACGACACAATGGCAGATGTCGTATGACGGAAGAAACAAAGAGCCTATCACACTTCCCGTGAAATTCCCACTGCTCCTTGCGCAGGGTGCAGACGGAATTGCCGTAGGACTGTCGAGCAAGATTCTTCCTCATAACTTCAACGAACTCTGCGATGCCGCCATAGCCTCTCTGCGAGGAGAGGAGTACCATCTGTACCCTGACTTCCCTACTGGCGGTTCTATGGACGCATCGAAATACAATGATGGACAGCGAGGAGGAAAGGTGCGCGTTAGGGCGAAGATTGAGAAGCTCGACCAGAAGACCCTCGTTATTCGCGACATTCCGTTCTCAAAGAACTCTGAGACTCTTATTGCCTCTATCACCTCCGCTATTGAAAAGGGAAAGATCAAGGCAAGGAAGGTGGAGGATATGACTGCTGCAGAAGTGGAGATTCTCATACACCTCGCCCCAGGCATTTCTTCTGACAAGACCATCGATGCCTTGTATGCTTTCACAGACTGCGAGGTGAGCATATCCCCGAACTGCTGTGTGATACAGAACGACAAGCCAGAATTCCTTACCGTCTCTGATGTTCTCAACTACAATGCACAACAGACAAAAGACCTTATTCGCCAAGAGCTGAGCATACGTCGAGGGGAACTCATGGAGCAACTTTTCTATGCCTCTTTGGAGAAAATCTTCATAGAAGAGAGAATCTATAAAGACAAGAAATACGAGCAGGCTCCCGACCTTGATGCTGCTTGTGAGCATATCGACAATCGCCTGACCCCTTACTACCCAACCCTTGTTCGTGAGGTTACTAAAGACGATATCATCCGCCTCATGGAGATAAAGATGAAGCGCATTCTGAAGTTCAACAAAGACAAGGCAGATGAGATCATGGCGAACATTAAGGCGGAGATTGCCGAGATAGACCGTGACTTAGAAAACCTTGTCACGGTGACGTGCAACTGGTTCCAGTATCTCAAGGAGAAATACGGTGGGGAATATCCTCGTCTGACAGAAATCCGCAACTTTGAGAATATTGATGCCGTGCGTGTTGTAGAGGCGAACGAGAAGTTGTATATCAATCGCCAGGAGGGCTTTATTGGTACGGGACTGAAGAAAGATGAGTTTGTTTGCAACTGTTCGAATATGGACGACATCATTATTTTCTATAAGGACGGAAAATACAAGATTATAAAGGTTGCAGAGAAAATCTTCGTCGGGAAGAACATCATACACCTTCAGGTGCAGAAAAAGAACGACACGAGAACCATCTACAACGTGGTGTATCGAGACGGAAAGCAAGGCATGTATTTCGTGAAGAGATTCAACGTGACCAGCTTCACACGAGATAGCGAGTACGACCTCACGAAGGGTACACCAAACTCAAAGGTTGTCTACTTCACAGCAAACCCTAACGGAGAGGCAGAAGTGATAAAGCTCACTATGGAGCCAGGACCGAAGGTGAAGAAAATCTTCGAGGAATACGACTTTAGGAAACTTGCCGTGAAGGGTCGTGGCGCTGCGGGAAACATTCTCTCGAAGCGCCCTATTCACCGCATCACGCTGAAATCGCGTGGCAACTCCACACTCGATGGTAGGGATGTTTGGTTCGACCCAGATGTTAAGCGACTTAACTACGAGGAGCACGGGGAATATCTCGGAAAATTCAACGATGGCGATTCTATCCTCGTGATCCTTACAAATGGTGAGTTCTACATAACCAACTTCGACCTCGACAACCACTATGAAGATAACATCAAGGTGATTGAGAAGCTCGACAAGGAAAAGACATGGACTCTTCTCTTCCATAACGCTGAACAGCAGGGACAGGTGTATATGAAGCGATTCAGAATGGACCTTGCCACAAAGAAACACCAGAACATGTTAGGCAACGACAATTCAACCATTGCTCTGCTGACAGACACGCCATTCCCAAGGGTAAGGTTGAACTTCATACAGCATGAAGGCATTTCTTACTCTCCGCAGGAAGTGGAATGCGAGCCGTTCATAGACATCAAGGCCGCTGGATTCAAGGCAAAGGGAAAGAGGGTGGCTGTGTGGCCTGTAGAGAATATTGAGGAGTTGGAGCCAACAAGGGTTCCAGAGCCGAAGACTACTGAAGAGGAGAACAGTCCAGAGATTGAGGAGAACCTCGACCCTGACGCTGGAAAGACGGAGGCGGAGGTTATTGATGAAATCACTGGACAGCTGAGATTCGAGTTCCCCGAGGAATAGCTCTTCACGGTGGAAAACGAGGATGACTGTGAGTAGGCGAGTAAAGCTCGGGAATGAAGGTAGGATGAAATTCAAAGAAAAGAAACAGATGACATATAAGACAAACACATTCAGCAGCCTTGCACGGAGTGTAGTCCGTGTAGGGCTGTTGTGTTTCTGCTTGTTTGCTGCAACAGAAACAATTTCTGCACAGGAGAAAGGGGATGAAGTGCAGGAAGCCCCAAAGAAAACCATGCGTAGCTACAAGGCGTTTGGAGCTGGCTTCTGCAAGGTGCAAGACACATATCTCTCGCCAGAGGAGTATAAAGGGACGGAAATGAGATACCTCTCTCACACAATAAGAGAGAGGGAAGGGAAGAAGTGGGCTTCACTGATTATTAACGAAGGGTATGGCGCAATGGGAAACTCTCGCTCAGAAAATGGTGCCACCCTCTCTGGAGCCTACCATTTCATGTATGGAAGAATGCGAGCATTCTCCCTCTTCGACGGAAAGATGAAGGTATGGGCAGGAGCACAAGGAGAGCTGACACTCGGAATGATCTACAACACCCGAAACGGTAACAACCCTGCTCAGGCGATTGCAAACATTGACTTTGGTGGTTTGGTGAGAGCAGAATATCCTGTTAAGAAGGTTCTGCTAAGCTATGAGGCGACATGCCCATTACTCGGAGTTACGTTCTCGCCAAACTACGGACAGTCCTATTACGAAATCTTCAACGAAGGCAACTACGACCATAACGTGGTGCCAACAACCATCTTCTCCGTTCCTTCCCTTCGCCACACAATTGCAGCAGAGCTGCCGATTGGAAAGACAAAATGCATCTTCGGAATCTATGGCGACTACCGCCAGCAGCAGGTGAACAACCTCAAGAGGCATATATACACCTCGGGAGTGATGATTGGACTTGTCAGAAACATAAAATAGCAGAGAAAAAGAGCATGAAGATACGTACATTATTATATTATATAGCCTTCTCTATAACAATAGGTGTGTTGACTTCTTGCGTGAAGGAAGATGAAATGCCAGACACTACGGAGGGAAACTTCGAGGCATTATGGAAGATCATGGACGAGCACTACTGCTTCTTCCCAGAGAAAAAAGAGCAGCTCGGAGTAGACTGGAACAGTGTTCACGAGAAATATAGAGTGCGAGTGGCAAAGCCATTGGCGGCAGAGCAGCTCTTCGAGGTGTTAGGAGAGATGTTGGGGGAGTTGCGTGATGGGCATGTGAACATGTCGTCGTCTTTTGACCTTGCAAGAAACTGGTCGTGGAAAGAAGACTTCCCAACAAATCTCTCTGACACGCTTCTAAGAAAATATCTCGGCACCGACTACAAGATTGCTTCTACCATGCAATACCGAATTCTCGACGACAATATAGGATACATACGTTGCAGCTCGTTCTCGTCGGCATTCGGAGATGGAAATATCGACGAGATTCTCTATTACCTCGCTCCTTGCAACGGACTGATTATAGACATTCGCTCAAACGGAGGGGGATTGATGACCTCGGCAGAGAAACTGGCACGACGGTTTGCAAAAGAGAAAACACTCGTGGGGTATATACGCCACAAGACGGGGAAAGGGCATGAGGATTTCTCTGAGATGCATGAGCAATGGATAGAGCCCACAAAACG
The DNA here is from genome assembly GCA_945829115.1 of uncultured bacterium. Classification (GTDB taxonomy): domain Bacteria; phylum Bacteroidota; class Bacteroidia; order Bacteroidales; family Bacteroidaceae; genus Prevotella. The sequence continues at coordinate 19,635 of CALZTP010000038.1, read as the reverse complement.
GATTACGTGGGAGAAAGAGGTTGTTGTGCTGACGAACAGAGGGGTCTACAGTGCTGCAAACGAGTTTACGAAATATATGCGTAGGCTTGGTGCAACAATTGTTGGCGACAAGACAGGCGGTGGTGCTGGTATGCCGTTCTCCTCGGAGCTTCCAAATGGTTGGGCAATTCGTTTCAGTGCTTGTCCGACATACGACAGTGAGAAGCGTTGTATAGAAGAGGGCATCTCTCCAGACCACTCTGTCTCGCTCACCGATGAAGATACGAGAGACGGCGTTGACACGATTATTGAATATGCCAGACGCCTGATGCGGTAACTTTCCTGGCGCTGAAAAAAGTTTTTCGCAGCTTTTCTTGAAAATAAAGCCGATTGTATGTAGTAAACGATAGCATTCCTGCGTCTAAGGAAATAAACGAGAAATCAAAAAACTGTAGAAAGCAAACAATAGAAAACAGAACACTATGAACGAAATGCTTATTGCACGAAATATCACCAAGAGGTATGGTGACCATACTGCTCTTAACGATGTTTCCATCTCTATCGAGAAAGGAAAGGTCTTCGGACTTTTAGGACCTAACGGAGCAGGAAAGACAACCCTCATCCGTATCATAAATCGCATCACCGTACCCGACAGTGGGGAAGTGATTTTTGACGGTCATCCATTTACCTATGACGATGTGCAGAAAATCGGTTATCTACCAGAGGAACGCGGACTCTATAAGAAGATGGGCGTTGGAGAGCAGGCAATGTATCTTGCACGACTGAAAGGAATGTCGAGTAGGGAGGCGAAGCAGGAGCTGCAGATGTGGTTTGAGAAGTTTGAGATCATGCCATGGTGGCACAAGAAGCTTGAGGAGCTTTCAAAAGGTATGCAGCAGAAGATTCAGTTCATCACAACTGTTGTTCACCGCCCACCACTTCTCATCTTCGACGAACCATTCTCTGGCTTCGACCCTGTTAATGCAGAACTGCTGAAGAAAGAGATTCTCTCCCTTCGCGACCAAGGCCACACCATTATCTATTCCACTCACAACATGGCGTCTGTAGAGGATGTTTGCGACAATATCGCATTGATAAACAACAGCAAGGTGGTGCTTGAAGGCTCTGTGCTCGATGTAAAGAGGAAGTTCAGCAACGGTCGCTACGAGATAAAGGCGCAAGGCACTCAGGAGCAGGTGGAGGAGATTGCTAAGGGACTTGAGAATGTGGAGATTCAGGAGGTTCTTCCTTCTATGAACGATGTCTTCTTGAAGACTATCGAAACCTCTAAATAATATCTTTTGAAAGGCACTTTTGTTTCTCAATTATGATGCCTACTAAAAAGACTCTTAAAGAAAAATGAGCAGAACGTAAACAAAGAAAGCAAATTATGAGCAAGATAGCAATTGTGATTGGGAGAGAATACCTCACCCGAGTGAAGAAGAAGTCATTCCTTATTCTGACTATTCTCATGCCGTTCCTCGTGGTGCTGATGATTGCAGCACCAATAGCGTTGGGAACATTGAAAGACGACAAGCAGAGACCTGTGGTTGTGCTCGACCAAACAGGAAAATATGCAAATCTCTTCCTAAATGTTGAGCAGACAGACTCCACCGGACTGGAGGGGTATCTCTTCTCTGCAGCCGACAAGCCTCTTACAGAATATCAAAAGAATGGAGGTGGCGAGGAAGCGATAATATATATTTCTGGCGACCTTCTCGAGAACCCTAATGCCGTGATGATCTACGGTAGGGGAGAGATACAGAACGATCTGAAGCGGTATGTTGAGAAGGTGCTCACCAATCAGATTCATAACGACAAGTTAGAGAAATACAACATCCCAGAGCTCGACAACATCATTTCCGACATGCAGAGCCGCATTTCTGTGCAGACAGTGAAATGGGGTGAAGACGGACAAGAGACGTTCTCTTCGAGCGAGATTGCTATGGTGCTTGGTCTCATCTCTGCGTTGCTGATTTATATGTTTGTGCTGTCTTATGGAGCAATGGTGATGCAGGGAGTCATGGAAGAGAAGACAAGCCGAATTGTTGAGGTGATCGTGGGAAGCGTGAAGCCGTTCGACCTTATGATGGGAAAGATTATTGGCATCATGCTCGTAGGGTTCACCCAGATGGCGGTGTGGGCATTAATGCTCATCTGTCTAAGCACGTTTGCAGGAATCAGTCTTTTGCCAGAAATGTCTACGAACATGTCTACTATGACAGCAGAAGAGATTGCGGCACTGCAGGCAACACCAATGGGCGAACTGTTGTCAGCACTTTCCTCACTCCCTCTTTTGGAGATAGGAATACTCTTTGTGGTCTACTTCCTTGGAGGATATATTCTCTATAGCTCGTTCTATGCTGCTATTGGTGCGGCTATAAACTCTCAGGAAGATTCCTCGCAGTTTATGATGCCAATGATGATCGTAATGATCTTCTCTATATACGCAGCCATGGGAAGCATGGAGAATACAGATGGTCCGCTGGCTTTTTGGGCTTCTCTGTTCCCACTCAGCTCGCCTATTGTGATGATGGTAAGAATACCGTTTGGCGTACCAATGTGGCAGGTGATACTCTCCGTAGTGCTTCTATACATCACGGCAATAGCAGTTGTATGGCTATCAGCACGCATATATCGTGTGGGGATTCTTCTCTACGGAAAGAAGCCAACCATCAAGGACCTTGCAAAGTGGATTACATACAAATAACCGTTTCAGACTTAAAGAAATAGATTAGGGTGTGTCAATAACGATATTGTTGACACACCCTATTTTTCTTTTGTAAAGGAATAAAGAAAAGGCAGAGCAAAGAACTGGCATTGTTCAAAGCAAAAACCACAGTCTACAGAGTGTCGAGAGCCTTGCGTGCTTTCTTCCTCCTTTTATGCTTCTTGAAATTGAATAGATGGTCTATTGCCTTGAAGAAATCGAAGCCTACTCCAGAAGAGGAGGAGACACCCATCATATCGCTACCCTTGGGAGGAGTATACTTGAAATAGGTGGAAGGGCGCTTGCCCCATACCACCACCTCGTTGAGCGTTCTGCCATTGTTGAGAAGTTCAATGGTGTCGGTGATCTCTTCCCGAACGAGCTTCCGGGTAAGGAATCCTGGCTTCTTTATTGTCAGGAGGGCGAAAGAGTCGGGTATGAGGAACGAACCGTTCCAAAGAGTTTTTCCTATCTCACGGTCGTCTACCGTAATCACAGCCTCTGCAATTCTCGCCCTTGTCTCTGCATCAACAACCACTGCAACTTTTGGCGACACTGTCAGACTGTCACCTGCCATCAGCAATCCTATCATGGAACATATAAACGCCATCCTTTTGTGTTCTCTTTTTTCGTTTTTCAAAATTTTTCCCTACAAAGGTAAAAAAATCGAATCCGAAAAGCTTTTTTCGTTCAGTCTCTTTAACATGATTAACCTTCTTCAATCAGTGTTACAAAGCGGCAAAAAACGTAAAGGATAGGAAACGGAATGCAAAGGCTGTTACAGAATCATAAAAAATGTCTATATGCCCAGTATGTGAACGGTGATAGGATTATTTCTATAGCCGCAAGACATGGTCGCAGTATTCACAGACAGCAAGGCGGTGTGTGATGAAAAGGACGGTCTTCTGACGAGAGCGGAAGAGGTTTGTGAGAAGGAGACGCTCTGTGTCAGGGTCAAGGGCTGAGGTTGCCTCGTCGAACAGCATCACAGGGCGGTTGCGGAGTAGGGCACGAGCAATGGAGATTCTCTGTGCCTGACCTTCAGAAAGTCCGCCACCACTCTCTGAGCATCGGGTGTCGAGACCGTCTGGGAGCTCAAAGACAAAGTCGGCACAACATGCATGGAGGGCGTTCTGCATCTCTTCTTCTGTAGCATCTGGTTTTCCGAGACGGAGGTTCTCACGAATGGTTCCACTCATGAGGGTGTTTCCTTGTGGCACATAAACGAAGTTGCAACGATGGAGGTGAGAGATTTCTTCTGCAGAAGATTCCTGAGCACCGATTGTTACTGCTCCTTCAGAAGGGTGCACAAGGGATAGGAGAAGGCGAATGAGAGTAGTCTTTCCAGAGCCTGTCTCACCAAGAATGGCAGTGGAAGTGCCAGGAGGGAATGAGCAGGAGAAAGACGAGAACACTTCTGGCGATGCTTCATCGTACCGGAACGACACCTTATTAATATATATGCCGCATGGAGACTTCATCAGACGATTCTCTCCACCTTTCTCTTCTGGAATGTCTTCAAGTTCCATAAGTCTTTCAGCGGCTGTGAAGACAGCCACAGACTGTGGAAGGAGATGGGCAAGGCTGCGTGCCGGATTCTGTATCTTATGAACGAGTTGCAGGAATGCTGTCATGCCACCGAAGGTTAGTGAGCCTCCCGAAAGCCTTACTGCTCCCCATGCGAAGGTGAGGAGGTAAGACGATGCGAAGCCGAGGTTCAGCGTAAGGTTTGAGAGTACGGAGAAGAAGGTTCGGCGAGCAACATGATGGCGCAATTCTCCTTGACGATTTTTTATTCTTGAGATCATCATATCGGTACACTCCAAGGTTTTTATGAGCATACTGTTCTGAACGGTGTCTTGCATCATCGATTGTATTCTCGACTCTGAATCACGCACGTTTCGGTTTAGTCGTCGCATTTTCTTTACATAGAACTTGCTAAGGAGAAGACAGACAGGAATGATGGCAATCGTGATGAGCGCCAAGAGATGGTCCATCGAGAAGAGATAAAGGAATGCACCAAGAAAGAGCACAAGAGTAGAGAGGGCACTTGGCAGGGTCTCGGTGAGGAACGTCACCACACCCTTCACGTCTTCTTCAAGGCGGTTTATGACGTCTCCACTATGATACTTCTTTCCAGAATGCCATTCCGAGCGCAATACCCTCTCCAGCATAATCTGCTGCATGCGGTTTTGGGCACGTATTCCGAGAATATTCCTTATCCATATCCCAGAGATGGTTAGGGCGAACTCAAAAAGAATTAGCGAACCAATAAACACAATAGCAACAACCATCTCTCCCTCTACGGCATGTGACGCCACATCAATGGCATATCGCATGGCATAGACAGAGAAGAGTGATGCCGTTACCTGCAGCAAGCCGACAATGACGTTGAGAATCATCTGAAGGCGGTTGCCTCTGGCTATCGTCCATAGCCAGCGCAAGATGGAAGGAATTGATTTCTGTATGTTCACGATTTATGAAGCAGATTTAGGAGGTAGATATTCACGACTTATGAAAACACCTTTTGTTACGGGAATAGAAGAAATGCTACTCACGAATATCCATTCCCCACATCATCTTCTCTCGCAGGGTGGCAACGTAGTTGTGGCGACGGCGCTTGACAATAAGCACTTCGTAAGATGCCTTGCGAATGTTCAGACGTGTGGTCTCTGGAAGTTTCTCTGACCGTCCATCGACAGCCACGAGGTAGGTATGTGAGCGACTCTCAACGTCGAGAGTGATCTCAGAAGACATTGGAACCACCAAAGGGCGTATGTTCAGACTGTGGGGAGCAACAGGAGTGAGACACAACACTCCTGTCTGCGGCATGATGATTGGTCCGCCATTAGAGAGGGAGTATGCCGTAGAGCCTGTTGGAGTGGAGATAATGAGTCCGTCTGCCTGATAGGTGACAAGGTTCTGTCCGTCAAACTTCGCTCGAATGGTGATCATCGAGGCATTGTCTTGCTTTAGAATGGCAATATCGTTCAGAGCGTAATGGCTTCCAGAGAAATCTTTTCCCTCTGTGGCAACTTCAATGACGGCATGCGACTCGGTGATGTAGTTTCCGCTATAGAGCATGCTGACAGCCTTGTCGATCTCCGTTGGCAGCACATCGGCAAGATAACCGAGGCGACCCATGTTTATTCCAATGATGGGCACATTTCTGTTTCCAACCTTGCTGGCTGCCTTCAACAGTGTTCCGTCACCTCCCATGGAGATTACGAAGTCTACATCGAAGTCGAGAACAGAGAAGGTCCCCGCACACGGCACACTCAATCTCTGTCCCTCGGTGAGGAACTTATAGAAAATTTTTTCCACATAAACTTCTGCTTTTCTCTCGCTGAGAATAGAGAACAATTTCTGTGCAGAAGTGGACTTTCGTGTCTGATACTCGTTACCAAAGACAGCAAATGTAATCTTTTTCTTCATTTTTTTTAAGTAAAATCATTGCCGTTTGACAAATGTTTCGTATATTTGCACTTGCAAAATTAATACAATAATTTCAGAAACAAGAAAAAACATGGCAAAAGTTTATGAATTCCTATCAAACGGCACCGAAGAAGTGGAGGCGCTGATACCTGTTGACGTGCTCAGAAGAGCTGGTGTGGAGGTTGTTCTCGTATCTACCGTAGAGGAGAAAACAATCGTTTCTGCTCACGGAGTGAGAATAGAGTGCGACGAAATGATAGAAGATATCGACTGCTCTGATGCAGACCTTCTGATGATTCCTGGAGGACTCCCAGGAGCGGAGAATCTCTGTAACCACCCTTTGGTTCGCGAGGCTATCAAGAAGCAGTATGAGGCAGGAAAGTTGGTTTCTGCCATCTGTGCTGGACCAATGATTTTCGGCTCGCTCGGAATCACTGCGGGCAAGCGTTGCACCTGCTATCCTGGTTTCGAAGACCATCTCACGGGTGGCACATACACTGGAGAACTTGTCACCGTAGACGGAAACGTCATCACGGGTGAAGGGCCTGCGGCTTCCTTCCCTTATGCTTACACCATCTGCGAGATTCTTTGCGGAGAGGGAACAGCAGAGGCTTTGAAGGCTGGCATGATGTACAACCATCTTTGTGAGCAGTGTAAGGAATAAAAAAATAATTCTGCACACCTATTCATACACCGAAAAGGAGATTAAAAATGTCAGACTTTCTCTCTCAAGACATAAAATTCCTGTCGGGTGTCGGACCAAAGAAAAAGGATATCCTCACCCGCGAGGTAGGCATAGAGACCTTTGGAGAACTTGCTGAGTACTACCCTTATAAATATGTAGACCGCAGCAAGGTATACCCCATTGGCTCTTTGTCTGGCGAGATGCCGTATGTGCAAATCTGCGGCACGATACGCTCTTGGGAGATTTTCGAGACTGGCAAGAAGCAGAAGCGCTATGTGGCTCATTTCTCTGACAACACCGGCTTCGTAGACCTCGTGTGGTTTAAGCATGGGGAATATGCTTACAAGACCTTTAATCTGAACACTGAATATATCGTGTTCGGAAAGCCTACTGTCTATCAAGGGCGTTACCAGTTCTCTCACCCAGATATCGACGAGGCAAGGAACCTCGTGCTCTCCGACATGGGACTCCAGCCTCACTATATGACTACGGAGAAAATGAAGAACAGTGGTCTGAACTCCAGAGGCATGGAACGCATTACAAAAGCGCTTGTGCTGAGAATGCCAGAACTGCCTGAAACCCTTCCCACCTTCATCACTGCAGCAAACAATCTTATCTCTCGCGATCAAGCCATTCGCTGGATTCACTACCCTCACTGCAATGAAGAGATGGCGATGGCACAACGACGACTGAAATTCGAGGAACTGTTCTTCGTGCAGCTGAACCTCGCCCGGTATATAAAGGAACGGCACGACAAATTCCGTGGTTGTCAGTTCACTCGTGTTGGTGATCCTTTCATGAAATTCTACAACGAGAATCTGAAGTTTGAGCTTACTGGGGCTCAGAAGCGTGTGGTGAAGGAAATCTATGGAGATATGTGCACGGGAAGGCAGATGAACCGTCTCCTGCAGGGTGATGTGGGCTCTGGAAAGACCCTCGTTGCCTTGCTCATCATGCTCATAGCTGTTGGAAACGGTTGCCAGACGGTTATCATGGCTCCTACGGAGATTCTTGCCGAGCAGCATCTGGAGACAATTCGCCATTTCCTTGATGGCATGAACGTCTCCGTGACTTTGCTTACTGGAACGGTGAAGGGGAAGAAAAGGCAGGCTGCTTTGGAGGGCATTGCTAACGGTACGGTGGACATTGTGGTGGGAACGCATGCGGTAATAGAAGATACTGTGGTGTTTAAAAACCTCGGACTCGCCGTAATCGACGAGCAACACCGTTTTGGAGTAGCACAAAGGGCGAAGCTATGGAAGAAAACGGGAGAGGTGTCAGGTAGGGTGTTGCCACATATCCTCGTGATGACCGCCACTCCTATTCCTCGCACGCTTGCCATGACGCTCTACGGCGACCTCGACGTCTCTATTCTTGACGAACTTCCTCCGGGCAGAAAGCCAGTATACACCATTCATCGCTACAACGACCAGATGGCTGCGCTCTATCAGAACATCCGCAGGCAGATAGAACTTGGCAGACAGGTGTATATTGTCTATCCTCTCATCAAGGAAAGCGAGAAAATGGACCTTTTAGACTTGGAACAGGGCTATGAGCGCCTAAGAACGGTATTCCCAGACATGAACATCAGTAAGGTGCACGGAAAGATGAAGGCAGCAGAGAAAGACGAGGAGATGCAGCGTTTCGTAAAGGGCGAGACGCAAATTCTCGTTGCCACCACGGTTATCGAGGTTGGCGTGAATGTTCCAAACGCAACAGTGATGGTGATCATGGAGTCGCAACGCTTCGGTCTCTCTCAGCTCCATCAGTTGAGGGGAAGGGTAGGGCGTGGTGCTGATCAGTCGTACTGCATTCTTGTCTCCAGTCATAAGTTGACAACAGAGACAAAGAAACGTCTTGATATCATGTGCGATACCAACGATGGATTCCAGATTGCGGAGGCTGACTTGAAGCTCCGTGGTCCTGGTGACCTCGAGGGCACACAGCAGTCGGGAATGGCTTTCGACCTGAAGATTGCGAATATTGCTCGCGATGGTCAGCTTATACAGCTTGCTCGTGATATCGCACAAGAAGTTGTTGAACAAGATCCTGAAGAAAACAAGCCTGAATACGCTTGTCTTTGGAAAAGGTTAAAGGAACTGAAAAAAACAAACATCGACTGGGGAGCAATATCGTAAGGAGAACGGAATTGTGTTAAAGTACTCTAAATAACCTTTAAATGCACTGATTTACATCATTTATTTAAAAAAATCTTAGTAACTTTGCAGCAAATGGTGTTGGAGCGACACTAACATATCGAAATCCATCCCTCACTCTTTTTATATTGCTGTCAACTATAAACCAAGCCTTCTGCTGGAACATTGATATAGCTGACGGCAACAACCGAAAAGGGTGTTCTTGTCGCTTTAGCAGCAAAAAAGAAAACAATTCATTACTAACCCTGATTACCGAGAATCCTTCTTACAAGATGCAGCAAAATCAAATTCTGAAAATACTATTTACAGCAGTTATTCTTATCACTACGCTCACCTCAGCAAAGGCGCAAGACATGCTCGCACGCCAAGCTCCCGTTGATAGGAAGATGAAGGCTGTAGACACACTTACCCTTCGAGACCTTATCTACAGAGAACAGTTGGCATCTCCTGCCGCCGACCTCTACGAAAATTGGGACAATGTCTTCGCTCACAAGGCAACAGAACTTCCAGACTCTTTCTTGATAGACCTTAGAGACTTCTGCATGCCAACACCATCAAGAATCGTAACCTCTAACTTCGGTGCACGGTGGGGACGTCAGCATAAGGGCATTGACTTGAAGGTATATACTGGAGACACCATCCGTGCTGCTTTCAAAGGAAAGGTGAGAATGGTGAAGTACGACCGCCGTGGCTACGGAAACTATATCGTTATCAGACACGACAACGGACTTGAAACCATCTACGCACACCTCTCACGCTCCATTGCTCAGGAAGAGCAGGAGGTAGAGGCAGGAGACGTGATTGGACTGGGAGGAAACACCGGGCGAAGCACTGGTTCACACCTCCACTTCGAGACACGACTCTGCGGAGTGGCACTCAATCCAGCAATTCTCTTTGACTTCCGCAACCAAGACATCGTTGCAGACACTTACCTCTTCCGCAAAGACACATATAAAGAAGAAGGTCGTTATGCTAACCTCGTGCGCGGAAAGGTAAACGGAGGCGCATATACTCGTGAGCAGGTAACAGGAGAAGAGGAGGTCATCGTGAAGACCATCGACAGCGATGAGCCAAGAGTGCGCACTCGCTACCACAAGGTGAAGAAGGGAGATACGCTCAGCTCTATCGCAAAGAAACACGGCACAACAATCAACAAGCTTTGCAAGCTGAACGGAATCAGCAAGTCAAAGCGTCTGAAACTCGGACAGATCATCAGATACACATAATTCCATCGTGACGAGCAGTTTTGTTATTAGAAACACACGTGATTCTGGTGAAAAAACGAGACTCGCAGACATGTTTTTGGGCACATAAGGCAACACTTCCCTTATGTGCCCAAAACATTTCAAAAAAAACACTCAAACAGAAAGTTCCTTTTCTAAAAAACATACCTGCTGTTCATTGATTTATGAGAAAGAGAAGGGAAAGTATCTGTTAAAAAAACATAACTATTCAGACTCTTCCTTATTTATTAGACAAAGAATTAGTAATTTTGCAGCCGAAATGTGTAGTACCGACAAATTGAATATTGACATCAAGAACCTCCCAGAGGGTGAAAGCGTTGTGACAGCAAGTCTCAACGACGCATTCTTTATGTCTATAGACAACTCGGAAATCTCTCAGGGTGACGTGCACGTGGAAGTCTCTATACGCAAGAGCATCCACTTCTCTGAGATTCGTTTCCACGCTACTGGCACAATAACCGTAACCTGCGACAGATGCCTCGACCCACTCGATATGCCTGTGGACGTGAGACATCTCCTTGCAGTGAAATACGGCACAGAACGCTCAGAAGACGACGACATCATCATCATCACCGAAGAAGAACCAACGGTAGATATAGCATGGTGTGTCTATGAGTCCATCGTTCTCTCTCTGCCCGTCAAGCATGTGCATGCACCTGGAAAATGCAACCCTGCGATGATAAACATGCTCAATGAGCATAGCGCCACCCGAAGTGACGACACGGCAGAAGAAGAGGCTATCGACCCACGTTGGAGTGCGTTGAAAGACCTGCATTTCGATAACTGAATCAGGCAAAATTCACTACCTCTATTTTTTAAACAAGATTAAATTAAACACTAAAACATTTAGAATAAAATGGCACATCCTAAAAGAAGACAATCAAAGACTCGCACACTCAAGCGTCGTACTCACGACAAGGCAGTAGCTCCTACATTGGCAGTATGCCCTAACTGTGGCTCATACTACGTTTACCACACTGTATGTCCAACATGCGGACAGTACCGTGGTAAGATTGCTATCGTTAAGGAACTTGCAGATTAATTTTTATTTCGTAGGAACAAGAATGCGAGAAGTCAAGACATCTATTGGCATATCTTGACTTCTTGTTTTTTTTGACCTTTCAGTAAGCGGGCAGAAGAAGTAGTCTTGTTCTCTTACATTTATTTATAAAGACACAATCAATGGGAAAAATAAATGCAGTAATCACTGGTGTCGGTGGATATCTCCCAGAGTATATCCTTACCAACGAGGAACTCTCTCGAATGGTAGACACTACTGATGAATGGATCACCACACGTGTAGGCATAAAAGAGCGCAGAATACTCAAAGAGGAAGGACTTGGTTCAAGCTATATGGCCAGAAAGGCTGTCAAGCAGCTCATTAAGAAAACCGGTGTAGACCCTCAGAGCATCGACTGTGTAATATGCGCCACCACAACATCCGATTACCGCTTCCCTTCAAACGCTTCCATCATAATCGGAAAGCTCGGAATGGAGAACGCCCACGGTTTCGACGTTTCTTGCGCATGCTGTGGCTTCCTCTATACCCTCGACATGGCATCTACCTTCGTACAGAGCGGACGCTACAAAAAGGTTATTGTTATCGCTGCAGAGAAGATGTCGTCAATCACTGACTATCAAGACCGCCAGACATGTGTCCTCTTCGGAGATGGAGCAGCTGCAGTTCTTGTGGAAGCATCAGAAGAAGAGGGCATTGGATTCCAAGGTTCTTACCTCCGCACAAATGGCATCGGTCTACCTTACCTTCACATGAAGGCAGGTGGCTCTGTATGCCCATCATCAAGATATACTGTCGACCACCGTATGCACTATATCTATCAGGAGGGAAGAACAGTATTCCGCTATGCTGTTACAAGCATGAGCAACGACGTTGAGGAGGTTATGCGCCAGCACAACCTTACCAAAGACGATGTGAACTGGGTGATTCCTCATGAGGCGAACATGCGTATCATAGAAGCCGTTACAAAGCGTCTCGACATTCCTATGGAGCGCGTGATGGTGAATATCGAGCGTTACGGAAACACCTCAGCAGCCTCTATCGCTCTTGCTCTTTTCGATTTCGAGAAGCAGCTGAAGAAGGGCGACAATGTGATCCTTACCGCTTTCGGTGCTGGTTTCGTACACGGAGCACTGTATCTGAAGTGGGGTTACAATGGTGAGGATGCACAATAATCCTGAGAAAACCATAGAGCACAACAGATAACACCCCGAGCAAAAAACGCATACGTCCAATATATGACAAACCATAAAGCAGGATTTGTAAACATCGTTGGCAATCCCAACGTAGGCAAGAGTACGCTCATGAACCAATTGGTTGGTGAGCGTATTTCTATTGCAACCTTCAAGGCGCAGACCACTCGTCATCGCATAATGGGCATCGTGAACACTCCAGATATGCAGATTGTTTTTTCTGACACACCTGGAGTGCTGAAGCCGAACTACAAGCTTCAGGAGTCTATGCTCGCATTCTCTGAGTCAGCATTAACAGATGCTGATATCCTTCTCTACGTGACAGACGTCATAGAGAATCCTGAGAAGAACAAAGACTTCCTTGAGAAGGTGTCAAAGCAGACCATACCAGTAATGGTGCTCGTAAACAAGATCGACGAACTGGGAAAAGACAAGGAGGGAAAGAAATGCAACGCCACTCAGCAACTGGCGGAGATAGTAGGCAGATGGCAGCAGCTACTGCCAAAGGCGGAGATTCTGCCCATCTCTGCAAAGAACAAGTTTGGAGTTGATGTGCTTCTGAAAAGAATCTATGAACTCCTCCCAGACTCTCCTCCGTTCTTTGACAAAGACCAGCTCACCGATAAGCCTGCTCGCTTCTTCGTCTCAGAGATCATTCGAGAGAAGATTCTGCTCTACTACGACAAGGAGATTCCGTATGCCGTAGAGGTGAGATGTGAGTCGTTTAAGGAAGACGACAAGCACATTCACATTCAGGCAGTGATATACGTGGAGCGAGAGTCGCAGAAGGGAATCATTATTGGGCATCAGGGAGTGGCTATCAAGAAGGTGAACATAGAAGCTCGAAAGCAACTTGAGAAATTCTTCGACAAGAGCATCTATCTTGAGACGTTCGTGAAAGTAGACAAAGACTGGCGTTCAAACCAGCGTGAGCTCGACTCTTTTGGCTATAATCCAGAATAAAGGTCTTTGCTCTCCACCCTTTTAAATGATTTTTATTTTTTTGTTTAACCCAGAGTAATATAAACCCAGCTCATCCCCTCAGCTGAGCAAAAAGTAGAAACCGCAAGGCGGTAAATGAAAAATGGGAAATTTAGTAGCTATTGTCGGTAGACCGAATGTCGGGAAATCGACACTTTTCAACAGATTGACAAACACGCGTCACGCTATCGTCAGCGATGTTGCTGGCACCACACGTGACCGACAGTATGGAAAATGTGAATGGTGCGGAAAGGAGTTCTCTGTCGTTGATACCGGAGGATGGGTAGTAAACTCCGACGACATCTTCGAAGATGCTATCCGCCGTCAGGTGATTGTGGCAACAGAAGAGGCAGACCTCGTGCTCTTCCTTGTAGACATCAAGAATGGTGTCACCGACTGGGATGAGGACGTTGCGCAGATTCTTCGTCGCACGAAGCTTCCTGTAATCCTTGTGGCTAACAAGGCAGACAACAACGAAGACAACTACTACGCGTCAGAATTCTATTCCTTGGGACTCGGAGATCCTTACACCATCTCTGCTGCCACTGGTTCTGGCACTGGCGACCTCCTCGACCTTATCATGGAGACTCTTCCAAACACAGAGAAAGAGGAGATGGAGAACATTCCTCGCTTTGCTGTTGTTGGTCGTCCAAACGCAGGAAAGTCAAGCATCATAAATGCCTTTATTGGTGAAGACAGAAATATCGTGACGGAGATTGCGGGCACCACTCGCGACTCTATCTATACGAAGTACGACAAGTTCGGCTTTGACTTCTACCTTGTAGACACTGCTGGTATACGCAGAAAGAACAAGGTTACAGAAGACCTTGAGTTCTACTCCGTTATGCGCTCCATCCGTGCTATCGAGAACTCTGACGTCTGCATTCTTATGATCGATGCCACTCGTGGCATCGAGGCGCAAGATATGAATATCTTCCAGCTTATTCAGCGAAACAACAAATCGTTGGTGGTTGTGGTGAACAAATGGGACCTTGTGCAAGACAAGTCGCAGATTGCCATCAAGACCTTCGAGAACGCTATTCGTGAGCGCATGGCTCCTTTCGTTGACTTCCCCATCATCTTTGCCTCTGCCGTTACAAAGCAGCGCATATTCAAGGTGCTGGAAACTGCCCAAAGGGTATACGAAAACCGCAAAGCACGTGTGGGAACCACTAAACTCAACGAGGTGATGCTGCCACTCATCGAGGCTTTCCCACCGCCATCCATAAAGGGTAAGTTCATAAAGATTAAGTATTGTGCACAGTTGCCAGACACACAGATTCCATCTTTTGTCTTCTACGCAAACCTCCCACAATACATCAAGGAACCTTATAAGCGATTCCTCGAAAACAAAATCAGAGAGAACTGGGAGATGACGGGTTCTCCGATAAACATCTTCATACGTCAGAAATAAGAATACGCCATCATGAACAAGATATTGTCTCTAATCCTTCTCCTTACCCTTCTCTCTGCTTGCAAAAAGCAGGAGACGCTGGAAGAAATAGAAGCGCGGGCAGGACAGACGGCTATGGAATACTATAAACTTCTAATCGAAGGGAAATACGACGATTTTGTGGCGGGGACTGCAGATAGCGACTCTCTCCCTGCCGACTATCGTTCGCAGCTCTCCGACAATGCTGCCATGTTTGTAAAGCAACAGACCGACGAGCATCGCGGAATAAAAGAGATTTCTCTCTCTCGATGTCATGCCGATACTGCCACAATGACTGCCGAGGCTTTTCTTGACATTGTTTATATGGATTCTGTGAAAGAGGTGGTTTGTGTCCCTCTCGTCATGCAGAACAATATCTGGCGAATGAAATAAAACAGAAAAAAGTAGCAGAAAACTATGGAATCAGAAACAGCTACTCTACATACAGAGCAGGGAATAGCGTCTCCTGTAGAACAGGAGGCAGAAGCTTTTGTTGAGCAGAGCATAGAATCTTCTCAGGAAGAGCACGACCGTCTGATGCTTCGCACCGAGGGACTTGTGAAACGCTACGGAAAGCGCACTGTTGTAAACAACGTGGCTTTTGATGTTAAGCAAGGTGAGATAGTGGGACTTCTTGGACCTAACGGTGCCGGAAAAACCACCTCGTTCTATATGACCACCGGACTTGTGGTGCCTAACGAGGGGCATATCTTCTTGGGAAAAGAGGAGATCACCACTCTTCCCGTTTACAAGCGTGCAAGATTAGGCATTGGATACCTCCCGCAGGAGGCGAGCGTGTTTAGAAAGATGTCTGTGGAAGATAATATCCTCTCTGTTCTGGAGATGACGGGAAAGCCGCGCGACTACCAGTTGAACAAGTTAGAGCAGCTCATAGACGAGTTCTCGCTCCATAAGGTGCGTAAGAACCTTGGAGATAGACTCTCTGGTGGCGAGCGACGTCGTTGTGAGATTGCTCGCTGCCTTGCCATTGAGCCGAAGTTCATCATGCTCGACGAGCCATTTGCTGGTGTCGACCCTATTGCTGTGGAAGAGATTCAAGAAGTTGTGTGGCACTTGAAATATCGAAACATTGGTATTCTCATCACCGACCACAACGTGCAGGAGACTCTCGCCATCACCGACCGTGCTTACCTCCTCTTTGAGGGTCGCATACTCTTTCAAGGCACACCAGAGGAGTTGGCTGCTGACCCTATTGTTCGCAAGAACTACCTCACCGATAAGTTCGTGCTCCGCAAGAATCAATTCAACACTCCTAATAACGGTGTGATTCTTCAAGAGAGATAAGTGCAGGAATATCCTGATATAAAAAGGCCGAGGGTGTGTCAAGATTGAAGAGACACGCCCTCGACTTATATTCTCCACCCAATCTCGTCATGGTCGTTCTCAGAGACATGAAGAAGGCAGGAGGGGGAATAGCCAGAGATTTTTCTGAAGTCAGAAGAGAGATGTGAGAAGTCATAGTATCCGTTTCTCCACGCAATCTCTGTTATCGACATACCACTTCTGTTCGTTTTAATATCTGAAAGGGTTTTGTGGTAACGGCGTAGACGAAGGAAATCTTTTGGTGAGAGCCCAACAAGTTCCGAGAATAGTCTGCCAAAATGCCTTCTACTAAGACATGCCTCCATGGCAATGTCGTCTATCCTTGCCTCTGCCAGATGGCGCTGCCCATAGGATATTGCCCTATGAAGCCTTCTGAGATTCAAGATATCAACATCTGTTGTAGTCAGCCGTTTGAGAAAGAATGCCTCCATCACCGTCCAGCAGTCAGCATAACTCTTAGCAAGTGCCACTTGCTCTTCCAAATCCTTTAGTTCTCTATCGTCAGAATCGGTTATGTTGATAAACTCGCCAAATGCACCGTTTATATTTCGGAAGAAGAGACAGGCTCCCAAAACAGTGAAATGTGCTCCAACAATCTCTATCTCGCCACGAGAGGAGATGTCGAGGAAGGAAACGGGTTGCCCAGAGAGGCAACTCTGCACCTCACCCTTCCCTCCGTATTCTACCTTATTGCCACGATAGAACCACAGCCCCATTTCTCCGTTCGGCACAATTCTCTGTACCTCGGGAGGATTTGCATCTCGCCCCCAGAAATACATCTTTATATAAGGGCGCAACGAGATATGCGGAAGTAAGGTGTGAAATTCTATCATATAGCATTCGGTTTACCATAACTGCCCAGGAAGGCGGAGCTTCTGTTTTGGAGGAAATAGCTTGTCGAACTCCTCACATTCTTCTTCGTTTACAAAATAGCCTTGAGGAGTGGAATATTCTCCGGAGACACCAGAAAGGAAGCCTTTCTTCAACTCCTTGCAAAGGAAGAAGGATGCATCTTCGCCTTCTGGAAGACCATGATAGCGCACTCCGTATTCCGAAGCAAACGTAAAACCGCTCTTTCCGTAAAATTCGATGTTTCCTTCAAAGCATACTGCACCAATGCCTTTCTCTGTAGCTCGCTGAAGAGTATAGTCGAGAAGTGCTTTTCCATACCCCTGACGCTTGTAGTTGGGGTGTATACCAATAGGCCCTAAGGTCATGATGGGTAGTGGAGTTCCGTTGTCGAGCATAATCTCTGCTTTCATACACATTGCCTGTCCGATGAGGAGTTCCTTTCCGTCTTTCTCTATTGTCATCACGAGGTTGAGTTCTGGTATGAACGCCTCGTCTTTTCTCAGACAATGCAATACGTAGTGTTCCAGACAACCTGGTCGGTAGACATTCCAGAACGCTTCTCTCACTAAGTTTTCTACCTCATGTTGCTCAGAGTCCTTTTCTTTTCTGATGATGAATTTTTCCATTGTTGATTACTTTTACATTTGGGATGATTATAAATTGATTGCGAGTGCGAAGTTACAACTTTTCTCTCGTCCCCATATGTAAAAATGAGCCAAACAGATTTTTTCTTACAGAAAGAGCGGTAGGGGAGTGGTGCTGCATCTGCTATCAGTAGCACATGTAAACTTTTTCTGTTGTATAGGTTTTATCTCACCTCAAGAAGCTCTGGATGTTCAAGCTTCTCTTTTTTGGATAGCTTTTTCACCACTTCTGAATAGCTATGCCTTACCATCGACTTTATAAGCTCATCATCAAGCGAGCCATAGAGGTTTGTCTGATTCCAATATTTCTTGTTCCAATGCCAGGCACCCTCAATCTCCGAATGCTGCTCACGCAGTTCTACGGCATATTCTGGGTTGCACTTTAACGTCACCCACTCTGGTTTCTCAAGGTCTATACATGCGAATATCTTATTCATAACCCTGATAACCAATGTTGTTTCGTCGAAAGGAAAATCTTCTGTTGCAAGAGGCATAGAGAGACAATACTCCCTAACTGTTTCTATGTTCATGATTATAATGTTCCTAAAAGGATTCTGGGTATCACAGAAAAGTATTGAAATTGAAAAAAAGCCCCTTCCGCCATTTTTTTGTTTGAAAGAATGACAGAAGGGGGATTGTTTTTTTATTGTATGAATTGCAATGTGAACATCATATGTTACTTCATGGCAATCTCAAAAATCTCACGTGTTACTGCTGGAGTAAGCGGATAATAGCATCCGAAGGTTTCACCCTTGTTCTCGTGAAGCTTACGCACGAGAGTATCGAAATCTGGAGAAGGAATGCCTAACTCAGGAAGAGTGACTGGCAGATGGAGCACATCTTTGAAGAACTTGCGGAGAGAGCGAGCACCCTCTAACGCTACTGCCTTCTGCTCTTCAAGAGGAAGTGCAGAGACATCTGATGAAGAGGCAGGAACAGAGAAGACACGCATTGCAAACTGTGCCACCTTCTTCGGATTATGCTCAGCCATGTAGGTAAGGAAAGCAGGGAACATCACCGCAAGGCCAGCACCATGAGTGACATCGTATAGGGCGGAGAGCTCATGCTCCATGGCATGTGTCGACCAATCTTCTTCTCTTCCAGCAGAACAGGTGTCATTATGTGCAATCATTCCGCTCCACATAATATTTGCTCGCGCACCATAGTCAGAAGGGTTTTCCATAACACGTCCGGCAGCATCAATAATAGCCATTATGGCACCCTCACCAAGTCGGTCGCCAATCATCACGTCCTCGCTGTTAGAAAGGTATCTCTCTAAAATATGTGCTATCATATCTGCTATGCCCGATGCTGTCTGCCATGCAGGTAGTGTGAAGGTCAACTCTGGGTTCATAATAGAGAACTTCGGGCGAAGAACCATAGGGTGCTTCATGCCCAACTTCTGAAGAGTAGCCTCTTTTGTGATTACTGAATTGCCAGAACCTTCAGAGCCGGCAGCTGGAATGGTGAGTACAGTGGCTACTGGCAATGCCCCCGTAACCTTCGCCTTCTGGATGAAGAAATCCCAGAAATCACCATCGTATTTCACACCGGCAGCAATAGCCTTAGCTGTGTCTATCACCGACCCGCCACCAACGGCAAGGATGAAGTCAAGATCCTCATGCCTTACAATCTCAATGCCTTCATAAACCTTGCCGTCTGTAGGGTTCGGGCGCACACCGCCCATTTCTACCGTTCTCAGTCCCTCTGCGTGGAGAGCTGCTAACACTCTGTCAAGTAGTCCGCTCTTCTTTGCTGAACCGCCACCATAGACAACGAGTACATTCTTTGCACCGTATTTCTTACAAAGTGTTCCCACCTGCTTTTCAGTGTCCTTTCCGAAGACAAACTCCGTAGGACTATAAAAAGTGAAGTTGTTCATTGTATATTTTCATTTAAAAGGTTATTTCATAAGTAGGTGTGCAAAATTATTTTTATAATGATTGTATTGATTGGTGATGC
>CALZTP010000037.1 GCA_945829115.1 uncultured bacterium | reverse complement strand
ATTGAGCATCTTGAGATAATTGAGCATCTTGAGATAATTGAGCATCTTGAGATAAAAAAATATATATCCCATCTCATATCACTTCTTAAATAAAGCGTTTATGCAGACACCATATTTTTTAATTGACTCAGAAAAGATAGAGAAAAATCTGAAGGTACTTCGAGGGGTTATGGACAGAACAGGAAGCAAGATTCTCCTCGCACAGAAATGCTTCAGTTGCTATGCACTATACCCTCTTGTGGGGAAATACCTTGCAGGCGCTACCGCCAGCGGAATCTTCGAGGCTCAGTTGTGTCATGAGGAGATGATGGGAAAAGAGAACCATATCTTCTCTCCAGCATTCCGCGAGCAGGATATAGATGCTATTCTTTCTATCTGCGACCATATTGTCTTCAACTCACCTGCCCAGCTGCTTCGTTACGGAGAAAGAGCAAAAAAGGCAGGCTTGCAGGTGGGAATACGTGTCAATCCTGAATGCTCCACACAAGAGGGCCATGCCATCTACGACCCCTGCTCCCCTGGTTCTCGTCTCGGCACGAAGGAAGTTCACTTGCGTGAATATCTCCACGACTGTAAGGAAAAGGGCGTCTCTCCTTGCCTTGACGGCATTCACTTCCATACGCTCTGCGAGCAGAATTCCGACGACCTTGAAACGACTTTAAACGCCATAGAAGAGAAATTCGGAGATATTCTTCATGAAATGAAATGGATAAACTTCGGAGGAGGGCATCATATCACTCGTGCTGACTACGACCTCGACCGTTTGGAGCGTTGCATCAAGCGCATGCAAGAGCGTTACTCCCTTGCGGTATACCTTGAGCCAGGAGAGGCTGTGGCATTGAATGCGGGTACTCTCCATGCCACGGTCTTAGAGGTGCTGCCAAAGGGTGACGACGGAGTTTCAAACGTTATTCTTGACACCTCGGCAGCATGCCATATGCCTGATGTGATAGAAATGCCATACACACCACCTGTGCTCCACCCTACTCTTGCTGAAGAGGGTGAGGACGGCTTCAGATACCGTTTTGGTGGTCCCACCTGCCTTAGTGGTGATGTGATAGGAGAATACACGTTCAAGGAAAAGCTCTCTGAGGGCGACGAAATTGTTTTTGGCGACATGGCTATTTACTCCATGGTAAAGACAAACACCTTCAACGGAATGCCCCTTCCAGACATCTACATCAGCAAGGAGGGCATTTCCTCTCTCTGGAAACACTTCTCCTACTCTGACTTCAAAGCACGTGTGTAGATATCTACATATTGCAAACCCTAAAGAGTAAGTAGGTGTGCAGAATTATTTTTCATAATCCTTGCACACCTACTTACTCTTTTTTCTCCTCCTTTCTAAAGAATGATGAGCATAATGCAGGCGTTTTATTTCACCGCAGTTTCCGCCTTGTATTTCCAATGAGCGGCAATGCCATATTCAGCCTCGTAGTTCATGCGCTCAGAACGAATCTGGAGCTCTATCCAGTTGCAATCTGGTCCCATGACAGTAAGCTGGAGAGCTTGATAACCAGAAGGTTTCGGGTGTGTTATCCAGTTCTTTATTCTGTCAGGGTGTATACGGAAAAGCATGGAGATGACATTGTATATTCTCCAGCAATAGAACTTCTCAAGGTCTATATCTGCAGAAAGAGACTCCTTCACCGTCTTCACCTCGTCAAGACAGTCAACACAATTCTCTTCCATCAGAGGAGCGGGCGTTCCCTCAGGAACCTTATAAACAATTCTTGTAGCAAATAGGTCGTAGACATCATCAAATTGCTTATGGTCGATGCGCATTTTTCTCCAGATAGAGTACACGGACTTCATTCTATATAAGAACTCATACTCGATGCCTAAGTCGTCAAGCATGGCACGAATGGGCAAAGCAAATGTTTTGAAGACATTCTCACACATAGCCTCAGACTCCATCAGCAATGTCTTCAGATTGTTATAGTCTTCCGGATAGCCAATTTTTACTGCTTTGTCGAGAAGTTCTTTCTGCAGATGTTCTAAACCGAGCTTCTCTGCTTCTGGAGCCCAATGCTCCATTACTTCATCAACGAACGATGATATAGACACATTGTTGGGCAGCGGTGTCCCATTCTCAAGGTCACGCAACTGCCCAACAACTGTATTTATATCATCATAGACAGCCTTTTGTTCTGCTGTGAATGATGTTTTGTTCAACATTGAAAAGTGTGTTTTGTTATTGCTTATAAGATGAAAAAAGAGTGGGGAGAGAATCTTGCTCTCCCTATTTCTTTATTTATTCAAGGAATGCCTTGCGGCTCTCTGCCAACTCTGCCTGTACCTCAGCAAGCTCTGCCTTCAGTTCCTCAACAGTTGTTGCGTTGATCTTCTTGAGAGGTTCGAGAGCCTCTGCGAAGCCCTGAATTTCTGCATCGTAAACAGAGAGGTTGTCGATAGCATCAAGTATGAGAACAATGCGGAATGTGATGTTTGCAACAGTCTCGTCGTCGTAGCCCTGAAGGAATTTCTCTGTGTTCTGGCTTGCGATATAGAGCTGTTCAACGGTTCCAGCACAAGTAGCTACCCAGAAGAAGTGTATGCGTCCGTTCTTCTCCATCTCGCTATAGATATCATGCTCTATGTCGTTGAAAGACTTCTTTGATGAGAATTTCTCAATAACAGGGTCGTTTACATCAGCAGCAAGTTTTGCAAGCACCTTGTCGTAACCTGCCACATCCATGCCGTAAAGGTTAGCAACAGCTTTATCGGTGTTAAGCATATAGAGTGCAGCATACTTCTGTGCAATTGTCTGCAAATCGTTTGCCACCTCTGGCTGAATGAGATAGTCAGGCTGCACCTTCTTCTCCTCATCAGTAAGCTTCAGTTCACCATCGTTGATAGCCTTGTAAAGCGGTGTGAACTTCTTTTCGCCAATCTGTGCAGCGATGCTGTCGAAATGCATTTTCACAGCCTCTTCCAACTGTGTCTGCTCGAATGACTTTACGATAGTGTCTTCTTCGGAAGCATTTGCGTTTGATTTGTTTCCGCAAGAAACTAATGCTATTGCGGCAAAGGCAATTGCAAGAATCGATAATTTCTTCATAATTTGAATCTTTTTATGTTTTGTTATTAGATTTCATTTTATATCTATACTCCATTGCAATCAGAGAAACTGGCAACCTTTAGGTTCTTCTCCTCCCTTTACGCCTTTCGTTAACGTATGTTTTTTGAAGAGCAGGGAGTGCGATTGTTGAGCAAGCCCTTTTCACCTTTGCAAAGGTAATACTTTTTCTTGAATTAACAAACTTTCAGCGAGAAAAATTATTTTTTATGCTTTAATTTTTTCCTCCAAGGCTATTTCTTCGTATATACTTACCCGGAAAGTCGGTGTAAAGCATAATTGAAATGATTAACGAGAAGAATATTAGCACGAGTGAGTTGAATGTCAGCGTAGAGAGGGTTATGCTTCCCAGTTTTTTCTCAGAGCTGTAGAACGGAGCCCCACCACATCTTGTTTGCGGTGAAACGAAGATATATCCCATTTTTGGTACTATGTGCCCATCTACTATTGTATGAGAAACCTTGCTGTTTGCGTTTACGACAACATCTTCAAGACTCAGATTGTAATTCTCACGTTTCATTTCCTTATACTCTTCCTTCCCGATTGTTTTCAGGCGTTCAGAGATAACCTTGTCTTCTTCGAGAGTGGCATCGTTGCTCTGGTTGGAAAGAAGTTCATCTGCCTTCTCTGTATACTCCTTTAGTGAAGCATAGTCGTAACCTCCCGTGTATGGCATTCCTGTAAACTCCACAAGAGCAGGCATTGCCTTCTTCACAATATCGAGATGCTTTGCAGGCACCTCCTTCCCTTTCTCCTTCAGACTCTTTATGGTCTCTATCTGCGACTGTATCTCCTCTATATGCGCATATCTGAAATATTGCGACTCATATTTCTTTTTCTGTATGTCGAAGAGCGGTTCCTCAAATTCATTGTCCTTGAACTGTGATACGCTGAGGGCTTCATACGCCCATCTTGACGGTACGAGATTTCCAATCATTGGTACGTTTCCCGTGGTGCTCTTTGGAGAAAGGTCTGAGAAGTCAACAACAATTCCACAGAGCAGAATCTGCGGAATCAGCAGTAGAGGGATGGTGATATATATTGAGACAACAGTATTCATGATCTGCGAAAGCAGAAGTCCGGTCAGTCCCGCAACGAAAGAAGTGAGGAACAACACTCCCCACCATGTCAGCCACAGTGATGACGTTCCAGCTATGCTGTTTCCAATAATCACAAACAAAAGAGTTTGCACAAAAGCCACAACAGCCATGAAGACAATCTTCGAACTGATATAGCTTGCGTAGCTCAGGCTAAGGAATTTCTCTCTTTTCAGAATTAGTCGGTCACGAATAATCTCCTCTGCCGACCCACTCATTCCCATGAACGTAGCCACGATGACCGCCATGAACATATAGCTCACAAAGTTCTTGTTGTCCATGAGAGAATAACCTTCCTGAGGAGCGTAGTGTGTCAGTCCAGCACAAATCATTGCAAGCACTGGAGCTTCAAGAAGAGTGATAATGATGTATTGCAGATTAGATTTCTTTGACGAGAAAGTGCGCTCAAGGAATATCCAGAACTGCTTAAAAACGCCCGGTTTCCGCTGGTCGGTCTTTGGAACATCCAACACCTTCGGTTCAGAGAACGTGCCAAGCTGCTCCATGTACATCCTGTTCCATTCCTCTGGAGAGACCTTCCTGCGGTCTGTTATCTGACCCTTCTCGTCGAAGGCCTTCTCGTCTATGATGTTCAGCACCACCTCTGGATTCACATTTCCGCACATGGTGCATGTAGAAAATTCTGCATCGGCATAGTTGGCAGCCGTCTTGAAGTAAGTGATTGCCTCTATCGGACTACCGTCAAAGACTGGATATCCCCCCTTATCGAGCAGCCAAAGGCGGTCAAAGAGCTTATAGACATCACTCGAAGGCTGATGGATATTCACAATAACGAGCTTTCCCTTGCACGTCAACTCTTTCAGAATGTTTATCATCTTCTCCGTGTCGGCAGAAGACATTCCAGAGGTAGGCTCGTCAAGGAATAGCACGGCAGGCTCACGAATAAGCTCAAGGGCAATGTTCAAACGTTTTCGCTGTCCTCCAGAGATGGTCTTAGACTCTGGCGAACCCACCTTGAGGTCTTTTGCCTGTAGGAGGTCGAGCTGTCTCAGCACTTCCAGCACCCTTTTCTCTATTGTCTCTTTTGGCAATCCCTCAAACGTCAGTCGTGCCGTGAAGAGCAGGTTTTCGAATACGGTGAGTTCTGCTATTAGGAGGTCGTCTTGCGGCACATAGCCAATAAGCTGCTTCACCTCCGGTTCATTGATATCATGCCCGTTGATAGTGATCTTCCCTGACTGAGGTTGCAGCGTACCGTTGAGAATCGACTGGAGAGTTGTTTTTCCAGCACCAGAGCCTCCCATGATGGCGAGCAGCTGACCGTTCTCGATATCAAACGAGAAATTGTGCAGACCGTTATTGCTGTTTGGGAATCGGAAATCAATATTTCTTCCGCAGAACTCTATCTCTTCCCTTTCCTCTTCCTTCATATACACGCTGAATACGCTGGAGAAATAAATGCGCAAACCGCTCTTGTTGACTTTCAACACTCCGCTCTGCGCCCATGTCTGGTATACTCCGTGTAACACAGGTATATCGTCCATGAGAACAGTGTCGTTTCCATGGTAGGAGAACAGCAGTTTGTTACGTTTCTTCAGCCACAGCACTCGCAGATATCCGTCAAGGTTCTCGTAGTGTTGAATGCTGACATAGTCAGAGGTCTTGCCTTCTATGAAATTACAGAACTCGGCATACACCTCGTCGTCCACTCCGAACTTCTTCTGCACACTTCTAAAAATGAACTCCTCTCTATTGAACGCATTCTCTTCTGTATCACAGAATTCCATCAAACGGAGCAAGATAAGTTCCTGCTCTTCTGACTTCATCTTTCCTGCAAAATTCTGACAGATGCCCTCGATAATCGCATCCTTGTCAAGATCGGGAGACATGCTATAGAGCTCACGAAGTTCGTTGTAGAGATCTGTGAAGACCTCTACATTCCTAATACCAAAATGCCGGCTGAAATAATTGCTCAGCGTAGTGGTAGAATAGTTTGTGTCAACATCCTTCATCGCCCCGAAGAGAGCAAAGAGGTTTGTGAGTCCTGAGAGTATTACGTCTGTAACCATAGATGCTATTTGGTGACTATTGCTTTACGGTATATGTCATGGTTAGGATATTGCGGTTCCCCTGACGCTCGTATCTCACCTCGTCCATGATCTGTTTCACGAGGAAAACACCCAATCCGCCTATAGGGCGTTCCTCCGCAGAAAGGCTCGTGTCGGGCTCGTCAAGAGTGGTAGGGTCGAAAGGCTCTCCTTCGTCAATGAGTGTGAAAGTGAGCGTTTCTCCCGTACCGTCCATGTTCAGCTGCACCGGCATACCATTTTTTCCCGGATACGCATAGTCAACAACGTTCACAAATGCCTCTTCAAGAGCGAGGTTCAGTTGGAAAACAGCTGCCATGGGTAGTCCTAACTGTTCTCCCGTCACTTCCATCCACTCTCCAAGCATAGGAACCTCATTGACGTCGTTGTGTAGGTTTAAGGTTTTTCTCATAAGTTTTTATCCACAAGAAGATGTGTTCCATTGGGATTCTTTTCACCTTTGTCTTTATATATATATCGTGCGGAATTTTTTTTCACCTTATTTTATATATTTATAAGCATTCAAGCAGGTGAAAATGGTGGATGCCAGTAAGTGACAATCCACCCAAATAAGAGCGTTTACGCAAACTTAAAGAGTGAGTAGAAGCCAGTGATAGTGAACACCTGCTTTATCTCGTCAGAAACGCCTACGATAGTAACGTCGCCACCCTTTGAGATTGTTGCCTTGCGCAAAGAAAGGAAGTGTCTGAGTCCAGAAGAAGAGATAAACTCCAATTCCTTGCAGTCGAGCACGATGTGCTTGTCGGCATTTTCGAGCAGAGCTTCCATATCTGTTGCGAACTGCTGTGAGGCAGCTGTATCGAGTCTTCCTTTGAGTATTCCTGTTACTGTTCCTTCTGAAGTTGTGATAGTGAGTGTCATAATCTTATATGTTTTTTAGTTATTGTTTTTTCTGATTTGTTTTTCCTTCATAATAAAGAGAAACCGTCAAGAGAGAAAGAATTTGTTACATCCCCTCTTTTTCCTGACAGAGATGCTCTATATATTTGCAGACAATGTCTATCCCTGGAATATTGCTCGCACCCTCAGGAATGATGACGTTGGCATATCGCTTCGTAGGCTCTATGAACTGCTCATGCATAGGCTTTAAGACTTTCATGTAGCGGTCTATGACCATGGAGACTGTTCTGCCACGCTCTATCGTGTCGCGCTGGATGTTGCGAATAAGGCGAATGTCATCGTCGCAGTCAACAAAAATCTTTAAGTCCATCATGTCGCGAAGCTTGCGATTCAAAAGAGCCATGATACCCTCAACAATAATCACGGGCTTTGGCTCCACATGTATTGTCTCTGGGAGGCGGTTGCTGATGAGATACGAATATGTTGGCTGTTCGATTGCCTTTCCCTCCTTAAGCTCCCCGATATGCTTTATCAGCAGTTTCCAGTCGAAGGCATCGGGATGGTCGAAATTGATTGCCTTGCGTTGCTCATCGGTAAGGTCTGAGGTGTCATTATAATATGAATCCTGCGGAACCACCGCAACATAGTTTGGTGGCAACGCTTCAACGATTTTCTTCACTGCCGTGGTTTTTCCCGAGCCAGTCCCTCCGGCTATTCCGATAATAGTCATATTACGTGTCTTTTTTTTTATTGTTTTTTGCCAGAACACATACATAAGTATGAAATTCAGATGCAAAAATAGTAAAAATTCACGATATTAAAGCAAAAAATCCAATAAAATTTGGATATTCGATAAAAAAATAGTAATTTTGCAGCCGCTTTATGCAATAATCGTATAAACTTAATCAAAAAAACAAGAAAAAAATGAAAAAAGGTATTCATCCAGAAAACTATCGCCCAGTTGTCTTCAAGGATATGTCAAACGGCGATATGTTTCTCACACGTTCTACATGCAAGACAAACGACACTGTAGAGTTCGAGGGCGAGACTTATCCAGTTGTGAAGATTGAAATCTCCAGCACTTCTCACCCATTCTACACTGGCAAGAGCAAGCTCGTTGATACTGCTGGTCGTGTTGACCGCTTCATGAGCCGTTACGCTAAGCTGAAGAAGTAATCAGAGAACAAACACCATATAATATATATGGCTTTACCCACACGTAGTTGCATATACGTGATGGTGTAGAAACCAAAATGAGACATAAGAGATGAAAGTCTTTTATGTCTCATTTTTTTATGTCTCGTTCCACACTTTGTTAACGAAGGTAAACATATTACACAAACCGCACAACAAACATTCTTCTCTTTATACACACTTTTTTATTAATTCCGTAAACATTCTTTTTTATTGTTTTTCATATTCTCGCACTTATAAACAAAAATAATTCAAAAACAAGAAGAAAATCGGGAATGCAAAGGTTTTAGTGTTAATAATTGTTATTGTGTGCGCACACAATTTTTCAACTAAAAAAAACACATATTAAAATTTGCATTAATGAAAAAAATGGACTAACTTTGCACTCGTTATCCTGAAAACAATCTTTTTACCTTAAAAAAACTAATACCTATTGGAGATAAGAGCGGTTGCCTGTGAAGGTCACTGCTTTTTTTTATACCTATAAATTACAACTACTTTTTTATACCTATAAATTAAAGTTACTTTCTTATACCTATAAATAAAAATTGTTTTTTTATCCCTATAAGTAGGTGTGCAAAATTATTTTTATAATGATTGTATTGATTAGTGATGCAGAATCAGTATGTGACATAAAGGAGTGTAGCGACTCCTACTCGACTGTTGTCACTTGCTGATAATGCGCAGTAGGCGATGCAAGGATTATAAAAATAATTTTGCACACCTACTTAAGTAAAAGAGAATCACCATTTGTTTCATAGCGATATGGAAATTTCTTACTTCTAAAGACTCAAGAGAAGCACTATTCATCAAAGTCGAAGAGATCCTCGTCGTCAAAGTCGTCAAAGTCGTCATCGTCAAAGCCGAAGACTGGTGTGTCGTTGAAACTGTCAAGAGCACGGCGCTCCTTCTTTGTTGGGCGACCAGTACCTCTCTGTCTGTCTATGAATCCCGAAATGCGCGACATCTCCAAGAGTTCATACTGTTTTGCCTCTGTCACGTTCTCATAGACTTCTGGAAGCAGTTTTGCTCCCACCCTCTGCTCTATGCAATTCAGTATTCGGAAAGAATAAGTAACTGGGGCCTTCTTCACATGCACAACCTCCCCACATTTCACCGTCCTTGATGGTTTTGCAAGAGAAGCGCCAAAAGCAGCAGAGCCATCTGTTCCAACTCCACTCACGCTCACCCTGCTATTCTTGCACGCATTGGCAGCAACAGTACGTGTCTTAAAAATTCTTGCCGCCCACAACCATTTGTCGAGACGTGCAGTATCTTGATGCTTTAGCTTAGTCTGTTTTTCCATTGTTCATTTTCTTGCTCTTATTCTATTCTTTTTCTTGTTAAGTAGGTGTGCAAAATTATTTTTATAATGATTGTATTGATTGGTGATGCAGAATCAGTATGTGACATAAAGGAGTGTAGCGACTCCTACTCGACTGTTGTCACTTGCTGATAATGCGCAGTAGGCGATGCAAGGATTATAAAAATAATTTTGCACACCTACTTATGTGAAAGGGTTCCTTATGTGAAAGGGTTTGTTCTGATAAAAAGCGAAATTCTGATAAAAAGCGATATTCTGACGGCTGCAAGAAGCTGTAGCCGCCAGAAGGTTTACTTTTTGTTGAACTGATTCATGGTTATGTCAATGCCCGCAAGCACAAAAGATTTCACGCACTCCACGGCATTGTCGATCACTGGATCAAGAATCTCACGCTCTTCAGGTGAGAAACGACCGAGAACATAATCGATTTGCCCACCTCGCTGAAAGTCACTACTAATACCCATACGCAAACGAGCATACTTCTGACCGATGAGCTGCTGGATATGTCCCAGACCGTTATGACCGCCATTCGAACCGCTACCCTTCAGACGCATCTTCCCAAGAGGGAGCGCAAGCTCATCAACAACAACGAGCAGCCGCTCTGTCTCGATCTTCTCTTTCTCTAACCAATAGCGAACGGCATTGCCTGAGAGATTCATATATGTAGTAGGCTTCAAAATATAAAGCTTCCTGCCCTTCAAAGAAGCCTCGGCAACAAAACCATAGCGCTTGTCTTCAAAACTCACTCCAAGGTCGGCAGCAAGCTTGTCAGCAACCATCCAACCACAGTTATGGCGAGTCTCATGATATTCTGCACCAGGATTGCCAAGACCAACTATAAGATATTTATCCATTTCTTTTTCTATATTATATATAAATAAGGTACGTGTAAAAAAGAATTCATCATTCACTCCATGTCACCACTTACGCCTTTCTGCAACGAAAAAAACGGCACCAGAGCGTTTTCACTCTAATGCCGTTAGATTTTTCATCGTATTTCAGAAAAGTCTTACTTTGAAGCAAGAGCAGCGGCACGTGCCTGACGTGTCATCTGTACTGAACATACAACAACATCCTTAGAAGTAGCAAACTCAAGTCCCTCGAACTGGAGCTCACCAACCTTGATAGACTTACCAAGTTCAAGAGCTGTTACGTCAACCTCGAGAATCTCTGGGATTACTGTGTAAGGAGCTGTTACCTTGATCTGACGGATAGAGAGTGCAAGACGTCCACCGTTACGAACACCAGCAGCAAGACCTGTGAGCTTAACAGGAATACCTACTGTTACTGGCTTCTCTGCTGTGATCTCAAGGAAGTCTACGTGGAGAAGAGCGTCTGTTACTGGGTGGAACTGAAGCTCCTTGATAACTGCCTTCTTCTCAACACCGTCTACTGAAAGGTTCACAACATAAACATTTGGTGTGTAGATTGCCTTGCGAAGCTCTGTGAATGGACATACAATAGACTCTGCTACTGGCAGACCGTTCTCGCCCTTCTTGATACCGTAAACGTTACATGGCACGAGACCTTCCTTGCGGATTGCCTTTGCTGCCTTCTTTCCGAGGTCTGTTCTTGCCTGACCTGATACGTTGATTTCTAACATAATTGTGTTACTCTAAATTAAGTAGTTAATAAAATTGATTATTGTTGCTTAATTCGCCATCACACTATTGAGACGGGAATGCAGAAAAATCTGCTCCGTCACATACCGTTTTTGCGAAATGCGGCACAAAATTACTACTTTTTTTTGACATTGGCAAAATATTATCTTAAAAAACGTGAGAAAAGACGCATTTTTCTTGCATATACGGCTTTTTTTATCTATTTTTGCACTTTGAAAGGGCGAAAACAGAAAAATAGGCTGGCATTTTGAGATTCCTAACCCTATATGCCAGCCAACCCTTCGAGAGCTTAGGGTAAAACAAAAGGTGAGCTCTCTCACCATTTAAATATAAAATATGATAAACCGCGAATTAATCAGAACAAAAATCGTTCAGCTTACGTACGCTTACTATCAGAACGGTAACCAAAACCTTGAGAACGCTGAGAAAGAACTCCTTTTCAGCCTCGACAAGGCACACGACCTATACAACTACCTTCTCGACCTTATCGTATCAATAAACAAGGTGGCAAGACAGAGAACAGACATCCTGCAGGCACGATACGAGCGAGGAGAGGGTGAGAAACCTTCATTGCGCTTTGTAAACAATAAGTTTGCTCTGCAACTTTCTGAAAACACAACCCTCAACACATGGAGGGAGACACAACGCCAGACATGGGAAGATGATATCGCTACTGTAAGGAAAATCCTTGAAGCCATAGAAGCGAGCGAGATGTTCCGTGAATATATGGCTGCAGAAGAGGAACCGTCATACCTTGTCGACCGTGACCTCTGGAGAAGAATCTACAAGACTTTCATCGTGGGAAACGAAGATTTAGACACTCTCCTTGAAGACAAATCTCTTTATTGGAACGACGACAAAACCGTCATCGATACCTTCGTAATAAAAACCATAAAGAAGTTCGAAGAGAACAAGGGAGCAGAACAAGAACTGCTGCCTGCCTATAAAGACCTCGACGACCGTGACTTCGCACTGAAGCTATTCAATTGCGCCATTCACAATGCCGACGAATACCAGCAATACATGACCACAACGTCTCGAAACTGGGATTTCTCCCGATTGGCATACATGGACATCGTCATCATGCAGATTGCCATTGCAGAGATG
Organism: uncultured bacterium; assembly: GCA_945829115.1. Taxonomy (GTDB): domain Bacteria; phylum Bacteroidota; class Bacteroidia; order Bacteroidales; family Bacteroidaceae; genus Prevotella. The sequence continues at coordinate 13,406 of CALZTP010000037.1, read as the reverse complement.
CTCAACTTCCCTGCAATACCTGTTTCTGTAACCATCAACGAATATGTTGACCTGGCAAAAGAATATAGCACTCCAAAATCATGGCGCTATATAAACGGCATGCTCGACGCCATCGCACGCTTCCTCTCTGAATCAGGAAAAATGCTGAAGCCTATGCCAGAGAACAGAAAAGAGGCAAGACAGTAACTGCAAAACAAAAAAAGATTCTTAAACCTTTAATTATTTAAACAACAATACAGAATTATGACACTTACACTACTCGCTGCACAAGCAGCAGGAGGCGGAGGCATGAGCATGATCGTTATGCTCGTTCTTATGTTCGCCGTAATGTACTTCTTCATGATACGCCCTCAGCAGAAGAGGCAGAAAGAGATACGCAATTTCCAGAACTCACTCCAAATCGGAACAAAGGTCGTTACTGGCGGTGGTGTACACGGTGAGGTGAAGAAAATTGACCTCGCTGACAATACAATTGAGATTGAAGTGGCAAAGGGAGTTGTTATTAAGGTAGAAAAGACCTACGTCTTCGCTGCAGCTCCAGAGCAGAAGTAAAAACAATCATGCCTCGAAACGTAATACGTAACATAGCGGTTATGATCAGAGACTTCTTGTTCAGCATCGTTAACAAGGAGTTTCTGATTTTTTTGTTCTTCCTCGTTCTGAGCACAACATATTGGCTTATGTCTGTACTCAACGAAACGATGGAAAGGGAGATTATTGTACCTGTGAAACTGACAAATATCCCAGACAACGCCATCGTGCTAACAGACGAAACAGTGCCGTTGAGGGTTACGGTGAGAGACAAAGGATACACCATTGCTGCTTATCTCTACGGAGAAGAACTGCCAACAATAAAACTGCCCTTTGTAACTTACTTCAAAGGTGAGCAGCGATGCGTTGTGAACACAAACGAACTCAATAAGCTCGTGGCAGCTCAACTATACTCTTCTTCTAAGATTCTAAGCATAAAGCCAGAACGACTCGAATTCCCATTCAACCAAGGGCAGCACAAACGTCTTCCAATAAAACTCCAGGGAACAGTGAAGCCAGCAGACTCTTACCATCTCGCAAGAATCTCTTTCTCTCCCGACAGTGTGATGGTATACTCATCGCAGCAAATGCTCGACAGTCTGCAAATTGTGATGACAGAGCCTGTGAACATACGAGACTTCAACGACACCATCAGCCAAAAAATTAAGATAGAAAGCATAAAAGGCTCAAAAATCGTTCCTAACGAGGTGAGAATGACACTATACCCCGACATTCTCGTTGAAGCGACAATAAACGTTCCAATCACTCCAATAAATGTTCCAGAAGGAATGGTAATGAGAACATTCCCTTCACAGATTCAAGTCAACTACATCATTGGAGCGGCAAGATACCATAAGATAAATCAGAAAAGTTTCACCGTCGTTGCCGACTATGCTGCAACAAACGAAGGAGAACATAAACAATGCCTACTAAAACTGGTGAAAGCACCCAGCGACGCCAGAAACATTAAAATAAAAGCCAATTACGTGGACTATCTCTTGGAACAATGAAATACGCAATCACTGGAGGAATAGGCTCAGGGAAGAGCTACGTCTGCTCGCTCCTGAAAAAATACGGAATAACCGTCTACGACTGCGACCAAGCCGCTAAGCGACTCATGGCAACAGAAAGAAGATTGCAGGAGAGAATCTCTGAAACCGTGGGGACAGATGTTTTCCCTAACGGCGTGCTCAACAAAGCAACTCTTGCAGAGTTCCTTCTTGCTTCAAAAGAGAACAACGAGAAGATAAACCATATTGTGCATCCTGCTGTGGCTGCCGACTTCCACCGCTCGGGATTAGACTGGATGGAGTCTGCCATACTCTACGAAGCGCATTTCGAAGAAAACGTCGACAGAGTGGTTTGTGTCACTGCACCTCTCGAAACACGCATCTCAAGGGTCATCGAACGAGACGGCATCACACGCTCCAAGGCAGAAGAATGGATAAACCGACAGATGAGTCAGGAGGAGAAGGTCTCTCGTTCACATTATATTATATGTAACGACGGTGAGACACCTTTGATTCCACAGATAGAAGATCTACTTCTCTCAATAAGAACAAAGAACTTTCAACAAGAACAAAACAATATCTAACAATAAAAAAACACAGAAAGAAAAAAGACAATGAAAGAAACAATTCTTGCCATTGCTGGCAAACCAGGTCTTTACAGACTGGTGTCAAGAGGAAAAGCAAACCTTATCGTTGAAAAACTCGACGCAACAAAGAAACGTTTACCGGCTTTCGCATCAGACCGCGTAACAAGCCTTGCAGATATCGCAATGTATACCGACGAAGAAGATACACCACTCTGGAAGGTGCTTCAAAGTCTCGGAGAGAAGGAGGGTGGAAAAGCATCCTCACTCGACTACAAGAAGGCAAGCTCACAAGAACTCAGAGAATATTTCGCTAATGTTCTTCCAAACTTCGACCGCGACCGCGTTCACGACAGCGACATAAAGAAGCTCATTCAGTGGTACAACATTCTCGTAAACGCCGGAATAACAAACTTCGAGGAGACCATGGCTCCTACTGAAGGAGACAATATCGACGACAGAAAGGAAGAATAGCTCCTTTTGCCGCAGCAATCTGATGGCTTTTCGCCCCGCATTGGCGAAAAGTCATCAGATTATCTTTATTCCCTTCCCCCGTCCTTCCTGGTATCTTTCGACCTGGTCGAAAGAAAAAACACCCCTGCCCCTCCACCCCTGCGCTGCCTCAAACACCCCTGCGCTGCCTCAAACACCCCTGCGCTGCCTCAAACACCCCATCCTGGTATCTTTCGACCTGGTCGAAAGAAAAAAACAGCCCTTTACATTTTCAAAAAGAAGAAAAGAAAACATGGAATATCTCGGAATAATAATTAGCATTGCCATTGTTCTCGCCAGTGCCGACACCCTCACCGAAGGCGCATCGAAGATAGCCCGAAAGCTGAACATGTCAGAGATGCTCATTGGTCTCACCATCGTGGCTATGGGCACCTCACTCCCAGAGCTCTGCGTCAGCATAACCTCCGCAGTCAGCGGAGTTGCAGACATGGCTGTTGGCAACGTAATCGGAAGCAACATCTTCAATATCTTCATGATTGTTGGGCTCTGCGCAATGGTGAACCCGATGTCGGTTGCTCCCACCACCGTAAAGCGCGACCTCCCCTTCATGTTCTTTGCCTCCTTGGCACTCATTGCCATCCTTTTCGACAGTCGCGTCTCACGCCTTGAAGGCACCCTTCTCCTTCTTGCCTTCATCGCCTTCATGGCATACACCATCATCCATGCGAGAAAAGAAGAACAGACAACCAGCACGCAACAAGAACAGAATGCTGATGCAGAGAAAAAAACAAGCAAGATGGCAAAGATCTTCAAGAACCCCATCCTGCAGATCGTCTGCGGAATAGGAGGATTGATTCTCGGCAGTAACGTCTTCGTAGCAGAAGCCACAACCGTTGCCCACTCGTTAGGAATCTCAGAGGCAGTGATTGGAATCGTTATCCTCGGCTTTGGCACCTCCCTTCCCGAGCTCGCCACCAGCCTTGTGGCAGCAACAAAGGGAAAGACCTCCATCGCCCTTGGAAACGTCATTGGCTCTTGCGTGTTCAACATCCTGATGATTGTTGGCGTCACGGCTGCCATCCTCCCTTTAGACACTCGAGAGATAACACTCCTCGACCTCGTGATGCTCTTTGCTGGAGCAGTACTTCTCTGGCTCTTCTCCTTCACAAAGAAAACCATGGAACGCTGGGAAGGCTGCGTGCTCTTCATCATTTTCGTTGCCTACCTCACTTTTTTGCTCGTTTAACGTTCGTTTAGGGATTCTCCCCCTACTGTTAGGGAAAAACTTTTTGCATACGCGGAAAAAGGTTGTAACTTTGCCGATGAAAAGAAGAAACAACCACTTTTCATATAGCAAACAGTTACAAGAACAAACAATAAATACACACCGTTATGAAAAAAATACTATTCACCCTGACACTCACCCTCATTTCCATCACATCCTTTGGAATGAGCTATGAAAAAGCTCGTGAAAACGCCCTGTTCCTAACAGACAAAATGGCTTACGAGCTCGACCTTACAGAAGAGCAGTACGAAGCTGCCTATGAGGTGAACCTCGACTATCTCATGGGAATAAACACCCCAGACGATGTCTATGCAGAATATTGGAGAAGGCGTAACATCGACATCTCCTACATACTCTTCGACTGGCAGTACACACGCTTCTGCGCCATAGACTATTTCTATCGCCCGCTCTACTGGCTCGACGGCTTCTGGAGGTTTAGAATCTATTCCCACTATCCACACCGCACATACTTCTACTTCGGTCGACCAGCATGCTACCATTCCTACCGTGGTGCTCACGCATGGCATATTCACGGCTCTTCATGGTATCACGGCCACACCTTCCATCATCATGAATACGGAATGAGAGGCGGATGGGACCGCGGCGGCTACAGAAACATCAACAACGGATGGAGAGCAAACGATGGCGGACACAGAGGAATTGGCTATCGAAACCAGGGCAACCACCATTACAGCAGCGGCAGCCATAACAACAGCGACAGTCGCAACGACCGTTACAACGGCAACGACAGCCACAACAATCGTTACAACGGCAGCCACAACAATCGTTACAGCGACAACGACAGCCACAACAACCGTTACAACAACAACGACAGCCACAACAACCGTTACAACAGCAGCGGCAACCGTGGAGAGGGCGTGCGCAGAAGCAGCACTCGCGAGACCGTTGGCGACCGCCGTCATGATAGCGGCAACAGCAGCAACAGCTACACGCCATCCCGCGACTTCGGTTCAAAGACCATCTCTTCTGGAGACCGTGGCTCAAACAACTACAGTTCAAGTTCCAGCAACCGCCCGTCACGCCACTTCGGGTCAAGTAGCTCCAGCAGCTCCAGCTCAAGAGGCAACAGCTTTAGCTCCAGCAGCAACTCCAGCTCTCGCAGCATCGGTTCCGGCAGCAGCTCAAGAGGCAACAGCTTTAGCTCCAGCAGTTCGAGAGGCAGCAGCTTCAGCTCCAGCAGCTCCAGCTCAAGAGGCAGTCACGGAGGTGGCAGTGTTAGCTCACGTGGTGGCAACTCTGGTGGGGGAGGTGGCGGAGGTCATTTCGGTGGCGGTCGAAGGTAATCCTTTTTCCTCCCACCTTTGAACTAAAAAAACATTTTTTCTTCATGTTGATAATATCCGTAATAACAATCTACTTCATATTGTTACTCGTTGTCGGTAGACTCTTTACCCGCACAACGAGTAACGATGTTTTTTTTCGAGCAGAAGGGAAGTCACCATGGTATGTGGTGGCTTTCGGCATGATTGGAGCAAGCATCTCTGGAGTGACATTCATCTCTGTTCCAGGAATGGTCATCAGTCAAGACATGACCTACCTGCAGATGTGTCTCGGCTTCATACTCGGTTATTTCCTTGTGGCTTTCGTCTTGCTACCCATCTACTACCGACTCCACCTCACCACCATCTACACCTACCTCGGCAAACGACTCGGACCGCGGAGCTACACAACTGGCTCTGCCTTCTTCTTCTTATCGAAAATGGCTGGTGCCGCCGTGAGGTTCTATATCGTCTGCCTCCTTCTCCAAACAAGCGTCTTCGACTCTCTCGGCGTTCCCTTCCCCCTCACCGCAACAATGCTCGTTCTAATGATATGGCTATACACAAAGCGGGGAGGAATAAAAGCAATCGTCTATACCGACACCCTGCAGACATTCGTGATCTTAGCCACCCTGATAATGATTCTTGCCTCCCTAATCTCTGGCATGGACATGAGCGCAGGGGAAGCAGTGAGGGTAATTGCAGAGAATGAACACAGCAGAATCTTCGTCTTCGACGATTGGACCTCAAAGCAGAACTTCTGGAAGCATTTCCTCTCTGGTGTCTTCGTGGTTGTTGTCATGACGGGACTCGACCAAGACATGATGCAGAAAAACCTTACTTGCCGAAACCTGAAAGATGCACAGAAGAACCTTTGCTCTTACTCCTTCGCATTCGTGCCGGCAAACCTCATCTGCCTCTCCCTCGGCGTTCTCCTACTCATGTATTCCTCTGCCCACGGAATACCTGTTCCAGAGCGGGCAGACAACCTGCTCCCTGGACTTGCTGCAACCGGAACATTGGGAGACACAGTGGCAATACTGTTCACAATAGGCATCGTGGCATCTGCCTTCTCCAGTGCCGACTCTGCTCTAACAGCTCTCACCACCACTCTCACCATCGACATCTTCCACAGACCTGCCGACGAGACTTTCCGTAAAAAAGCACACATCGCCGTCATCGTTCTCTTCTTAATCTGCGTGATGGCAGTGAAAGAGGCGGGCTCGTCGAGCGTCATAAACACGATATATGTTCTCTGCGGATATACCTACGGACCACTATTGGGACTCTTCCTCTTTAGCATCCTCACTCCCTTCAACCTTCGAGACCGCTATGTGCCCATTGTCTGCATCTCCTCGCCTGTTCTCTGCTTCCTCCTCGCCCGCATGGCACAGCTCTATGGCTATGCTTTCGGCTATGAACTGCTCATGCTCAACGGAGCGCTCACCTTCTTGGGATGTTTCCTTTTAAGACAAAAGAGGTGAAAAAATGTTTTTTCTTACTCTTTTTTGAGAAAAAAATTGTAATTTTGCAGTATGAATAGAAAAATAACATATATCATCATATTCCTCTTCTCTGCTTGCAAAGCCTTCGCACAAGGGGAAATCGTTGAGTGTGAGGATACTTGCACACATATACACGGAATAGACATCAGCCACTATCAGGGCGAGGTGTTCTGGGAAACAATCGGTAACAACACTCGTAACGCATACGTATACATAAAGGCTACCGAAGGGGGAGACAGAATAGACAAACGCTACGAGAACAACATCCTTACTGCAAGGAAATACGGACTGAAAGTAGGCTCCTACCATTTCTATCGGGCAAAGACTCCTCAGCTCCTGCAGCTGAAGAACTTCGTCACGCAATGCCTCCCAGAAGAGCAGGACCTCATTCCGCTCATCGACGTAGAGACAAAAACAGGTCTCTCCGACGAGGCGTTCCGCGACTCTCTCTTCAAATTCCTTGCCTTGGTTGAAGACTACTACCATCAGAAGCCTCTCGTCTACACTGGCACAAACTTCTACAACCGCTACCTCCTTGGTAGGCTTAACGACTATAAGCTGATGATTGCGCAATACACCGACTATGAACCCATTCTCAACGACGAGCGTGACATCACCATCTGGCAGTATACAGGAAAGGGACACATAAATGGCATCAAGGGCTTCGTAGACAAGAGTCGGTTCATGGGGCAGCACTCCCTTAGGGAGATAAAATTCATTCCATTCCAAGAACCGAGGAAGAAGAGAAAGGAATACACATATTTCGATTAATCCCACCACTCCTTCCTCCACAACTTCTGAAACACCCCAACACTCTTTTTTCACGAAAACAAAACTCATCTGAATAAAAAAAAAGAACATAAAACCATGATTATAAAATGTCCTGAATGCGGACATGAGGTAAGCGACAAAGCACCTACATGCCCATCCTGCGGAGTGGAGATAGCCGGAAAGGTGACCGCATGCAAATACTGCGGGGAGGTGATCCTTGCCTCTGAAACAGTATGCCCTTACTGCAAGAGAAACCTAAATGCAGAAAATCCACAACATCAAAACTCAACACCCCTGAACCCAACACCCACAAGCTCAAAACCCATAAGCTCAACACCCCTGAACTCAACATCCACAAGCTCAAAACCCCAGCCACGAAAGAGTCGTGTAACGCTCATCGTGTCTTTCTTCCTTGCGCTCACCATCTTCGGCATTCTGATGTTCTTCTACACCCAGGCGCAGAGAGACCGAGAGGCAGAGGACTACGAATTTGCCATGACATCAGCAGACGTGGAGATTCTGAAGAACTACCTCCTGCAATACCCTGACGCTCCAGAAGCCCACCGAGACAGCATCACCGCCCACCTCACCCAGCTCCAAAAAGGCGATGAGGAATGGCAGAATGCCATCTCCAGCAATTCCAGAACGATGCTAAGGAAATATATCGAGGAGAATCCTCACTCCCTGCATATCCAGGAGGCAATGATAAAAATCGACTCCCTTGACTGGATTGCTGCTCAGAAGGCGAACACAGAAGAGGCGGTGAAAGAATACCTCGAGGTGCATCCAGACGGAAGATACTACGACGAGGCTTCCATCATGCTCACAGAGATTGAGAAAACAAAGGTGCAGCCGAGTGAGGAGACCATGGTCACTTCTCTCTTCACGCAGTTCTTCGATGGTGTGAACATGCACGACGAAGAAACCCTCGTCTCCACCGTCTCCATGGTGATGAGCACTTTCCTTGGAAAGAGCAATGCCACGGCAAACGACGTGGTCACCTTCCTCCACAAGCTCTACAAGGGTGATGTCGACAACCTCGAATGGAAGATAGACTCCGAGTCATATAAAATCACGAAAACCACCGATGCCACTGGTGCTCAGGAATACTCCGTCTCTTTCTTCGCCTACGAGAAGGTGCAGCGGAACACAACCATCGAAAACATAAAATACCGCATCAACGCAAAAGTAACCACCGACGGCAGAATCTCTGGATTCGAAATGGTGAAGATAAACGAATAGCAGGGCAGGGGCAGGGGTGTTTGTGCAGGGGTGTTTGTGCAGGGGCAGGGGTGTTGGTGCAGGGCAGGGGTGTTGCAGCAGGTGAAATAGAAAAACTAATCATGATTTTCTACAGTTCATAATAAAAACTAAGGCACTGGCTAAAAGCCAGTACCTTTATTGTCCACAGTTAAGGTTTCAGTTTAGGTTAACCCCCTTAACCGTAAATAACCTAATGCCTGTTCTGCTCAGAATCTGCCTTGCAGCTGACGTGAATCCAGCATCTGCCAGTCTTGCGATTCCGCTCGAAGATGAGTTGGTCGAAGTCGCCATCCATCAGAATTGCAAACCATTTGCGGAGCTTCTGAACGTCCTCGACATAGATATCACACGCCTCGCCCTTCATGTGCTGGGACGTGTTGCTGCCTCCTACGACACGGTTCAAGGCAGGGCAGCGATAGCCAGAGGAGATGATCACCGGCTCTTTAACCTGTTCTCGGAGAGGTTCGAGAACTTTTTCGCAGAGATTACGAAGTGAAGGGATGAACTGCAGAGGCACTGTATTGTTTATGCCTCGCGATTTAGCAGTGGAGGAGAATGAGAACTCCTCCAGAGTGAAATGTTTTGTTAGAATAGTTTTCGCCATAAATAATTTTGCACACCTACTTACCATGCAATCCCTATGCGTTTACTGTGTAATCTCTATGCTTCTATTTTGCGGCGTGACTGCTTACCTGTTTTCGTTACCATCGTTATGTGGCTTCATAGTCACGGCAGAAACTCTCTTGTGGCAGACTATTGCGACGTGCCTAACGGCATATCCGTTGCTTTATAGCCTCCACCTTGGCGTAAACGTCCATGGGGTCCACTCCGCAGTGAAAGGTGTTGTCCTCGTAAAGAATACTGCCGTTTATCATCGTCATCTTCACATTCTGCTTGGAGCCGCTATACACTATATTCTTCTCTATATTGTTGATAGGCTGCATATTAGGCTGCCAGAGGTCTATCATTATGATGTCCGCCTTCTTTCCCTTTGCCAGTACGTCGCAGTCGTTGAGGTGCATCGCCCTTGCGCCGTTCACGGTAGCCATGCGCAGCACCTGTCGCGCATCAAGTGCCGCCGCGTCGTTGTCGTGCAGCTTTGCCAGTCCTGCCACGAGGAACATCTCGCGGAAGAAGTCGAGGCAGTTGTTGGAGGTAGGACCGTCCGTTCCTATTGCCACAGGAATACCGCGTTGGAGGTACTCCGTCACGGGTGCTATGCCCGAAGCCAGCTTGGTGTTCGACCCAGGGTTGGTCACTACATATAGCCCTCGGCGCGTCATAACATCGTAGTCAGCTTCCGTCATGTATATGCCGTGATAGATGCCTCCGCCGTAGTCGAATAGCCCCACGCTGTCGAGCAGTTGCACTGGTGTCATGCCGTAGCGTTGTTTGCAGCCCTCCACCTCTGCCATCGTCTCACAGGCGTGAGTGTAAACGGGAGCTTTGTATCTGTGTGCAAGGGCTGCAATCGCCTTCATATTGTCCATGCAGGTGGTGTATTCGGCGTGGAAGCCGAAGATGTATGATTGCAGCGAGTCGGGTTGGTTGCCTGTGAGGTACATCCTCTCCAGCAATTCGATGTCTTGGCTGAAGTCGTTCATGGCGCCCGTCTGGCAGCAGCGGAAGCCCATGTCGTCCATAGCCTTCGACACCGACTGCGGCGTGAGGTACATATCGAAGCAGGCTGTGATGCCCGAGGTGAGGTATTCCAGTGCCGAGAGCTGGCTCATGTGGTAGATGTCCTCCTCCGTCATCTTCGCCTCCACGGGGAAAATGGCTTCCCTCAGCCAGTCGTTGAGCGGCAGGTCGTCGGCTAAGGAGCGTAGAACGCTCATGCCACTGTGGGTGTGCGCGTTTTTGAAACCAGGCATGAGGAGGTTGCCGCAGCAGTCTCTTTCGATGTCGAAACCCTCGCCACCGATGGCAGGACCTACGTATGTGATGCGAGAACCGTCGGTGTGCACTTCGCCGAGAAATATCTCCTCACCCTCGTTCATGGTGAGTATGCGTGCGTTGTGAAGTCTTATTTTCATGTCAGAAAGGTATGAAATTTGATGCAAAAGTACAAAAAAAAGCCATACTAAGTAGGTGTGCAAAATTATTTTTATAATGATTGTATTGATTGGTGATGCAGAATCAGTATGTGACATAAAGGAGTGTAGCGACTCCTACTCGACTGTTGTCACTTGCTGATAATGCGCAGTAGGCGATGCAAGGATTATAAAAATAATTTTGCACACCTACTTACCATAATTAGTGTATGCTGAATTAATTCCAATCAACCACGGCGGGGGTGCAGGCATAGCCCCAACCAGTGACCATATTTATTATTAAGTGCCATATTTTGGTAAGTGCATGACAAAGTTCCCTTAGGAACTTCATCACGTTCTTGACGAAGTAGCACATTCCCGTCCAACATCTTGCAGTATCTGGGAGCTTGGCTCTTATGTTGTTGGTTCGATAAACTCTCTTGCCAGTACCGAATGAGCATTCGATTTCATTACGACGGCCTACGGCTTTTGCCATTCTGGCCTTCACCTCTTCTGGTGGTGGATCCTTTGGCGGTCTTCCAAGTGGTTTGCAATATACCTTTATCTCCATGTCCTTCAATAGTTTGCGGTTAGCCTCATTCATGTATATCTTATCTGCGTCAATAGTGGCCGGCAGATAACCGAAACGTTTCTGGTAGAGCTCAATCTGAAGTCGCATGTCAGAACTCTCGTTATAGGCTTCCCAGCTATGGTGGTCGATGAAATTATAGCCTTCCACTATGCTCACGCCTATCTTGGACCAAACTCCACATTGGCCCCGGCCTTGCCGCGTACAATAGGGCGGACATGAGGCTGGAAGATGCTGACAATGCGGCTTGGCTGGTGGTGGTTGCCTGTACGGTGCATCTCATCCTGCTGGTGTAACAGCTTAATGATGGCGGTGATTACCCTCTTCTCATAGAAACACAGGAAATCATAGCGCCTATAGTCCTTGGCAAAGATGCCCAGCAATTGCCGCAGGTCTTTCGTGAGACAGTTGAGCAGACAGGCGATGGTGTCCTTCACCAGACGTCCCTTCTTCACCTTCTGTTTGATGAGCAGCAGATAGGCACGGCGGGCATCCTTGTAGTGGGTCTTTTTCCCTTTGATGCCAAACTCTTCGCACACCTTCAAAGTGTACTCGCTTATCTTACGACAGGATGTCTCAAGAAGGGTGACATCCACAGGATAGCGGACCTCTGCATCGGCACAGGTGGCATCTACTTTCAAAATACCCTCATGCTTACGGCCTTGAGAATCTGTGAATTCTGCCGCATCAGGGGCTTCTGCCTTCGGCTTGGGAGGCTCCTCGCCTTTGTCCTTGGCTTCCTGCTCGCTCTGGCGGCGACGTTCTTCCTGCAAACGCAGCTGTTCCTAAAACATCTTCGTGGTCATGGCGTTGAGCTCTTCCTCGCTGATACGCTTGCGGATGGTGACAAACAGGCTTGGGTCGAAGATGGGAGTGTCCGTAAACTCAGACAGACCGCAGAGGTACTGCATGTAGGGGTTCTCACGGATGATGCCTATCGTCTCCTGGTCAGAAAGACAGAGCTTGTGCTTGACAATCATTGCACCGACTATCATACGGGCAGGCTTGATGCCTGCGCCTCTATCCTTGTTGGAAAGACGTGAGTTTTATTCTTTTTCGATGTTAGGCCAAGGCAGAAGATCACCCATCATAACCCAGTGGTTGGACTTGTCGAGGCTCTCAAGAGACGACCTCACCAAATCCAGCGTCAACTGTTTGTGTTGTGGCGTGTAATACTTCATTCCCATATGACTTTTAACACACAAAGGTACCCATTTTTTGTTAAACAAACGAAGAAACTATGTTATATTTAGTTAATTCAACTTTCGCAAGTGTGTGTTGATTCGTTGCTTGTCATATTGTTAAAGTATGCTTGTCATATTGTTGAAGTATTTGACTCCGATATCCAATAGGAGTTAGAACGGAGTTACATATGAGTTACATATGAGTTACAACGGAGGATGAGCCTTGAGACCTTTAGAGGAAATTGGTCGCAGATCTTTACATAAGATAGGCTGCGTTCTACCATTACAATTACATCATTACAATAATTTGCATGCATCACATCCATTTTCTTAATCTATACACAGAACCTGTTTTATATATTAATTATATATACACTTGACTATTAAACACTTACAAATTGCCACCTTACACCTATTCTGTCTCCTACCCAAGAGGAAAGACGTAGGGCACAAGTTATTGTAATGCTGTAATTGTAATGGTAGAAGAAAATCAATCTGTATAATTCTGCAGATTTGCTACCCAGGTTACCAATGAACCACTCCCTTGTGGCTGATGACAATCAAAGATTCGTATCGCAGTGTTATGAATTTTATGTCGTCCATACACGGATAGATTTTTTGAAATTCATAGTAAGTACGGCATAATTGCATATCATAGCCCTGTAATAGCGACGTACCCTCTAAGTTATGTCGCCCTTACTTTTATTGACCAATGTCGCCCTTACTTTATGCAGAGCTTAAGTGCAATGAACAATTGTTAACCAGCAACAGACACATGCGAAAGTTGAATTAGTTAATAACTGGCAAAATAGATATTATTCAGCAGACACTAATTAGTCGAGCCTTAAAACTTCGATCACGCACGCATGTTCCCGCATTACATGTTACAACCGACCATTGCCCCTCTGTCATGAGCCT
>CALZTP010000036.1 GCA_945829115.1 uncultured bacterium | reverse complement strand
GCAGGGGTGCAGGGGCAGGGGTGTTGTAAACCTTGACCTTAACCTTGACCTTAACACAGTTGGAACATCACACGACAACAGGGACAACGGAGACAACCTTAACCTTGACCTTAACCATGACCTTAACACAGTTGGAACATCACACGACAACAGGGACAACCTTAACCTTATTGAAAATACACCAAGAACTACAAAACAAGGCGAAGGAAACACATTCAAACATATAGAAATAGACAACGATAAATGGTAATGGATGGGAATGAGGGAGAAAAAATATATGCAGTGGGTAAAAACTCTTCAAGGTGACAAGAGACTGTCACCTTGAAGAGTGTAAAGCTAAAACTTTTAAAGTTTAAGAATTCTAATCATTTCCTTAATATCACCAACAGAAGTATTGAAATAGTTTGCAAGCATTTTAACTCCCATGTTTAACCGATACAATTCTTTAAGTTCCTTTTTCTCAGGGGCAGACCATGTTTTCTTGGATGAAGAAAAGTCACTATGCTCCTCTTTTGTAATAGCACGAGCGAAAAGTTCATCAAGCGCAGATGGTTTCGAGTTCAGAGGATCTCCATAACAGTCGTACCACTTCCCACTTACCTTTATCTGATTCTTTTCACGAGTCTCGCCCTCCACAATGTCTTCAATATCGTCTGTTGGGGTATAAGGAGAAAGGACAGAGAACAAAGGACTGTCTGAATATATCACAAGAATACTCTTACCCTTTCTCCATTCTCCATTAACACGTTCAATCGCTTTTATAGTCAGACACTTCGGTTTTCTATTGAATCGATATATCCTATTGTTGAAAATTTTCAGAACAGCTTCGTCACTGTACACAATATCTCCAGAGCGATTTATGATGACACCACCAGCATCAGTATTCCTAACTGTTACATTTAACGGCATTCTGATATATCCACGTTGTGCCAATTGGAATTGCACAGAATAAACAGACTTACCAAGTCTTTCTGCGATTTTCTCAACTTCAACTCCATTTTCATAATAAGCAGCAAGCTTATCCAAGTCACTTTCAGACCATGGTTTCTCAGCCTCACTACGCATCTTCTCCTCGTTGTAACTGTCTTCATCTTTTGAACCATTCTTCTCCTCATTTTCCAAAGAGTCAGGATCTCCATATACCCAAGAATCTTTCTCTTCATTAAAAGAATCCTGGTCGTCAGACTCTAAAGCCTCAGGTTCGTCATCCAAAGAGTCAGGTTCGTCATCCAAAGAGTCAGGTTCGTCATTCTCGACACTTTCATTATCATCACTCTTGTTCAAGAAAGAAGTGAACACACGCAAGAAGGCAGACTCCTTGAAGAAATGATTCGGATCGTTCTCAAGCTGTTCTTCAATGAAATCGAAGCCAAAATTGGCATATTCTTCCATTTTCACGATAAGTTTGTCAACAACACTCCTGGGAGTAATAGTACCCTTATCAAGTGCAATCAAGTCAACATCTGTCCTCGCAATCAGAGCAGCAAAAATGTATTCCCGAATCTTCCCATATGAAGTTCTGTTCAGTCTGTTTTCCAAGTTGCCCCAATACATTATTGCCTGTCCCAAAGTCTTACGCTTTGCCCTATCTTCCACCAATGGTTTCGTCTGATTGTGATAAAGACCTATAAAGAAGGCAATTATATACACTTCATAACCAGCACCAAATATCTTTCCATGAATATCCTGATACTGGTCTACGCCCTTACCATAGTTAGCAAATGTCTTTATTGTATTCTCATAACGTTTCTCCCATTCAGGGTTACGTTTTGCCCATAAATCAAATAGAGATTCCATATCAATCCTTTAGTTTTGTTACCGTTGTACGAATAGTAGCCATATTGTTCTTATCGAATCCATCAGCCTTTTTAATTCGGTAGACAGGACAAGACAATTTTTCAATATCCTTCGAGCGTACCACACCCTTAGTCATAAAATCCTTTGTTACAATGATACATTGCTTGTCAAGACCATCTATGACGTTATAGAACTCCTCTTCTTTCGAATCGCCGAAAGAAGATGTAGCAGCATCAAATATAAGCGGATAATCCTCGTCACGCTTTTCTTTTGTGAAATCAGATATGGCAAAGAGTACAGATATATACATCTCTGTCTTCTGAGAACCAGAAGGCTTGGTTATCTCCGTCTTATTGGAACTGAACAACTTTATCTCCGTAGACTCATCGGCAGTCTGTCGAAGACGCACCACTCCATGGAAGTCATTCGCACTGAGCACATCGAGATATTCATTTGCTTTCTCTTCCAGCTCAGAGAGGAACCTGCGAAGGTTTGCCTCTTTCGCATTTGCAAAAGCCTTGCAAATAACCTCAAGAGCTCTATGCACGTCACGCAACACTTTCACCTGACCACTTGACGGATTCAATCCATCCATCTCATTCTGCAAGTCTCTTAGTTGTTTCTCTTTCAAAGCCAACTCACCATTCATCTCCGTCAAACGAATCTCCGCTCTTCCCCTCTGTTCGAACAGTCCCTTGATATCTTTAAAGTCTTTTTCAAGTACAGTCTCAGAGACATTACCAGCCTGAATCAGCAATCTTGACTTTTCGTCCATAATGTCCTGTAGCTTGTTTTCTATAACTTTTAGGTCCTGTCTGAGCCTTGAAACCAAATCAATTCTCTCAATTATCTCTGTGGCCTTATTAGCAATCTCAGATTCATTGCTACCGCTGAGAGAAATAGAAAGACTGTGCATCTTTTCAATATGATTGAATTTGAAGAGCGTTTTTTCCTCCAAGTTCTTTTCCTTTTCTTTTTGGCTCACAGAAGCCTCAACATGCTTAATGTAATCATTGAGCTTCTTTACCATAAAGTTATAAGCTTCAGAACCTTCTGGAGCAGGGCGTCCACATACCTTGCAGATATGGTCATTAATCATTTCCTGCATAGTGTCTTGGTCAGGAAGATACCAAGGAAGTTCTTCAGAACCATTTACGAGAGTTTCCTTTATTTCCTTTACAGCCTTTCTCTTTCCAATCTCCTCAGCCTGCTGTCTATCAAAGTCACGTTCCTGCTTACGCTTTTCTTTACTGAAAGACGAACACTTTTGTTTGAATTCCTGCAGAATCTTTGGAAATGGGGCAAGAATCCAGTATCTATCGAGCAGAGCATGATTATAATCCACCATGCTTATCTGAGACTGCAGCTTATTCTTTTTCTCCTGCTGCGTTTTGCGTCGGTCCTCAATCTCCTTGTATCTTTCAGAGGTCTCTTGGTTATGTTCCAGTTCCTTAAGTTTGGAAGAATAGAGTTCAACAGATGTTTTTTTCTCGTTGATATCTTTCTTTATCTGCGCCACATCATCAGAAGCTCTCTTGATTTTCTGTTCAAGTTCTTTTGCCTCTTTCGACACTTTATCATCACTCTTCATCTCTTTAAGGTAAGCAGCGTTCGATTTCTTCTCAAACTCAATCACATGTTCCACGAGCTCGTCAAAAGCTCTTATATCAGAAAACTTGTCAACAAGAGTCTTCAAAGCAGTCTTGTCGTCAAAGACATCAAGTCGTGATTCACCCTTGAACATACTGAAACGCTGAATAAAGGCGTCATAGCATCTGTTTACAAGCAGCTTTCCACTAACTTGTTCACGACCAGAATCAGTATTCTCATATCCAGTATAATAAACTTTTCCCACCTTAAAAGAATTCTCTCCAGTACGTTCGAAAGTAAACGATTTTTCTACACTCTTGAAACCGTTATGCTCAAAAGACATGAACACGCTAACCTCATCCATGTCACCAATTTCAAGCTTCGATTTCCTCATCTCCGAAACATTCTCTAACTCCTGATTTCCTCTGTCCAGTTCCGTTTTGAACAGCCATTCCAAAGCCTCAAAGAATGTTGTCTTTCCGTCACCGTTATCTCCAAGTATTAGCGTCAGTCCATCAGAGAACTCAAAGACATTATTATCTCCATAATAGCTACGGAAATTCTTTATTCTGATTTCTTTTATTATCATACGTTTCTCTTGAGATATTCATTTATTTCTTTCCAAAGTTCTTTCTCTGGTGCTCCCTCACTCGTACGCTTTATTATCTGCGCAACAGTACTGATAATATAGTTATCAGAATCGAGAGCCTGATAAATGGAACCTATCTCTGCTGCAGAATAGTTTCCATACTTCATCAAGTGTTCATCCATGAGCACTGCCTGAAGCATTTTGTCATCGTTTCTTTTGTATGCCATAAATATTAAAATAAGGATAAACCATAATATGATAAAACTTCATCTAATTCGTTGTAAGCATAGTCTGCATTCTCTGACATGGTGGCAAAGTCACGCACACGTTTCAGTTCTCCCCTCAAAAGGCTCAACTCCATAGAGATGCTTTCTTCTGAAGAATTGATAACTGGCACAACAACCAAGTCGTGGATTTCTGCTTTATGCTTGTCGGGATGTGTTCTCAGAATCCTTCCACGACGCTGTATGAACTGTCGTGGATTTCCAGTACTTGCACAAAACACAGCCATTTCGCTTCGAGGAACATCAACACCTTCATCAAGGCACTTCATAGAGGTCAGAACCTCTAATCTTCCAGAAGCAAAGTCATCGAGAATACTCTGCCTTCCTTTTATCCCCGAGGTGAATTTCTTCACTGTCGTTGTAGGACTAATATTCCTTACAATCTCAGTATATGTGTTGATTATTCTTTCCGCATCTGCATCATCTTCCACAACCTCTGACGTAGTGAACTTATCTGCATCGCTGTTGTCTGGATGATTCCCCTCTGGAACATACACAAGAGTGTATTTCAGATTTCCATTCCTCCTGTATCGTTCTTCCATAATACTTCTGAAGACACCTTCCTTGTTTTCTGCCTTGTGTATGATTCTCTTTCGCTTTAACAATAAACGCATCACAATCTCGTCAGAAGAATTGAAGTAGCCATCGTCTGAATTGAAGAATTTACACAACTGTCGCGAAATCTTGATATACTCTTCCATCTCATTGTCTGTCAGTTGCACGAGATGAGGGTAATAGTCATATCTGCAAAGATAACCCTTGTCAATAGCCTCTTTCATAGAGAACTCAAAGGTGTAACTGTCACCATTGCAACCAAAGAAATCCAACAACGATTTATTCCCCCTTTCATCAAACTGACGTTCTGGCGTAGCTGAAAGACCAATCCTTCTTATGTATTTCACTCCGTTCAGTCTGTCGAGAATCCTTCCAGCACCCATATTGTGCGCCTCATCAGCAATGAGAAGAATCTGTCTGAGAACTTTCTGCGGAAAGTCCATCAAATCGTGGAACACTGCTTCACGAGCAAAAGAAGCATAAGTAGAAATGATAATATACGAAGGTTCTTTAGAGTTTAGGTTAATTGTTTCTTTCGCCTTAACGGCATCCAATTCCTCACGCCACGACCTATTCTTGGAACTTATTTTCACAATATTTGCAAAGTGGAACTTTTTGCATTCCTGTTCCCATTGGTCTACCAGCGTAATGGTTGGCACGAGTATTACGGCTTTGTAGAAGTTATACCTCTTATATATACGTAGAAGACAGTTCAATGAGGTAAGAGTTTTTCCAGTACCTGTTGCCATAGCAAACAGTCCTTTCTGCTTGTTGTTTATCCAATTCTGCAAGGCTTGGTGCTGATAGTCTCTCGGCTTTCCGTAAGGGAAACTGGGGGCAGCACCATTTCTGAGGGCAAGTTCTTCTGCCACAATCTTTGCAGACTCTTCTTCTGCCATCTTGTACTGCTTTAGTTTCCTTTCTACGTCTACCAAATCTTCAATGTCTTGACGTCCATAAGAATTACGCAAGGCTTCTTCCAAATCACTTGAGTGTAGATACTCAACCGTATTGTCATTTCCAGACATAAGCATATTAAACTCCGCTTTCCGGTTCGCAATACGTTTTTGCACTGTTGTGTCAGGAGATTCACTTGACGATAACGTTATCTCCTCCCTATTATTAAAGAAACCACCAAGAGTGAAATTGGCAGAGCCCGTGAAAGAAACTATAGTATCTCCATCACTGAACTGTCCTCTCTTCGTGTGTGAAATGCCTTTTGAACCTTTTGGTCTAATGATGCGTATTTGTATACGGTGCTCCTGAATGAGATACGCCAAGCAGCGGAAGAACAGCTCTCCGTATTCATCTAATCGTTTTCTAAGTTCCTCAAAATCATTTATATCAAACGGCAGGTCTATATTTCCTTCCTCTCCTGCTATGATCGCTTGTTTGTCTTGCTTTGACACAATATGATTGATAGCCATTCGCATGACACCTCCATTTCTTATAAACGTAGCAAATGAACTTGCAAGCACACTGATAGCAGCTGAGTTGAAATAACCCAGTTCTAAGTCAAACAGATAACTGTTCCTTAACGCCTGATTGAAGAACTCTACAGGCTTATGCTCACCATGAGGGCTGTAAGTCCCATCTTCCGACCATTTAACATCTCTAAGCATATCCCCTCCCTTATATAAAACAGTTTGCACACATAATCTCGTCGCCAAGGATGTCGACGAGGGTGGTGGCTTGGCTTTTTGCTTTAGCAGCCTCCTGCTTTTTAATGATGTCGAGCTTTATCTGCCTGATGCGTTCTGGTTTTATGAGGTCGGCGAGAGGCTCTCCTTGAATCCATGTGTAGCCACTCTTCTCAAACTCCATAGCCTTGGCGAAGAGATCGGGGTGCTGCTCGTAGAGCCACACCCATTCAATTCTCTGCTGGAAGAAGCAGAAATAGCATCCCGACCTACTGCGGCAGTATGTGCCCCTCTTTCCATCCACCTCAAACGGAATTTCCTCGTAATAAGCAGGCACCCCCACCCCACTCTCTCTGAGCAATCGGAAGATGTCGTCTTTCACAAGCACCTCGTCGTTGTTGAGCAAAGGGAACTCCTCTTCTGTCAACTTTCCAACGGGATAGTCGGTTGTCTGAAGTATTCTGAAGACAACATGGTTGAACGTCTTCACATCTTTATCGAGCAGTGCGTTGAGTTTCTTGTTATAGAAGAACGTCTTTTTGTTTATAGGCTTCCTAACAATCTCCATAACCTCGTTCTTAATGTCTGTGGGACATAGTTCCTCATAGACAGTAATAAGCTGCTCAAGGTGGTCGTTGTTCAAGACACGGTTTATTACATCGTTACTCCATATATTCTTTCTGAAAGGAAATACAGCCTGAATATTCGGCTTTGTGGAGACATAACCGTCACGGTCTTCATCGCCACGAATACCTACGTAGCTAACAACATAATCCTCACCGGCAAACCGTTCAAATTCAGAGAGCTTCATCTTCTTCGTACACCAACGCTGCTGAACGGAAGGCAGGTAGCCTCCCATCGCCTTGAGAAAGTGTTCGAAGGGAGTTGGCTCCGGACTTCCCTCTGCAGCTCTAAGACGCTTTATAGTACCAAGATAGGCACTCAGACGGTCTATGAGCAGTTCGGTCTCAGCAAGCTCACAACCAGTGTCTGAGTTGTAGTATTCTATCTTCAACTGCGGATATTTCTGCTTGAGATAGATAGCGAGAGCGGCACTGTCCTTTCCTCCGCTTATTCCGAGTATATGTCGTACTTTTGTCATTTGTTAATACGTTTTTGGAGTATTCTTACAAGAGTGAACACATCGAGGTTCTCATCTCCAGAGAGCATGGAGGTGATTTTCTCTTCGAGTGCAAGGGATTTTTCCTCCTCCGTATCGTCTATCTGATAGTTAAGACTTTCGGAGAGCACAGCCTCTTTCTCACACTCACGGAAGAGGAAGACAAGGTCGTCGAGAAGCTTCTGTTCCTGTTCATCACGCATGCGCTCCAAAGGAGAGTCGAGAACGGCATAGCAGATAGACTGATACCATTCCACACGATTGTCGAAACAAGTCATGGCGTGCTGGAAAAATTCCTTCTGTCGTGGGGTGAGGCGATGCTGCTTTGCCTTACCGATTCTCTGTTGCAGCTCAGCGACATACTCTACATACTCACCAGAGGAGAGTCCAAGCGAAAGCACGAGATGTTCCTCTATGCGGTCTATGAGCATTCCGTAGCATGCTCGCAATTCTCTGACAGCACGTTGTATGGCAGAGAAGTATTTACCTACCTCCTGCGGGTCACAACGTTTCTCTTCGTCATAGCCAAGCGCCATAGGCAAATCCTCAAGGAATGCCTTCTCTGGGTCTTTTGCCTTTGCTAACACCTCTCTGAATCGTATGGTCTCCCTGTGGTCGAGCTTCATGGTATGCTTGGCATAATCATTCAGCTGTCGGTTGTAGAAGAACAGGTACGGTTTAATGGTGTCTATGAACGTGGTGCCTTTCACCGCTGTACTGTTGTCAAGGTTCAAGAACTTTCGGTATTGGTTGAAGAGTTCAAGCTTCACTCCCTCCACAGCATATGCCTTTATTCTGAATTCCCCAAGATGCTTCTTCATAAGGTCAAGAAGTTCGAGGTTGAAGACAGGGATATATTGACCGTTACTGCCATAGAGAGAGTAGTCTTGACGTTTCATGAAGAGATAGGTTGGCAACCAGAAGTCAAGGAAACCGTCCTTGATCTTGTAAGGCTGAGAGGAGAGAATCTTCACCAATTCAGAGAGCTTGCGAGGCTTCTCTGTCGTGGTTCTCAGAAACTCTTCACAAGCGTCCCAAAGGGTCTTTATATCTGCATTTGCAGGCTTATCGGCAAAGGTTCCATTTCTGTGCAAACCAGTGTTCTTCAGCAAAGAGAAATAGATGGTCTTCTCTGGAGGGAAGCGGTTTGGGTCAAAGCCTAAGTCTTCCTTTTCGCTATTCTCTAAGAGCGCTTGCAGATACTTTGCCTTGGCAGCAGAAATACTGCTGCTGAGCTTGTGCTTATTGAACAGCTCGTTGTTCACCGTAGGCGTGAGGGAATAGACATCATCGCAAACAAATGACAACAGTCTGTTGAAATCTCTGTGCGAGGACACGTTTCGCTCCTCTCCCTTGTAGATCCACACAACATTCTCCGTGTAAGAGAACAGGCTGTCGCGAACGGTTTTGTTGAGAAGGGCTTTCTCGAAGTCTAAGAGCTGCAGGAGTTCCTTCATAGCAACACGGTCAGACTTGTCTACAAGCACTTTATCTATTATATAGCGGTATTTCTGTATGTTCCAAAGATGCTCCACAATCTCCTCGGTGTTCGTGAAGAAGGCAAAGATAATGGCATGGTCGCACTCTTTGCTGAATGTCAGAAGCTCAGAGAAATAGCGCTCTGAGGTAGAGAAAATCATCTGCACATAACCATCAACATCACCCGTAGGAATCACATCTTCTGCCTCTGAGCGCAGCTCATACTTGAAATAGCGTGGTGTGCCACGGTGGTAATAGTATGCCTTTACAGGAGAAACACGCTCGTTGAAATACACTCTCAGCTCGTCAACGAAGTTCACTGGCTTCGGAACAACCATGGCAGACTTCAAGATCTCTTCTTCTATGTTCACGTCTGTTCCCTCAAAGAGAATCACACGACTTCTGTACTCGGCAAAGCGAACAATCTTCAAGCGTGAGAGTTCTTGAAGAATGCTATGCGGAGACTCCATTGCCATCGCCTTAGAAGCATATTCTGCAAGGTCGTCGAAGGTCATAGAGAACCCTCCGTTTCCAAAGAGGTTCACCATTCCTATCGCTTTCACCATCTTTATGGCATCAAGAAGCGACTGACTCTCTTTCCAGTCGTAGCCTTCCACACGCTCTATGGAGAGACGTATTGACGACCATCCCATGGAGTCGCTATTGGCATCGGTGAGAAAAGAGTGGAAGCTATTTACGATATAGTCGTATGCCTCTGCAAGGTTATATGTGAGGTTCTCACCTGGAGTGAACTCCATGAGTGAATGACTTCCTCTTGCGTTTAGGAACGAGAAAAGAGAGCGCTCATTCTGTCCGTAGCGCTGGATGGCTTTCGTGATGGTGTAGGCAGAGAAAGTGTCGAGGGGATAGAGCTTCGAAGCTATATCGAAGGAATACGATCTGTCAACAAACTTCCTGTCAACAGCCAACTGGTGTATGCTGCGGAAGGAGTGGCCAGAGACATTCCACGTCATGCAAGAAGAGAGATGCTCTGCAGCAAGGAAGAGAAGCTGCTCAACAGGCTCGGCGAAGACAACCTCTTGAAAGCGTCCCTTCACCTTTGTCCATTCGTTCTTCTCCTCTGGTTTCAGACTTCCTGCATAGGCTGAGAAATTCTGGTGCAGCGTGGTGAGAAGGAGAATATTTCGGGAAGGGGCATTCACAAACTCTGTGAACTTCTGAAAGAAATAGAGCTCTTCCTCGGGATTGTGCTTGGCAGCGTGCTCAAGAACTTTTCCAAACTCGTCGATAGCTATAAAAAGCATCTTGTTCTGTTTCTTCAACAAGCTGTAGTAGTTTTTCAGCATCACAAGGGGGTCGCAATCTGCTGAACCTAAGGTGCAAAGCTTCTCAGAAAGAAGGTCGGAAAGGGATTTGCTATCGCCAAGGATGTTCAGAATCTCAAAGTCTCCCTTGTGGAGCACTCCTGGATTCTTTAGCAGACTCTTCTCGCGAGTCGATTTGTCGAGGTCTTTCTCTACGTTGAGAAGGAACGACGATTTTCCTGTTCCATAGGTGCCAATGACGGTAAACGAGTGTATGCCTGTCTGATAGGCATTCACAATCTCGTTCATCACCTTCTCCACGTTTGGGGTTACAATATAACGGCTTCCTTCTGCAAGCCCGCTTTCTATATTTGCTGAAAGAGTAAATACTGGTTTCTTAGCCATAATATTCATTAAGAACGTCTAATGGATTCAGATTGTTTATGAAAAGCAACTGGCGAACTCCGGCAGTATCGCTATATTTCACGGAGTCTGGGCGATTAGCCTCTATCTCTCGGCACATAGCAATCACTTCCATATCGTTCATGCAGAACAGCAGTCCAGCATCTTGGAGAATGTCGTAGCTAACGGTGTTGTCGGCTCCCTTCATGGTCAAAATGGCGTAAAGGAAGATCTCACTCGGAACACGACGCTTACCTTCTATATTAAAGACATAACTCTTTCCTTCACTCTGGCGAAGTAAATCGAGGTCTATGAGAAGGGAACTGTAGTCGTCGAGTCCTTGAACCTTCTCGGGAACAATATAGTTCTGAAGAAGAACACCAATGTCTTTCTTTACCGTGTTCTCATTGTAAAGGTTCTGCTTGCCGAATTCTGTTAGCTTGCGATGAACGAAGCTAACAACATGCTGGCGCTCGAAATGTTTGCGCTCTTTCTGGAAATGAAGGAAAAACCAGTTGTAGAGGGTCGCTTCACTATTGTAAACCAAATGGAAATGGAGAAGCCAAAGCGTTCCAAGGTCTTCCATAAAAGGGTCTTTGCCACTTTCACTGTCGAGGAGATAATAAGAGAGGGGGGTCAGCGTGTCGCTCTCTGTCATACCGAACGCACGCATCCAAAACCTTATGGCTGAGACCATATTCTTGCCCACTCCAAGAGCAACAACGGCTTCTGGAGCATTAAAATCAATTTCGTTTGCAACAAAGTCAAAGCCTTTCTTAAGCCATAATGACTTACAGCTGAAAGACTCATGACCAGAAAAAGAATATTTCTTTTGGGTCATCAAAAAAATTTTTGCTTTCTCCGCAGGGCTCCAAAAAGCGGAGGATATTCATTCGATTTTGTTTATCGTAAAGCAAACACAAAAAAAGAACGTGGAGCCGATTCCTATTGCTCGTCTCACTCCTTGAGGCTCCGGAAATTGCCCACTCAGTTTTGACGAGCAATGTCCACAACCCCACGCTGATATGTATACGAATCCCTAACGTCTCTGCACACGAAAGAAAGAAAATCTCACGTGAACGGAAACCGTTGAGGTACGAATATACGATACCCTGTCGGGCGTATGACATTGCTATAGCCTTAACTGAATGTTTTGAAATTTTCCGGATTCCAAGAAGTAAGACCAAAGCGCAGTTACGCCTTAATTATGTATGCGTCCCACCCACACCCATTCCCCTTTTTGGGGTCAGCGTGGTTTGAACGCTACAAAATTACAAAAAATTCTGCACATATCGTATTTTTCTTCGAAAATATTTTGAAAAAAGTTTATTTTTAACTAACTTTGCACTATCATCTCCTTGAAACTCCGGAAAAGTTTGCAGATTGATGACAGAAAGGCTGGCAGTCTCTACCTCGCCTTTTTCATTTCCTTCGGCAATAGAACACTGTAGGGATGCAATCACTGTGTCTACTGCTCTACTCTCGAAGGCTCTGCATCATTTTTTATAACTAACAAAACTTAACCGGGTTATGGAAAACATCGCTTTTTTTGACATAGAAAAACTAAAGAGAATCTTCCTGCATACAACGACGTCCTACAAGTTCTACTGGATGCTCGCAATCCTTGACTTCGCAAAGCGGGGGGAGATAGACAAGCCGATTCCGTATCATAGGCTGACGGCAAGAATGCTGGCGAAGGCATGGGGACCTCTCATGGAGCATGGGCACTCCTTAGGGAAGCAGGATATGATTTCTGACGATATCCATGAAATAATTTTTTGTTCTCCCCTATCGAAATGCAGTCTGGAGGAGAACATCATTCAGCATCTGGAAACGAACAAAAACAGCAAGTGGTATAAGAAGATTGTCGACAAGTTGACGAAATACGTACCAGAGCGGCTCCTTTACCCGTGGATAGGGACATGCACGAGTGCGCAGGCGGTGACGATGTCGGCAAAGAAAGAGAACAGGTGCCTCTATGCGCTCTCGGGAAAGAAGACAATCGTCGTGAACCGGCTCTGGCGAGAATATCTGGAGATGAACGCAACAATCCTTGAGGGGTTCGTATATCAACACTTGCACATATACCTCGAAAAGAGGAATAAGAAACAGCAGCACTCTTCTGCCAACGAGAAAGGGAAGAAGGGGGCATACACTTTCAACAACGATTTCTCTATCTTTAACGGCATGGCGGCAGAGCCGACTCCTCTGAAGAAGTGTGTGGAGGAAAAGACTTCTTCTACGACGGTGAACAACACGTTCATTAAAGAGCTGAACATCAATGGTAATGCCACGGTGCTTGGCGACGTGATAACAGATAACGGAAAAAAGATCAACAATATTTTTTTTAAACAGTAAAAACCATGGGAATAACAGTGAATGGAAATCTGATCGTTAAGGGCGACCAGCTCGCTGACAATGCAGTGAAGATTGTGTACGCAGCGCAGGAAAAGGGGAGAAAGGAAGAAGAGGCTCAGGAAGCGGAATTCAAGGAGGTGGTGGAGACGGAATGCGAGGAGGCGGAGCCTGCGGATGCCGAGCCTGCGGATGCCGAGCCTGTGGCAGAGCAGGCACTGGAGATCGAGAACGGTGCTGTGGAGACGAAGGAAGAGAAAGAGACTTCGCAGGGCGAGATGTCTCCTGACGACATGAAGAACCTGAAGGAGAGAATAGCAGAGGTGCTTCCAGATATGGCAAACCAACGGATGTGGTTCCCGGTATGCAAATATCTGATGGAGGAGAAAATTGTTCCTGAGGGTGACTTCAAAGCTGCATGCAGAATAATCTGGCAGCTATTCCCAGATGTGAAGTTGACTCCGAGAGACCTCGCGAGTATGTATAACAAGAACCTTCTGAAACCAATAGAAGAATGGACGTTCGAGAAAAGCCTGCTCGACTCTAAGAAAAATTTTCTGAAATATAAAGAGATTGTGATGAAGCTAAAGAAACATAAAAATCAACCTTAACGTCGAGGTTGATTTTTTTACGTCGAGCTGTTAAGGTTGATTTTGACAAGGTTCTGGCGAAGAAGCCAGTACCCACAGTAAATGGTTTTACGGTGGAATTTATAACCCCCCCTTAAGGTCAAGGTTAAATGCTTTTGAATTCCTTTTCCGCATCGAAGCAGGGGCAAGCTTTCTGTGGGTTGAAGGTATGGTGCGAGACGACAATAGCCTTTCTATGCCGTTTCTTCAAGAACCGAACAAGGTCTTGGAGAGCCATTTTCTGTTCTTCGGTGCGAGTGTCCTTCGGCTTCCCATTTTTATCGAGACCTCCAACATAGCAGATTCCGATGCTATGGCTGTTGTGTCCCTTGCAATGAGCACCGATCTCCTCTTCGTTGCGACCCTTCTCGATTGTTCCATCGAGACGCACAACATAATGGTATCCAATGCCCTTCCAGCCCCGATCACGGTGCCAGCGGTCTATGTCTTTTGCAGTGATGTCCTTGCCTTCGACCGTCGCACTGCAATGAATGATTAATAGCGTTATTGTTCTCATATTTTTGAAGTTTTTAAAGGGTTAAAAAGCGATAGCTTTTAGAGGAGAAAGAGGAAGCAAGAGGAAGCGATAACGTTAACGATAACGATAACGATAACGATAACGAGAGCTCAAAGCGAGAGCTCAGAGAGGAAGCAAGAGGAAGCGATAACGTTAACGATAACGATAACGTTAACGATAACGATAACGATAACGATAACGATAACGAGAGCTCAAAGAGAGAGCTCAAAGGGAGAGCTCAGAGAGGAAGCAAGAGGATAGAGGAAGCAAGAGGAAGGCTGCTTGAGAGCGAGAGCTCAGAGAGGAAGCCAGAGGAAGGCTGCTTGAGATTGAGGCTTGAGGCTTGAGCTTGAGGTTTGAGCTTGAGGCTGAGCTTGAGGTTTCCTCTTGCTTCCTCTCTCCTCTCTCCTCTTGCTTCCTCTTGCTTCCTCTTGCTTCCTCTGCCTTCCTCTAAGGCTTCCTTTCTCCTATCATTAACCCTTTATCTAACCCCTTCACTCCGAGGAACGTGGCGCAGACCAGGAGGAACTGCGCCACGAGAAGAAGGACGGAGTGGTCGATGATTCCCATGGGCGGGAGCAGCAGGGCTGTCACCGACAGCACCACTGCGACCACCCACGATGCCACTGCGAGCTTAACCTTCATAGTCTTCCGCTATTTGGTTAGGGCTCAAGGTCTCCAGAGCCTGGATCTACACTGCCACCGCCAGAGCCAGAATCGGAGCCTGCACCGCCAGAGCCAGAATCGGAGCCTGCACCGCCAGAGTTACCGCCAGAAGGTTCAGAGGAGTCTGTGCTGTTTGGGTTAAGCACTCCCGATGGAGAGAGGTAGATGTTGTTCACGCCTCCGTAGCTATTGGCAGCAGAGTCGTAAGCATCCTCCGACTGGTAGGATTTGAGCAGACTGTTCTCGCAGACGAGGTACTGGGCAGAAATCTCGGTACTGCTATTTCCCTTGTCCTTGCGAGAGTGAATCCACACCATGCCATGGTCGCCGAAGTCCTCATCCTGCTTTGCAGCGAGGAACCCGTTCTTCACAGCGAACCCTCGAGGGTCAACGACAGAGAGCAGCTTCGCGTTGTTGTTCTTGTCGAGCACGATGCAGCACGCATCAACGTCAGCGATCGGGATGTTTGTAACGTCGTTCATGGTCTGGAAGACAAGGAAGAACGTGATCTGGTCGCCGTAGTTGAATGAGCGGTTGTTCTCAACAACAGCGTTGGAGAAAGCAGCCACGGAGGTCTCCGCATTGATTGTCAGCGAGCCAACAGAGATATTTGTCACAGACGTCTTCCCTGAGCCACTCACCGAGATACTGTTCAGCAGACCATGAGTAACCTTGTAAGGAGCCACCACGCAAGCACCTGCGCTTACCTCCGCTTTTGTGAGATAGACGGGAGTCAGCGCCGTGTTTGCCGACACGAACTTATTGTAGTCGGTTCGTCTGTTCTGCGAACCGCCGAACGCCATCTTCATGTACGGTCGAAGCACCTTGTACATGCGAACAACGTTCGCCCACTTCATACGCTGTCGGAACTGCGGGTCTGTCTTTGCATCGTTAACTTGTGTCACCTTCTCTGACACGATTGTCTCACCACCACTCTGCTTAAACGTAAGGTTTCCTGCAGAGCCATTGAATTTTGAAATGATTCCTTTAAGAATTGCCATTGTTAAATTGTTTTTGGTTAAAGATTTTGTTAAATTGATTTAGAGGAGAGAGGAAGAGGACGCTTTTAGAGGAAAGAGGAAGGTTTTAGAGGAAAGAGGAAGAGGAAGCTTTTTAGAGGAAGGAGGACGCAAGAGGAAGCCAGAGGAAGCCAGAGGATGAGAGGACTCAAGAGGATTTTTGGGCTGGCTTTAAGGCTGCCTTTAAGGCTGGCTTTAAGGCTGCCTTTAGGGCTGGCTTTAGGGCTGGTTTTAAGGCTGCCTTTAGGGCTGGCTCAGAGGCAGCCTTTCCTCTTTCCTCTGGCTTCCTCTGGCTTCCTCTGGCGTCCTCTTTCCTCTAAAATCCTCTGGCTTCCTCTGGCTTCCTCTTTTCCTCTAAAACCCTCTGGCTTTGCTTTTCTCTCGTTTCTTTCTCACTTCTTTCTTGCTTTCCATTCGATGTCATAGCGAGGTGAAAGCGAGGTTCTATCGAGGTGAAAGCGAAGGTAAAGCGAAGGTAGAGCGAAGGTAAAGCGAAGAACTATCGAAGAGCTATCGAAGAGCTATCGAAGAACTATCGAAGAGGGTCTCTGAATTCTGTTTGCAAAGTTACGAAATTTCAAAACCGCATTTTCACCTTTTTGGTCGATAGTGGCACTTTTTGGCACTTTTTGGCAGTTAATGGTCGAAAGTGGCAGATAATGGTCGAAAGTGGCAGTTAATGGTCGAAAGTGGCAGATAATGGTCGAAAGTGGCAGTTAATGGTCGAAAGTGTCTTTTAAAAGCGTGTTTTAGAGTTGTTTTTCAAGAAAACATGGTGTTTTTCTCCCTTTTCTCTCCTTTTTCCCTGTTTTTCTTGCCAGAATGCGGAAGAAATTGTATTTTTGTATGTGAATTTCAACAAAAACCTAAAAAGAAACTCACGAAGCTATGAACAACAATAACTACCCAAAGAACACAAGCAACACCCCTGGCAGGAGTAAGGAAGAGAAGGTGTTGCTGGAAGGAGCGAACTGGAAGGAGCTTCGCTTCTACCAGAAGACGGAGGTTCTCTACCAGCTCACATTCGTTTTCTGCGACCGGTTTCTTCCGAAGCACGGTGACAGAACCGTCGATCAGATGATTCAGGCGGCACGGTCGGGAAAGCAGAACATCATTGAAGGCTCGGAAGACGGAAAGACCTCCACAGAGATGGAGCTAAAACTGCTGAACGTGGCACGGTCGAGCATTCACGAGCTCCGCGAGGACTTCCGTGACTTCCTCCTTGCTCGCCATCTCCCTCTCTGGGACAAGGGGCACCCTCGATACCATGGCATGCATGCGTTCACCAAGGCAAACAACACCCTCGACGCCTTCGAGCCTTTCTTCACCCGATGGACCGAGGAGGAGATGGCGAACACTGGCTACACGCTCTGCTGCCAGGTGGACGTGATGATGAACGGCTACCTCCACACCCTCGAAGAGCGGTTCAAGACAGAGGGCGGCATCCGGGAGCGCATGCACCGCGTCAGAACTGGCTATCGGGCTCAGCAAGACCAGAAAATGAAGCAAATGGAAGAAACCATACGGCTCCAGCAGCAAAGAATCATAGCCCTCGAAGCAGAACTTGCAAGGCTGAGAAACCTTTTAGCTGAGAGAGGAAGGGGTTAGAGGAGAGAGGAAGAGGACGCAAGAGGAAGCTTTTAGAGGAAAGAGGAAGGCTTTAGAGGACGCAAGAGGATTTTAGAGGAAAGAGGACGCAAGAGGAAGCCAGAGGAAGCAAGAGGAAAGAGGAAGCCAGAGGATTTTTGGGCTGCCTTTTGGGCTGGCTTTAGGGTTGCCTTTAAAGCTGGCTTTAGGGCTGGCTCAGGGGCAGTCTTTCCTCTGGCTTCCTCTGGCTTCCTCTGGCTTCCTCTTGCTCTATCCTCTGGCTTCCTCTGGCTTCCTCTTGCGTCCTCTTTCCTCTTGCTTCCTCTGGCTTCCTCTTGCTTCCTCTTTCCTCTAAAACTCTTGCTCTCACGGCTCTCCAAGGAACCGCACGATGGTGCAGACCTGATTTGGTGTGAGCATTCGAGTTTTCGTTCCGTCGAACTTCATTTTCTCCAGTTCCTCTGAGAGCTCCCTGTTCTTCTTGATCCAGTTTCTTAAAGTGCGAGTCGCACTCCGTTGCGACGACCGTGGACGGTAAAGCATGGCGAGCTCCGAGAGCCAATAACTCTTAATCTCAAATTTTTCCATTTCTATTTTTTTTCGTTGATTAAAAAACAAACACAAGCAAAAAACAACTCCAAAACGCCCCTGCACCTGCTCAACACCCCAACACCCCTGCACCTGCTCAACACCCCAACACCCCTGCACCTGCTCAACGCCCCTGCACCCCTAACACCCCTGCCCCTTCACCCCTGCTGTTCAAGCTTAAACCTGTTGAGGAAGTCGTAGAGAATTGGGTGTGCATCTCGGTCTATCCATGACGAGTTATTGTTTCTCCAGTCGATGGTTTTCTCGTATTTCGTTCCCGTGCTACTCGTCACGATTTCTGCCGCTGGCGACGACGGAGAGAAGCATGTAGGGTCGATCTTCTTCAGCGCACACGGCACGTAGCGACCAGAGACCATATCGTAGTGCAGGAAGCAGTCGCCACGCGTACCCAGGTGCTTGAACTTCACCTTGTCGACGTAGATAGAGACCGTTTTCAGAGAGTCGTCGCGGTCGACGATCATGCAGTAGTCGGCTTTGTTTCCGAAGTCAGCAGAACCGTTTATGTCGTTCATCTCCACACGCCTCTTCTTTCCGTCGAAGTTCGCACGGTTCACCTTCCTTGGGTGAGCCACAAGGATTACTAAGCATTTATAGCGCCGAGCGAAGCGAGAGAGCGTGTTGTTAACATGAGAATACCACGCCAACTCATGCTGCGCATATTCCGACTCAGCATCGATGCGGTTCAGAGGGTCTATAACCAATATGCGCACCCCACGGCGAGCCACACAGCGATGAGCAATCTCAAGGATATTCTCCAAGGTGTTCTCACTTTTTGTGTCACCACCGTTCTTCCACGACCCTCCAGAGAGCGTCTCTCTGAAGTCGACAACGCCATCTTCTCCGTAGCCGGGGAGAATATGGCACACGTTCTCCGAAAGCCACGAGACGCAGGCGTGGAACATCTCTCGCGTCATGCTCTTATTCTCTTTGAACGGATACCTGGTGAGCTTCTCGCAGAGCTTTCGGAGGTGATAGACAATAGGTACGTTCTCTGGAGAGAAATAGGCTATCTTCCAGTTGTGCAAGAGGCAGAGGCGAAGACAGACCTCATCGATGAACTCCGACTTTCCATCTCCCGGCCTACCACTAACGACCATATACCTGCCCGTCTCGAACGTCATCAGCCTATCGAAATCGGGTAGGCCGATGGCAGCACCTCGCTCAAGACCGTTCTCAAAGAGTCGGAGCAGCTCGCCCTCTACATCTGAGGCGGTCTGAATGCCCACCAACGGTATCTCCTTGGCATCTTCCACGCACTCCCGGACTTTCTCCACGCCGTGCTTCATGAGAACGTCATTGGCATCTTTGCAGTCCTTGGGCCATTCCACCAAGAGGCAGCGTTCGGAATCGAAGCGACGAATGAGTTCGTTGCGGAGCATGATGCCCTTCTCGTCGTTGTCGAGGGCGAGCACGATGCGTTTCTTGTCTTCGAAATGGGTCTCCACAAAGCGGTCGAGGAACGTGAGGTTCTTCTGTGCTCCATTCGGAACGGAGATGGTCTCTAAGAATCCGCACTGCAACAGGGTGAGGGCGTCGAGCTCTCCCTCGGTGATGTAACACAAGTCCTTGTCGATGATGGAGTCGATGTTCCACGGAATGAGCTCGCCCTTCGGCAGGAACGTGAAACGCTTGTCTATCGTGCGACTCTTGACGTTGATGTATTCGCCACGGTCGAAAAAATTGAAGGCAATGCAGCGAATTAAATGATACTTGGCAGGGGTGGCGGCAGGGGTGTTGGCAGGGGTGTTGGCAGGGGTGTTTTTTTCTTTCGACCCGGTCGAAAGATACCAGGCAGGGGTGTTGGCAGGGGTGTTGGCAGGGTTGGGGGCAGGGGTGTTGGCAGGGGTGTTGCTATCTATGGTGTCTTCTTTTTCGAAGCTGGCATAGGGAATTGTTATTTTGTATTTTTGCAACACGTCGATGTCAAGCTTGCGCGTTTCGGTGAGGAAGTGGATGAGGGGTTGGGCATCGGGCTGCGAAGTGCAGTTTTTGATGAGCAACTCAGGACGGAACTCCTTCGGACGATTGTAGCTGCCTTTCCGCGGCTTCTGCTTGAGCTTCTCTTCGCGTTGCTGCTTTCTCTTTTTGCGTTCTTCGATTTCTTCTTCGGTGGGCACATAGCCAGATTTTCCGCAGTGGTAGCAGTGGTAGAAACCGTTGTCGACGTCTATTGTCATGCATTTCTCGCTCGGGTGTTTCAATCTGGTCTCGGAACAGTCGGGGCAACGAATGCGCAACTTCTTCAGGTTGTAAGGATTGGAGAAAATGATGCCGTGGTCTTTCCAGTTTCGTGTCATAGGTTTTTGGGTTTGAGGGTTGGTTTTTTAAAGCTTTAGAGGAAGGGTTTAGAGGAAGGGTTTAGAGGAAGGGTTTAGAGGAGAGAGGACGCCAGAGGACGCAAGAGGAAGCCAGAGGATTTTAGAGGAAGGTTTTAGAGGAAAGAGGACGCAAGAGGAAGCCTTTTAGAGGAAAGAGGAAGAGGACGCAAGAGGAAGCAAGAGGATGAGAGGACTCAAGAGGATTTTTGGACTGGCTTTTGGGTTGGCTTTTGGGCTGGCTTTAGGTTTGGCTTTAAGGCTGGCTTTAAGGTTGGCTTTTGGGCTGCCTTTAAGGCTGGCTTTAGGGCTGCCTTTAAGGCTGGCTCTCCTCTGGCTTCCTCTTGCTTCCTCTGGCTTCCTCTTTCCTCTGCCTTTAAGGCAGCCTTTCCTCTCTCCTCTGGCTTCCTCTGGCTTCCTCTGGCGTCCTCTTTCCTCTAAAAACTTCCTCTTCCTCAAGAATAAAATTCGAGCCAGGAGTTTGTGGAATCGTCCCAGAGAGCAGACTCGCTCGGTCTCGGAGGTGCATCGGGAGGGAGCGGTCTACCTTCGAAAAACTGGATGCCGTTGTCATCGTAGACGGCGAGGGATTTGGGGGCTGAAGGTTCCGTCGGTTGCTTCGCATGCTCGGTTTTTATGCCACGGTTTTCGTCCTGTTCCCATGTGCGCACTGCCGCCTTCCAGTCTTTCATGCTGTTCTTTCCTATTTTCCAGCCCTTCGACTCGTAGAAACTGCAGAAGCGCTCTGGGTTCACCGAGTTCGCTCGCTGCCGACAGTATTCCGCTACTTCCTCCACCGTTGGCTTCTTGAACTTCTGCGTTTTCACTCTTTCTTCCACTTCCTCATTTTCGCCCCAACACCCTATATTCTTAGTCTTAATTTTTTCTTGGTTAATATTTAAATTTTCTGGTGTGTTTCGCCCGTCATGCCCGTCTGTACAGGCGTGTGGCGAATCATGCCCGTCTATACAGGCGTGTGGCGAATCGTGCCCGTCTGTACACGTGTGTGGCGAATCGTGCCCGTCTGTACACGTGTGTGGAACGTCGTTTAGTGTCACAAGCATGAACTGGTTGATGTTAAAAAGTTGGTAGTTTTTTAAGATTGACTTGATTCTTTTGAATGGAAAGTATTCTCTTCCGAAGCGAAGGAGATACTCCATTGGTAAGCCGTTTTGTGCATACGCTGCGAGATGGTTTCTCAGAAGACAATACGCTCCAAAACCAGCCATTCCAAAGTCATCGATGAGCGTCTTGATTCGTGGATCTTTTAGTAAGTCCTGCTCTCTTGCTTGCGGCATGTCCTGTATGCCGGAAGTGTTGTTTTGCTGTTCTTTCATCATGGTGAGATTGTTTTTATATGTTAAATATTTTAGCCAACTGTTTACAGTTTTTTATTTTCACGACTGATGATAGATATTTTCTTTACACTCTTTAACTTGATTTTGTTGTTTCTCTTCAAAATTGTTACGGTTACTGTTTCTTCTGAATACAGGGCAGAACGGAATAATTTCCGATACATGGTGCAAACCATGGATAGCATTTTCGTCTTCATTTTGCATAAAAAATTATTTCATTTTAATTTATTGTTTACTACCTGCAAAATTATATAAAAAAACAATATCAGGAGAAGGGAAAGAACTCCAGATAAAATTTTGACAACAAAAAGACAAAATTTTGCAGGAGTTTTACAAAATTTTGCAGCTTTCGAGAAGTGTTGTCACCACCCCCCTTCCCCACCCCATTACCCTACCGAATATTTTTAAAAAAAATGAAGCTCCACAGACCACACATTATTATATTAGCTTCAGAAAGAAAAAAAAGGAAAAAAGAAAAAATAGAAAAAAAATAGAGAAAGAAGTTTCGTAAAAAATACGATAACCAATTTTTAGAGAGAGTGAAAACAGTGTAGAAATTGACATACATCACGTGAGAAAGAGACTTTTTTCAACAAAAGGAGTGTGTTTTAACATAATTAAATATTTTTTTTGCTTGTAATAGCGTAATTTTTCGTAATTTTGACCGCAAAAATAATTGTTACTAACTATTATAAGAATGAAAAACCTAAAAAAAGTACTCGCAGGAGTAACACTTTCAGCAATGGCTCTTGCCTCTTGCAACGAGTCTCAGACAGCCCCAGGGCTTGTCTCAGGTCTTGATACTGAGCGTTTTGACTCTATCGTGAATGATATTCCGGTACAGTTGTTTGAACTGAAGAATGCGAACGGCATGTGTGTTGACGTGACCAACTTTGGAGGAAGAGTGGTTGCGATCATGGTGCCAGACAGGAACGGAGAAATGCAGGATGTTGTGCTCGGATTCGACAATTTGAAGCAATACACCGATTCTGTTAACTCCCCGTCTGATTTTGGTGCAGCAATTGGAAGATATGCCAACCGTTTGAATAAGGGTGAGATCACCATTGACGGTGAGAAATACACCCTTCCAACGAACAACTTCGGACACACGTTGCATGGCGGTCCGTCAGGTTGGCAATATCAGGTTTACGAGGCAGAGAAGGTGAACGAGAGTACGCTGAAGCTCACCATGCGCTCAAAGGATGGCGATATGAACTTCCCAGGGAATGTTGTTGCAACGGTTACCTACACCGTTACAGACGACAATGCCCTCGATATAAAATACGAGGCTACGACCGACAAGGCAACCGTGATAAATATGACGAACCACTCATATTTCAACCTCTCAGGAAATCCAGAGAACACAATTCTTGAAGACTCTCTGTATCTGAACTCCACATCGTTCACTCCAGTTGATTCCACCTACATGACAACCGGAGAGATTGTGACGACAGAGAACACACTCTTCGACTTCTCTACGATGAAGACCGTTGGTCGAGACATGACAGAGGAGAATATCAAGAACGACGTTCAGCTGCACAACGGCAATGGTTACGACCACAACTGGGTTCTTGACACAAAGGGCGACGACACACAGATTGCTGCTACGCTGAAGTGCGCAAAGAGTGGCATCCAGATGGATATGTACACAAACGAGCCTGGAGTTCAGGTATACTCTGGAAACTTCCTCGATGGCACTGCCGTAGGAAAGAAAGGCATTGTCTACAAGCAGCGCACTGGAATCTGCCTTGAGACGCAGAAATATCCAGACACTCCAAACAAGCCAGAATGGCCTTCAGCATTCTTGAACCCAGGAGAGAAATACTACAGCCACTGTGTTTATAAGTTCTCTACGTTCTAAGCAAGGCACACCTAATTTTAAAAGACACAAGAATTAATATTAACTAAATAACACTAAAACCAATGAGCGTAATTGAATCATTGCAGAACAATGGTTTTGAGGCGATTGACTATATCGTCTTTGCCGCATACATTGTTCTGCTCGTAAGCCTCGGCATCTTCCTCAGCCGAGGAAAGAAAGGCGAGGAGAAATCGTCAACCGATTACTTCCTTGCTGGAAACACCTTGACGTGGTGGGCAGTGGGTGCTTCACTGATTGCAGCGAACATCTCCGCAGAGCAGTTCATCGGAATGTCAGGTTCCGCATTCTACAGCGGTATTGCCCAGGCAGCCTATGAGCTTATGGCAGCAGCCACACTGATTGTAGTGGGTAAGTTCCTTCTCCCTCTGATGATTGAGAAGAAGATCTTCACCATTCCTCAGTTCCTTCGTGAGCGTTACAACTGGGGTGTAGGACTCGCTTTCTCACTTCTCTGGTTGTTTCTCTACGTATTTGTGAACCTCACCTCAGTGGCATGGCTTGGAGCCCTTGCCATTCAGCAGATTCTCGGTCTGCCAACCGATATGACCATCAGCATGATGGGCATGGAAGTAGACCAGGTGAGAATATGCATCATTTTCGCCCTCTTCGTGATTGCAGGTGCATATTCTATCTACGGCGGTCTTGCCTCTGTTGCTTGGACAGACGTTATGCAGGTGGTGTTCCTTGTCGGTGGTGGTCTCATCACTGCTTATGCAGCACTCTACGTGATTGGTGCAGAGGTATGGAACTGTGGTCCGATAGAGGCATTGGGCAACATCTACTCATGGTGTATCGACCAGCCAGGCGATAAGCACTTCAACCTCGTGGTTACGAGAAACGAAGAGCTCTACCCAATCATAAATGGAGTGAAAGACGCTACGGGTGCTGTTACCCAGGCTTCAGACCCATATTTTGACAGTCCAGGAATCGTATTGATTTTCGGTGCCCTCTGGCTTACAAACATTGGCTACTGGGGTTTCAACCAGTACATCATTCAGAAGGGTCTTGCAGCCAAGTCACTTGCAGAGGCAAAGAAGGGTATGATCTTCGCTGCCTTCCTGAAGATTCTCATTCCATTCATCGTATGTATTCCAGGTGTTTGCGCCTTCTTCATCATCAACTCTCCAGAATGTGAAGACCTTCGCCAGCATCTTTTTGGAAGCATTAGCCGTTCAGACGACGCATATCCGTTCCTCATTCGTAACTTCACCCCAACAGTTGTAAAGGGTCTCTCCTTTGCAGCCCTCTCCGCAGCTGTTATCTCTTCTCTCGCTTCAATGTTCAACTCCACTTCTACCCTCTTCACAATGGATATCTACAAGCAGTTCATTGAGAAGAACGCAAGTGAGAAGAAGCTCGTTACAGTGGGACGAATGACATCTGTCTCTGCTCTGATTATTGCACTCCTCGCTGTATACCCACTCATGGGAGGTATCGACCAGGCATTCCAGTTCATTCAGGAATACTCAGCATTCGTATATCCAGGCGTAGTTGTTATCTTCGGTCTCGGTCTCCTTTGGAAGCGTGCTTCAGGTACAGCAGCGGTGGTGGCAGCAATCGGTACATTCGCATTCTCTATCCTCTTCAAGTTCGCAATCCCTGAGGTGCCATTCCTTATCCGTTCTGGATATGTGTTCATCTGCCTTGTGGTGCTCTTCGTAGGCATCTCTTTGTGCAGCAAGAAGACAGTTGCAGCAGACGCCCTCGATGAGAAGACAGTAAAGACACAGCTCTTCTGGAGCCGCGTGCTCTTCATTGTTGCTCTCGTTTCAGTTGCTGTTCTCGTTGCATCTTTCTTCAACGAGACACTCGCTATTCACGGTGCACAGGGTGCGATGGTATTCTTCGCCGCTATCACAGCAACTCTCGGTTTCTACCTTCGTTCAAATGCTCTTGACAAGGTTCAGGATCCGAAACTTGTACAGATAGACCTGAAGATTTTTGAGACAGACCGTGCATTCAACTACGGTGCGTTTGGTGTGATTGGAATCCTCACAATACTGTATATAATATTGTGGTAAAGCTATATCGAAAGGGTGTAGGCATTGAAAGAAATGCCTACACTCCTTCACAAGTTTTAGATAGTTACACTGAAAAAAAATAAAGATAAAAGACAGCAAACAACAAGAACCCAAAACTCAAAAACCCAAAACTCAAAAACCCAAAAACTCAAAAACCCAAAACTCAAAA
>CALZTP010000035.1 GCA_945829115.1 uncultured bacterium | reverse complement strand
ACTGCAGAATCATCAGATTATTTTTCTTCCCCTTTTGTTTAACTTTACTTTAATGCGTGCGTATATATAAAGCAATAAAGTAAAGTGAGTTACATTGATATGCTATGACCTCCTCTGCCGAGACGATGATCGTATTTGCCAGTTGCAATGTCCTCTACCTCGCTATAGGCTCTTTCTGATTCGTAGTCATTCAAGTGCCCTTCGCTTTCTGCGAACATTGCAAGCCAGTTGCCCACACTAATACGTGCCTCTTTGTTTTCCGCATACTGGTCAATGATGGTCTTGATGGCAACTACTTCATCGTTTGGGAAGATGTCTCCATGCTTGCCATTTCCTCCAAACGCAGAATGTGCATAGTCAATGATTGCGTCAATAACCTTTCGAAACAAATTACTGGTTCTATAGTATGCCTTAGCAAGAGCAAGCAACACATCGTTTCTCCAACTCACACGCTTTTCCATCGCTTCGAGTTCTTGCTTATCGCTGGAATCCTTGTAAGTAAGATCGCAAGTGAGCGATTCGCATTTTCTTTTGAGGGCAGTGATTGTCTGTTCATCACGCTTCTTAGCCTCAATATAGGGCTTAGTTTGTTCTGCAACAGCAGCCTTAACCTTTTGGGAGAATTCTTTTTCAAGTCGTTGTTTCTCCTTGGGAATTGCCTCTTCGAGTTCCTTGTTTCTCTTTTCGATGGCTGCATATTTGCCCTTACCGAACATGTTGGCGGTTCCAGAAAGGATTGCATCCAAACCTCCTCGTCTCTCTTGTGCAAGTTCTTCTTCC
Source organism: uncultured bacterium (assembly GCA_945829115.1). GTDB lineage: Bacteria > Bacteroidota > Bacteroidia > Bacteroidales > Bacteroidaceae > Prevotella. Next base: position 25,428 of record CALZTP010000035.1, on the reverse strand, counting down.
TTTTCTGCAATTTGAGCGTTTAATTCATTCAGACGACTTGTCTTTGCGTTGTTCTCTTTATTGAGGTGGTCAGACTCGGCTTTTTGCTCTTCGATTTTAGCACGCTGCTTGCTAATGACAAAGTCGTTGCGTTCTAGATGCTCCTTGCCTGTCTCTTCTTTGCTTCGCCCTCTGTCCATTTTAAGGCATTCGGCTGCAAGATCTTGCATTCTGCTCATGTCAGCTTTGCCCGTCTTGATGGACTTACCTGTTGTGTGATCCATCCAATCCCATATCAAATGAACATGATAGTTGGGAATCCATGAGTCAGGATCGTCTTTGTTCTCATAGTGACCTTCATCTTTGTGAAAGAATATTTGAAGCGGTTTGATGTGGAGTTCCTCATGAACCTTCTGTGCATAAAGCTTAACCTGCTCAAACGTGGTATTGGCACTGCATACCAATACACTTTCTCTGATTGGCGAACTTCCTTGAACCTTCTTTGTCTTACCAGTCTTCTTGTCAGTGATGGTTCGTTCCTTTGTTTGAAGGGTGCGTCCTGTTTTCTCCTTTACCATGATGGCTATGTCATCGTAGTATTGTTGGAGATTGCGACCTTCCATGTCAGATGAGATCCATTCCTCGTTGTGGGGAACAAGGTCGGGACGGATGTAAATTTCATCCTTGTTGATGTGGGCAATGTATTCTGGTGTACGTCTGTTATGTGCCTCGCTTTGCCCAATGTTGCATGGCTTGACGTGATCTGATGTATAGTTAGGCATTTCTTGTTACATTTGAGTTTGGGTTCTTAGGGCAGAGTCCTAAGTGGAGGGTGCAGGGAGAGAGTCACTTCCTGCTCAGGGTTCTTATGGGGCAGATGCCCATGAGCAGGGTATTGGGACAGAGTCCTGATTGGGTCGGGGCAAAGCCCAGGCTCTCAGCAGAGCCCACAACTACGTAAACGCAGTGTGTAGTTATAGTGGGCTATAACTTGGGCAAGCCCTTCGTTTTGTTCAGCAAGCTGCTTTAAGAAACTCTCCTATATACGCCCTTTGATTAAAGTAAAGTTACTACCAGTGTCTCTCGGGATTGAGAATGTTTTTCCCCTTGTCATTCTTGATGATAATACGCTTGTTCCACAAGCACGTGATGATAGTTGAAATTTTGTTGTTGCCCATAGGATGCTTCTCTTTTTCGTATGCAGCTTTGAGTGCAATCTGCAATTCTTGGTATCCGTATATTGCGTCAGGATTTGCATAAACGGCATCTATCACACGCTGGTGAACTTGTAAAGGCGTAGTCATGAAAGGGTCTTTGTTCTCTGGTGGTCTGCCAGTAGGCTTGTTCTCGAATGAGTAGTCATCCAAGAGTTCTGGCAAATGTTCCTCATTTATATGAAAAGCAAAAGGATCAAACTCTCTATCACGAATGCAAACTGCTTCGACCTTGCTGATGTTATGGTCAGTCTTGTCTTTCTCGACCTGCAACACGGTTTCTGCCTTGTTGAGTAGTTCTGTGCCTATATGACCTCTGGCATTGTCGTCACCCTTGTTCTGATGAAGGATGGTGTGAAGATGTATCTGAAATTCATCTGTCCACTGCATCAACTTGGATATGATAAAAGTTGCCTCAGATGGAGAGTTGATGTCAACAACAAGATCTCTTACACCATCAATGATTACCAGTCCCAAACCATCTATTCCATGAATGGCAGCATCTATTATACCAATACGGTCTGCTTGAGTATGCTTGCGAAGTCCCAGAAACTCCAGTCGGTCGCAATCCTCATCATCGGGAAGTCCTGCCAGTTTGAGGATGCGCTTGTACACTCTGTTGCAGTGGTGGTCACTCTGCTCGGTGTCAACATAGAGAATCTTGTTCTTGTCAGGTGGGAAACAACCAGTATAGTTTACCACCTTGTCACCTTTGAGTGCAGCTGCCACAATAGCAGAAAGGTTGAAGGTCTTTTTGCTTTTGGCTTTGCCGATGGAGGCGCTGAAGTTGCCCAAAGTGCAGATTGTGACCTCTCCAACCTTGAGAACTTCAGGATCCTTCTCTATCACATCATGGACACTGAGCCTTGACTTGTGCCATAAGCCCACATAATCAATTGGCTGAGTTTGCATACTGGGAGCGAGTGCATTCATGACGCACCTCCTTCCTGTGGAGCAGAAGCCTCGTAGGCTGTCGCAGAGGTGTTCTTGCGGTTCTTGATGAAGTCGTAAACCTCTTCCTTGAGATATACCACCTTCGCATTTCCGTCTTTGTAGTTACAGAGGATGCCTTCCTTGTTCCAACGCCAAAGGCTTGTAAGACTTGCCTTGAGCAATTTTGCAACCTCTTGACGTGTCATGTATTTGTCCTCCATCTCGGTTGTGGAAGGCGATGCTGCACTTTGTACAGCGACAAGATTTCTGGCAGCTTCATGTACCATGTTCATATAGTCAGACATAGTCATTACCACGAACTGCGTATTTGAATTGTTTTCTAACATATTATTACTCTTGTTAAATTTGCATTGCCAGCCTCTGAGGTGCCTTCCACACACCTGTCACTGGTATGACGGAAAGAAGTGGCAGTGGAAGTGCCGACTTCAAAACCGCAGTGCAAAGTTACGACAAGAATGACGATACGACGAAAATAGCTGATTTTCAGAGCCTGTTCTTAACAAGATTTGGCTTACGAGTATGATTTTACACGAATAATCATACTATAAAATGTCGAGAAGGTGTATTTCTTGCTATTTGGCGAACTGGATTGAAACTATTTTGTTTCCCCGAAATTGGGAGAATGAAATCTGATGAAAATACGTGTTCGCAAGATAAAAAAGCATGAAAATGTGCGAAAAGCACGTTGCTGCACGAAAGTCTCTGTGTTCGCAATGTGTTCGCAAAGCAAAAGAAAAAGCAGCTAAGTTTGTGGCTTAACTGCTTGATTTTGAAAGGTGGACCAGCCTGGGCTTGAACCAGGGACCTCCAGATTATGAGTCTGTTGCTCTAACCAACTGAGCTACAAGTCCGATATTACTATAACAGTAATAGCATTTTTTTATTTGCGGATGCAAAGTTACGCATTTTTCTTGAAATATCCAAATTTTCTATGACTTTTTTTCTTCTTTAGTGTAAAAAGACTTTGTTTTGTTTCTTTTTTTGAATAAATATATGTAAATTTGCAGCACACTAAAGACCAGGAAGAATTGTATCGCTTAATATCTATACTACTGTTTTCTATCTTTGCTGAAGGTATTTCAGCAAAGAGTATTGGTGTGCCTGCAGCTATGGAAAGCGTATACAGTCTTTCTGACAGCATCAGTAGTCTTTCATGGCGGTATAGGGCAATGTATTATTACCGAGGTTTTCTGGAACTAAAGAAAAAGAACCTCAGCATTATGTCAGCTCCTAACCGTAGATACTATATGCATGGTCACCGGAAACTGGTGACAGAGGATATGGGCGATTGTGAATTCACTTCTCCAGATGTTTTTGTTCGAAATGTGCAGTATACGTACGGTTCCGAGACTAAGAACCGAGTTGACCATGACTATATCCTTGATTTTTTCAATCTCACTCCCTATGGTATCTATATTCTCAACACACATATCTTCTCTCCGCTAAACAAAAAGAATGCAGAACACTACACATATTCTGTTGATTCTATCTGTGGAGGGAATACACACATCTCCTTTAAGCCGAAGAGCAGGAGTATGCAGGTTGTTTCAGGAAGCTTTATATTCAATACTGAAAGCCGTTGTATCAGTGAGATAACCTTCTCTGGCGACTATGACTTTGTAACATTTACAGAGACCGTCTCAATGGGTAAGGAAGGAAAGGAGCGCTATTTGCCAAAGAAGGTTATGTTAGACTTCAAATACTGGTATTATGGCAATCAGTTCAAAGGTTTCGCCCATTACGTTCCGATATATACGAGCATTCAAGACAACTATACTGTTCCAAGGCATAATAATATGACGGAGAGATATTCCGTAGCTCTTGGTACAGATAAGACATGGATAGACTCTGTGAGAATCAGTGTCTTGCGTCCTGTTCCCCTTAGTGGAGAAGAACAGGCAACCTATTGTGAGGCATGGAATAGAAAAGCGAGGAAAGACACTACCAGTAGCTCACAGCCAAAGGAAACCACTATTCCTCTTTGGATGAAACAAGTGGGTCAAGTTGGTGAGGCTTTTTTCCATAGCCATACCCTTATAAGGAACGGGAATACATTGCTTAGGGTGAAATCACCGAATATTGGCTATTCTGGAAGAAATGGCGTAACATATCGTCAAGATATGGAGTTCAGAAAGATGCTCAAAAGAAGGAAGTCTATTACCCTCAAACCGAGTGTCAGTTATTTCTTCGGGAAGAAAGACCTTGCCGGACGCCTGTCAACAGAGTTTCTACTTCTTCCACTTCATAATGGAGTTCTGAAACTAGAAAGCGGTCTGCAAAATTTCACTACAAGCAGGGAGCAGCTAAAGCTTCCAGAGACAATCTCTGGAGATACCGTCCCTGTTCCCGATGATCTTGAATTCCATGATTATTACCTAAAGTTAGACGTTCAGCGAGAAATCGCCAATGGGCTCGACCTCTCGGTGGGTATGAGAGTGCACGACAGGAAGGCACGAGGTTTTGCAAAAGAACATCAAGAGACTTTAGAAATGAAGAAGAGAAACAGAGATGTGGCAGCCAATATCACCTTTTCCTACACTCCCCATCAGAAATACTATGTTGATGAGTTCAGAAAGGTCAGGCTCACCAGCACATGGCCTACGTTCGTTGTGAACTTTGAACGAGGAATAAAGGGATTACTTGGAAGTACGAGTAATTATGAGAAATGGGAAGTGATGGTTACTCAAGACCTTCGTTTGGATGCCTTGCACCGACTTATCTGGAAGTCTGGTGGCGGATTGTTTACCTCACGGTTCGAGAACCGCTTTGTTCAGTATGAGTATTTCAACAGTGGCATTTCTGCATATAACTGGGATGATGACAGTAGTGGTGTGTTTCAGTTGCTTCGTAGGAGATATTACAACAATAGCAACCACTACCTTCGTGGGCATCTGGTCTTGGAGAGTCCTACGATCCTTTTCGGAAATGTGCGAACGAGGATGATACGAAACGAACGCCTTTATTTCAACATCCTTGGTTGTGAGCAGCTCGTACCGTATATTGAGATTGGCTATGGAATCTCAAATGCTATGTTCGACCTTAGTGTATTCTCTTCATATATGAAAGAGGAAAATTTCCAATTTGGAATAAAAGCCTCACTGAGTATATTTGATTGATATATCACGTTTTACGATAGCAAAAAACGATTTTACGAAAAACACAAGATTAGCAAAAAAAGAGAAGCCACTTATCGCGAGACAAGGAACTTCTCTTTTTTTTATTGATTACATATAAGAATATTCTTTCACCTACTTAATTTTTGCTGTCCAAGAGCCAGAGGCAGAAGTGATCTTTACAATCGCAATTCCAGAGAACTCATTTACAGGAAGAGAAGCAACTGGCTTTTGAGGACGAGCAGAAGTCAGTTTGCGTCCAGAAGCATCGAACACCTCAACGGAAAGAATATCATCTCCAGCAACTGTTGCAAAATTGATGTATTCATCGTTCTTCGCCATGATAATTCCCGGCTTAACAAGTTCCTGCTGATCGATGGCAGTTGTTGCATTGTGCTCGTGGATGCTATTTACATGCCAACCACCATAAGGAACGAGGTTTGCCATTGATGCAGATCCTAAGAAAAGTTTATCGCCGAGCACTTCGAGATTTCGCACACCGTACTGCGAATCGTTTCCGAGTCCATTGTCGGAAATAATCTTTGGAGTGCGATTTTCGTCTGTCATGCGCAGGAGTTCATATCCGTTTTTTTCATGATTGAGTCCGAAGAGTGAACCGAGGAGTGCAGCCGCTTCTTCAGAGAAGATAGTGCCTCCTGCAGCTTCAAACAGCTGGCTGCAGTCCATAGTACCTATGTAGAGATTGTTGTTGTATTCTTGTAGAGCCCAGATGTATATTGTCCAGAAGTTTCCGAATCCACCTCGTCCCCAGAAAGGTGTCTGACCGTTCTTCTCCAGTTTCCAATCAACAATTTTACCTTTCAGATCGTATACTGGCTTCGGGTTCTCTTTTTCTCCGTAGAGCAAATCACATTTGTCGTTTTTATCAATACGCAAGAATGATGGTGTACGCCAGTTTCCGAGAATATATGCTACTGCCTCAGGAGACATCACTGTTCCGTAGATTTTTTGAGCATAAGACAGCAGGTAGAAGTTCGGGCTGAAGAGTCCCCAATAGAGATGTCCCTTCCATTCATGGAATCCCGCTATTGCAGAGAGTGAGCGTCCCAATGTTACGGTTGGCTCAATCTGTTCTGACGTCCACACGCACCTCCAGTAATTGCTATTTATAGAAACTGGTTTCAATCCTCCAGAAGGAATCTTTGGGCTAACGGAAACGCCGCTAACGGCTCCCCATGTTCCTACGTAGATGCGATTATTAAAGAAAGCAATCTCTGCCGCTTCTGCATTCACGAGTCCTACGATATGGAAATTCCATGGGTCGTTCTTATCTCCATACCATCTCAGCACCGCTCCTATTTTCTTTCCTGTTTCAGGATGCAGGATGCCCACAGAAACGTATAGAACATCATTTATCACACGCCAGCGACGAACGTTTACGACAGTGCAACCATCAACGTTTCCAAGATCGCTTGTGCTTATCACCCGCTCAGCATCAGCGTCATAAGCCACGAAAGTGGCAGAAACTTTTGCTTCTAGATTATCAGCGTAGAGCCCTGGCCCTCCAAAGAACACCACTCCATTATGTGCTCCTGCAGAGCGCAATCCCTGTGTGTTTCTAAGCAGCGGGTAATCAGTGATTGGAGGAGTGATATCGTTCACGATTCCTGTAGCAGGATCGTAGCAGTACATATGTGGAGGACGGATGTCTGAGTATATCTGTTTCTCAGGCTCTCCAGGATATGTTTCCTTTCCGTAGATGCCCTTGTCGTACTCACACACCCAGCATTTGTTTATATATGCCTGGTCGCCCTTGTCTGGCTGCACGAAGTTACCGTAGCCCTGCATACAAAGGTAATTATTGTTAGTAGACCAATAGAGCTTGTTGTTGTAAGAAGTCATGCCCCATACATACGTACCATTACGCTTGAGAATAGCACTGTCACTTCTTGCCTTGTCTTGTTCAGCTATTGAAAGACCCTCTGGCACATATTTGTTCCTGCTATCTCCTATGCCATAGAAAGCCTCGTCTACAGGTGCTTGGAAGATTGTGTCTATACGGATTCCTGTGTTATTAGCCTTGTCAGGCGCTATTCTGTTTTCTACCTGGTAGACATAGAGCGGATATACTAAGTATGCCCATTTAAGCATTTCATCAATATCTTCTTCTGTCATTCCTAATGATTTCAGCAGTTCCATGATCTCTAAGAACGTTTCTGCATCTATTTCAGGAATATCAGTGGAAGCATAAGTACTAGATGCTCCCGTTTTCTTGCTCTTCGCGTTGCAGGAGTATAGAATGCTATAGATTTCAGATAGAGTATTCCGCGATTGTGGACTATCTATCTTTGGGTATACGGTAGAAATGAATTTTACGAATAGTTGACTGTCACCATTCTGATTATCATTAGCGATAGTAGAACAAAGTTTTTTGATATCAGTCTCTGTTTTCGTCTCGGCAAATGCGCAAATATTAAGCACGCACGCAAGAAGTAAAAGGAAGAATCTATAACGTTTCATTTGAAATGGTAATTTATTGGTTATGTTATGTTTTATTCGATAAATAGTAAGCAACTATGTCTTCGCACATGTTTTTTCTACTGTGCCACACATATTTAACGTGAGTTCGATGAATATGAACTATCTGGATGCCGGACTGTCTGCCACATGTTTTCGATGCTATCATAACGTCCTGAAAGGGCAGCCTGCGCTTAGCCCAGGGCAACGCCCTGGGAATGTATGAGGAGGGGAATTACGCCCTGAAAGGGCAAAAGCGTTATGACTGGATAGATTGCGTTATCGAGGAAGTTATCATATCCTCCTGTGTATGAACGCTTTTGCCCTTTCAGGGCGTACTTTCCCTATGTGTTCCAACCCAGGGTGTCGCTACGCTCTACCCTGGGCTGAGTGCTGGCTGCCCTTTCAGGGCGTCATTTGCTGTGGGCATTACGACTTATAACGCATAGAATTCGTCGAACTCACGTTATTTACTGCATTGTGATAGGGAAGTCGAAATACGTGTCCGGATACGGCTCATTCTTCAGAGTGAAATGCCACCACTCAGAATCCAGAGGAGCGAATCCATGTTTGAGCATGGCCTCTCTGAGAATCAGTCGGTTAGCCTTCTGTTGCGGAGTGATATTCTCATAGTCGGGATGAGAAAGCTCACCAAACCAGTCGAACACGCCACCCATATCAAGGTCCTTTCCCGTTTTCATATCTAGGAGGGTGAGATCGACTGTAGAGCCACGGCTATGTCCAGAGCGAGCCATAATATACTGGCGTTCAAAGAGTTCTGATTTTGGAACGTCAGGATAGAAATATGGCTTCATTCTAACATCCTCCACGTTCTCCGCCCATCTGATAAAATGGTTTACAGCCCGTTGCGGACGGTAGGCATCGTATATTTTCAGTCGATAACCCTTTTCAGCCAGCTCATCGCTCACCTCTTTCAAAGCGTTTGCCGCCTTTACTGTCATTATTGCCACAGGAGCCATGTATCCGTCTATTCTCTCCCCCACGAAGTTGTATGAGGAGTAATAGCGTATTTCGAGTATTGCGTCAGGAATAACATCTGTGATCAGAGTGAAATCTGATGGCATGCCCTCTTCCTGCTGTTCCTGAGCAATATCCCTTTCCCCCGAAGAGCAAGAGAAGAGTGCGAAGAACAGTAGCAGTAGTGATGTTGCAGATGCTAATAATGCTTTCTTTATCATAATGCATCAATTAAGTTATTGTATTATTATTTTCTTATATACTCTATAGCCGCATTCAACTGATTGTCTTCCTTCGAATTTTTGTATGTATCATAGTCAAAACGAACCACCTCATCAGGAGGAACGCCAATGCCCTCATACAACTTCATATCTTCTCCAAACAAGTTTACTAAGTTTGGCAGGTATACAAAATGTGTGCCATTCTCATAAGAGCCGAAGGTGCCAGCATAGTCAGAATCGTAGATACCATCGAGAGCGCATGTTCCTCCATATGTTCTAGTGCCGATAATATGCCCGTTCGGTAGTTCTTTTATGAAACTAGTGGAAACCTCTGCACAACTTACAGAACCCATATTGCAGAGTCCTACAATTTTTGCGTCTTTGTTAAGTATATGCTTTTCTGCCGGCACCATGTATGTTCTTACGAAAGGATTGTAGTCGTACATTCCCGTTCCATTTTTTGTTCGTGAAGAGCACAATAGTCTTTCAGAGTCTGTGAGAGTGCCGAGTACAGTGAAAAGGTCATGAATATATCCTCCACCGTTATTTCTTAAGTCAATAATCACACCCTTTAGGTCAGCCTTTGTGCTAATGATATCGCAATAATTGTCCATAACTCTTTTCACCTCAGCTCTTTTCTCCTCAGCACCAATGCCGTCAGGAGTGAATAATGCGAAATCGCTTAGCCGGAGGTAAAGAATATTGTTGTCTATGAGGCACGAAATAAGATGTATATCAACTCCTTTATATGTCTCCATTCTTGAGATTCTTCCGCTTTTATCGAGATTATCGATGATTGATGTGATAACAGATCTGCTTATCATCGGACGTTCATAGTCCTCACGGCTTTTTACCTCAATATCTCCAGGTCTTACATACACCTTTGGATATTCTAAATCACTGGGACCTGGCTTCAGATTCATTACCATAATCAACATATGGTGGTCGAGAAGAGTGCCATACATATTTTTGTATATCTTCTCCAGCGATTCGTTTGACACAGAGTCTTTCTTGTCGAGTTCAACAGCTTGCGCTCTCCAATAGTCGTGCCGTCCGATGATGTTTGCCGTATCTATATCCCATGCCGCATAGCTGTATAGGATACCGTTATAAACGATATCGAACTGCTGTTCGAACGTTATATAATTCATGTCGTTTGGGTTGAACTTATCCTCGCTATCTTCTCTACATGCTGAGAAGAAAGTGAATGCTATCAGAGCAACAGCTGCTATTTTCAGTTTGGATATTGTTTTCATATTTTTATTCCTTCCTTGTGAATAGGTTTACAAGATTATTTTTTTGAATTGTTCCCAAGGTATGCTTTGCATCCTATTTGGAAAGCCCATGTAGAATTGTAGCGAGGGTCGCCAACGGTTTTATTCTTGTAGAGGTTGGCGAGACCATAGTAATGTCGCACCTCTGCTGTTATTCCGAGCAAGTTGTTCAAGCGGTATTCAAGACCAGCTCCTGCTGTAAGTCCGTAATCGAAACGGTTGTCGCGCAAGGAATTGAAGTCTACATCTGTTTCGAAGTATACTTGGTTGGTTTGAGAAAGATAGTCTGTAGGGTTTGTGTCTCTTTCATCGAGATTTGCAGTTTTTCCCTTTATGCTTGACGATAGCCAGTAGCCAATATACCCACCACCATTCACGAAGCCCTTCAGACGTTCACCACCAAATGAGAACTGAGCAACAAGTGGCAGGGAAGCGAAGGAGTTGGTGGTTTTGTCGTACAATCCTTTGAAAAATCCACTACGGGTCTTCTCGTAGTTTTTCTGTATGTACATAACATCTGCCCTAAGAGCGAACCATTCGTTGAAGGAGTAAGCTACTGGCACTCCAAATGTTATACCACCACGATTCCCGTAGTTCAAATCGTAAGCATAGCGAGTGTCTGTGGACATCGTGTTCAGAGCGTATCCTGCAGTCACTCCCACCTGCCATTGTGCTTTTACAGAAGCCGCAAAAGCTATTATGCAGGCAAATAAAAGTAGAGTCTTTTTCATAAAAGGATATTATGTGAATAATTTATTTTTTTGAATATTTTGTGCAAAATTACAAAAAAAACGTAGGCTGCCAAAGGTAAACCATGAAAAAAGCATAAAAAACGGAAAAAGTTTTACATATTGAGCAAAAGTTTTACAGATTGAGTAAGTTTCTCAGATTAATCAAAGAATTGTAAGGTTAAAAGAATGGGGGTGTGGGGCGTTTGAAAACCTGTGTCTTAAAGATGTTTCTTAAAGAATTGCAGTGTGCGCTCCTGCGCTTTCTTGTAGCAGCTATGAGGAACAGGCCATATCTCTGTTTCAAGTTTTTCTGAAACATTCTGTGAGTTCCAGACGTTGTGCATGATGTCGAATGCTTTTTTTACTCCAGGCACGGGGAACAGCTTATCCTGCTCTCCATTGATGAATAGCATCGCGTTAGGGCATGCAATGCTTGCTATGTGAGGATAGTCCATCCAACGACGAAGACCAGGATAGCAGTTTGCAAATCCTCCGTTCTCTGTACGTTTATATTTAAACGAGAGCTGTTCATCAGAAGTAACCATCCAGCAGACTGCCACTCCAGCCTTTATTCTCTCACAAAGGGCAGAGAGCATCCAAGCTCTATATCCGCCCATGGAGAATCCCATGCATCCAATGCGTTCCTTATCCACCTCAGGAAGAGTGGCAAGAAATTCTGTGGCAGCAATATCATCATAGGTCATATATGCTGATAGATTTATTCCGTACATCATCATGTTTCCAGCAATCATATCATAGCGGTCACGACGAGCACCCTCTTTCTGTCCACGCTCACCCCACATAGGAGCATCTGTAGAGAGAACTACATATCCGTTTTTTGCAAGGTAGTCACCAACGTATTGTCCTTCGTAAAGTCCAGACACCCAGTTGTCTGCATCCTTCAAGACTTCCAAATCTTCTTCGTTCTCTTTGCCAGAGCCATCTTTTGTAACAATAGGTCGAATCATCTTCTCCTTACCTATATATAAATGTGCTCCATGGTCGTGGAGGCAGTTAACAGCAGGAAACGGTCCCTTCCCGTCAGGAACGAGTAGCAATGCCGGAACAGTATAGTAGTCAGACAATCTCACCTCAATTTTCTTCACCTTATATCCCTCCCTTTGCTCCTCGGCAAGAATCTTCACATCGTAGTTAGAGGCTGGAGGTGGAGGGGTGAGCATACATTCAAACACCTTCTCTCGAGCCGTTTTCCTCCAGAGCTGAAAATCCTTTATCTCACTGTTGCCCCATGCGAGTGGGAACGTCCAGTCTGCCATGATTTTTTCTGCATAAGCAGGTAGATTTCTTTCAAACTCGTATTTCTCCCTTTTCTGAGAAGCATTTTTCTCCTGGGAGAAGGAAACATATGGGAAAGCGATGAGGGCTGTAAAGAGCAGAATGAACTTTTTCATATCGAATGTTGTGTTTATGATTTTGATGTAAGGTTGGCAGAGCAAGGACCATAAAAAAATAATCCTGCTCACCTTAATATTGTTTATATGTGTTGACTTCCTTTTTTGCGTTATTTTCTTCCATATTTCTTCTTGTTAGACTTCTTCCCCTGTTCCGAATCGTCTTTCTTGTTCAGTTCAGGATATGCAATACGAGTGTGGTAGATAGCCTTCAGACGCTCTATCAACACATCCTTTGCCACTTGAATATCTCGGAACGTGATAGGACAATCGTGGAAGAACCCTTGCTGCACCTGACCGTCTATGAGTCTGTTTACGAGAGAAGAGATAGACTCCTCTGTATATTCTTTCAGAGAACGGCTCGCTGCTTCCACAGTGTCTGCCATCATGAGAATAGCCTGCTCTGTGGTGAACGGATTCGGTCCTGGGTATGTAAAGAGTTCCTCGTCAACCTCCTCGTCAGGATGGTTGTTCTTATACTGCACGTAGAAGAACTTCACCATTCCAGCTCCGTGGTGAGTGCGAATAAAGTCCAGAATCTGAGTAGGGAGATTCTCTTTCTCCGCCATACGGAGACCCTCAGTGACATGACTGATAACCACCTGTGCACTCTCCGTCTCCGAGATTCTGTTGTGAGGATTTATGCCCACCTGATTCTCTGTAAAGAAGACGGGATGCCTCATTTTTCCGATGTCGTGATACAAAGCACCCACACGCACAAGCAAGGACTTCGCTCCAATCTTTGAAGCAATCTCTGCAGCAAGGTTTCCCACTGTTATTGAATGCTGGAACGTTCCTGGCGCCACTTCTGACAGTCTTCTAAGCAGAGCCTTGTTTGTATCTGAAAGTTCGAACAGTGTTACTGCCGACACAAAGCCGAACATCTTCTCCACGACGAACATCAGTGGGTAAGCCAAGAGTAGGAGTACGGCACTGGCAATAAAATGATATATCATTTGCGTGTCGAAATCCTGCATGCTTTGCATAGCAATTAGCTGAAGTGCGAAATATGTCAAGCATTGAATTCCCGAAACCGTTATTGCTGCAGTGAATATCTGTGAACGTCGTGCAAGTTCTCTGAGAGTATAAATAGCTACCAGTCCTCCAGTCAGCTCTATAACGATAAAGTCGAATTGCTTCTGAACTGCCAGTGCGCATATCATGACGAGAGAGACATGAGTCAAGAATGCTGTTCTTGAATCCATGAACACCCTCACGAACATCGGCACCATACATATTGGCAAGACATACACGGTGAAGAACCTGTGCTGAATGATGAACGATACGAGTATCGGCATCAGTGTAATGAGTATATAAAGCATAGAGTACGAACGCCGATAGTCGAAATAATCTCGTCGATAGAGAAGCAGGTAGAGAGTGAAGAGCAAGATAATGATGAAGACATAGAGAGCCTGTCCGCCATAAGTGGTGGCTAGCTCAAGTTGCGAGGCAGTGCGCTGCTCTTGACTTTTCACATAAGCCTTTATGGCAGCATCTGCTTTTTCACCCACAACCTCTCCTCGGTCAATAATCTTCTGTCCAGCAAGAATCATTCCCGAAGCAACTGGAATACTGCTAATAAGGTCATCGCGCTCCATCTCAGAGCGTTGTTCATCGTAAATGATGTTTGGCTCGAGGAATTCGTTGATGTTACATTTCACTAACTCATTGCGATGAGCATGAACAAAAGGATCGTTGAAAATCCATTCGTATGCCGTCACTGGAGTGAAGAAATTCCGAATGTATTGGCTGACAGCCGTATTCCCGCTCACAAGACGTATGGAGAGAGTGGAATCGGTTATTGCCTTTCTGCCCTCTTCGGTGGAGATAATTCCACGGTCGTAAGCAAGCCGAATCTTCTTTGAGATATAGGCAGCATATTTGCTGGAGAGTCCAGAAGTCCCCCTTGCGAATTTCTCTGTAAAGCGTTCGAGTGCTTTCTCTCTGACAACAGCAGAAAAATTATAGTATGGTTCGAAATTTGCCAGTATAGAGTCTCGCTCCGCTTTCAACACCTCATCACTTTTGTAGAGAGGTGTTTCGTATTTCACAATAAGTGGGTCATGAGTCCACGGATGATTTATTTCATATTCGTAATGTATCACATCACCCTGTGGCAGTAGCACAACAATCACTGCCGTTGTAACCACCACGAGCCAAAAGCGTTTTAACACTTCACGCCATAATTCTGCCTTTTGAATGTATGATTTTGCCATGATATTTGTCAATGTTTGATATTTCGATGCGAAAATACTAAAAAAAATTCGGTTATATATAATAAATGTATTAATTTTGCAGAAAATTCACAAAAAAATATCATTATCCAGCCTCAAAACCCCTTTTGAGGCATCAGAAAAAGCAAAATATGGACAGAAAAGTTAGGGTGCGCTTTGCACCATCCCCAACTGGTGCCCTTCATATCGGAGGAGTGAGGACGGCACTGTACAATTACCTCTTTGCCAAGCAACATGGAGGCGATTTGGTTTTCCGCATTGAGGATACCGATTCAAACCGTTTCGTTCCTGGAGCAGAGGAGTATATCATTGAATCATTCCGTTGGTTAGGCATAAAGTTCGACGAAGGAGTAAGCTTCGGTGGCAACCATGGTCCTTACCGTCAGTCAGAGCGCAGAGACATCTACAAGCAATATGTCCAGCAGCTCCTCGACGCAGGAAAGGCATATATTGCCTTCGATACTCCAGAAGAGCTTGAGGCAAAGCGTCAGGAGATAGAGAATTTCCAGTATGACGCAAAGACTCGCCTTCTTATGCGTAATTCCCTCACCCTTTCCAAGGAAGAGGTTGATGCGCTTATCAATGACGGCAACCAGTATGTTGTAAGATTCAAGATAGAACCAGGAAGAGACGTAATTGTTGACGATATCATACGTGGCGAGGTAAAGATCAAGAGCGACATTCTTGACGATAAGGTTCTCTACAAGAGTGCCGATGAACTTCCTACATATCATCTTGCAAATATCGTAGATGACCATCTCATGGAAATCACCCATGTCATCCGCGGTGAGGAGTGGCTCCCTTCCGCACCATTGCACGTGCTTCTCTATGAAGCATTCGGTTGGGCAGACACCATGCCTCGCTTCGCTCACCTCCCACTCCTTCTTAAACCAGAGGGCAAGGGAAAACTGTCAAAGCGAGATGGCGACCGTCTTGGATTCCCTGTATTCCCTCTTGAGTGGCACGATCCAAAAACCGGAGAGGTGTCTTCCGGATACCGTGAGTCAGGCTATTTCCCAGAGGCTGTTGTGAACTTCCTTGCGTTGCTTGGCTGGAATCCAGGTACTGAGCAGGAGGTCTTTACCCTCAACGAGCTTGTGAAACTCTTCAATCTCGAGAAATGCTCTAAGGCGGGAGCGAAGTTTGACTATAAGAAATGTCAGTGGTTCAATCATGCTTATATCCTACAGAAGTCAGCAGAGGAGATTGCAGCTCTTTTTGCCCCTTCTGTAGCAAACAATGGTGTTGAGGAGTCTTTGGAGCGTATCACGGAGGTTGTGCGTATGATGAAAGATCGTGTTACGTTTGTTTCTGAACTATGGCCTCTCTGTTCTTTCTTCTTCATTGCTCCTATCTCTTACGATGAGAAGACTGTCAAGAAGCGCTGGAAGACTTATTCTCCACAACAGATGAGTGAACTCCGTAACCTGCTCTCTTCACTTGACGACTTCTCTATCGAGAGTCAGGAGAAGGCGGTCATGGCATGGATAGAAGAGAAGGAATACAAGCTTGGAGATGTCATGAATGCTTTCCGTC
The DNA here is from genome assembly GCA_945829115.1 of uncultured bacterium. Lineage (GTDB taxonomy): Bacteria > Bacteroidota > Bacteroidia > Bacteroidales > Bacteroidaceae > Prevotella. The sequence continues at coordinate 9,304 of CALZTP010000035.1, read as the reverse complement.
TCTGTCTTGTTGGAGAGGGCAAGGGTCCTGGAATGTTCGATATCTCTGCATTCCTTGGTAAGGAAGAAACCCTCCGTCGTCTTGATTCTGCTTTGAAGGTATTGCCTAACGAACAATAAGTCCGTTATGTACAATATTGCTATTTCCATATATCTCATAGGCGTTGCCGTCCTGAGCATGTTCGACAAGAAAGTTCGAAAGATGTGGCAGGGCGAGCGTCGAGCTATCTCTGAGGTAAAGAAGAAGCTTGACCCGAACGCAAAGTATGTCTGGGTGCATGCCGCCTCGCTTGGAGAGTTTGAGCAAGGGCGTCCCATAATGGAGAAAATCAAGGAGAAGCACCCGGAGATGAAAATTCTCCTAACGTTCTTCTCTCCCTCTGGTTATGAGGTGCGTAAAAACTATGAAGGTGCAGACATCGTCTGCTACCTTCCTCTTGACACTTACCGCAATGCTCACCGTTTCCTCAATGTCATACATCCAGTTAGTGCTCTGTTCATAAAATATGAGTTTTGGTATAACTACCTCCATATTCTAAAGCGCAGGAATATTCCTGTCTATAGCGTGTCGAGCATCTTCCGCCCAAAGCAGATCTTCTTCAGATGGTACGGAAAGCATTATGCTAATGTGCTGAAGTGCTTCGAACATTTCTTCGTGCAGAACGAGGCGAGCAAGGAGTTGCTGCATGGGATAGGCATAGAGAATGTAACGGTTACTGGAGATACACGCTTCGACCGCGTCCTTGCCATTGCAGAGCAGGCGAAGGATCTTCCCCTTGTGGAGCGTTTCTGCGGAGGGAAACAAACGTTTATTGCAGGAAGTTCTTGGCAGCCAGACGAGGAAATCTTTATACCTTATTTAAATAAGAGAAAAGACTGGCAGCTTGTTATTGCCCCTCATGTCATTGCTCCTTCACATCTCGAGCAGATAGAACGTCTCCTTTCTGAAAATGGTAGGAGGGCGGTTAGATATTCAGCACTCACAGAAGGCAAGGCAAAGCCTGAGGGATTTGATGCGCTTATCATAGATTGCTTCGGCCTGCTTTCGTCCATCTACCGCTATGCTGATATCACGTATGTCGGTGGAGGATTTGGAGTGGGCATTCATAATCTCCTTGAGGCTGCTGTATGGAGCAAACCAGTGGTCTTTGGTCCTAATAATGCTCGTTTCCAGGAGGCACAAGATCTGAAGGCATGTGGAGGAGGATTGGAAATAACAGACGCTCTTTCCTTCGCTTCTGTCATGAACTCTCTCCTTGACAAAAAGGAATATCTTGAAGAATGTGGCAATTCCGCTGGAGGATATGTGAAAAAGAAGGCAGGAGCAACAAAAGCCATCCTTCAAGCCCTGGGACTTTAAAAAGAAGAAACATAGACAGCAAGTAGTTGGTCATAACTAAGATATAAGGTAGTCATATCTGAGACATATCGGATATGTTTACCTTATATGTGTTTTATTAGGGAAAAATATATCTAACAATAATGATAGAGTGAGGTGACAAATAACAGCATATATGAAAAAAAAAGACGATGACTGAGATTGGCAATAAGTGTTGAATGCTGGCTCATAGACATGGGTAGAGAGGTGGAAGAATTATGTGAAATAGTGGATAAAGTTGTGATTTAGTTAAAAAAAACTTGATTAATTTGCAGGAAAATGAATTTTTGCTTACCTTTGTGGCGAAAAAAAAGAAAAACTGTAACTATTGGGGTGTAATCTCTATAAAAGAAATAGGCCGATTATCCTCTACATGAATCTATTCTAACTACTTAAATCATATTATGAAAAAATCTTTACTCTTGCTATTTGCACTGCTTTCAGTGGGAAACATAATGGCACAGTTTGAATCAGCACCTGCCTTTCCTGGCGCAGAAGGTCACGGACGCTATACTCAAGGCGGACGAGGAGGAGAGGTGTATCATGTTACAAAGCTAACAGATGACGGAACAGAAGGAACTTTCCGAAAGGCATGTGAGAAATCTGGAAAGCGCACTATTGTATTCGATGTCTCTGGAACCATTTACCTTACTAAGGAACTGAAATTAAAGAAAGGGGATGTCTCCATTCTTGGACAGACAGCTCCTGGCGATGGTATCTGCATAGCCGACTATCCTTTTGTTATCTCTGCTGATAACGTCATCATCCGCTATCTCCGTTTCCGCCTTGGTAACAGAAATGTCAGCATGCATGAAGGAGATGGACTTGGTGGAATGGATAGGAAGAATATCATTATTGACCATTGTTCCGTTTCTTGGAGTGTGGACGAATGCCTTTCTGTTTATGGCTCAAAGGATATCAGTGTGCAATGGTGTATAGCCGACCAAAGTATGGTTAATTGTGGACATAGCAAGGGGAAGCATGGCTATGGAGGAAACTGGGGTGGCTCAGGGGCTTCTTACCATCATAACCTCATTGCTCATCATACTTCTCGAACCCCACGCCTTGGTCCTCGACCTAGTACTCAGACAGACGAGCGTATGGACTTGCGAAACAATGTCATCTATAACTGGGGCGGCAACGGTTGCTATGGTGGTGAAGGAATGAATGTGAACATTGTGAACAACTATTACAAGCCAGGACCTGGAACTCCATCAGGAACAAAGGGCATGAGAATTGCTTCTGTGGGAATCCGTACGACAAAATATACTAATCACGGTACTGCCACTCCAAACGATTGGGACAAGATGTGGCATGTCTGGGGAGACTACTATGTAGATGGAAATGTCAATACGAAATATCCAGAGGTTACAAACGACAACTGGACATACGGTATGTACAACCAGATTGACAACAGTAAGGTTGACAACACCTATACCCAGGAAACTAAGGATACCATGCGCATAAATGCCCCTATCGCCTATGGGCATATCACCACTCATAAGGCAGAAACAGCCTACGAGAAGGTCTTGGCATATGTAGGAGCATCTCATAAGCGAGACTCTCACGATGAGTATATCATTAATGATGTGAAGACCGGAACTGCAAAGTATACAGGAAGAGGTAACGATGCGGGATTCATCAATTCTCAGGAAGATGCAGGCGGATGGCCGGAACTTCTTTCTACTGAAGCTCCAACGGATACCGATGGTGACGGAATGCCAGACGAATGGGAGAAGATGTACGGTCTTAATCCAGAAGATGCTTCCGATCGTAACGGCTATACACTTGATAATAAAGGATATTACACCAACCTTGAGGTTTACTGCAATTCCTTGGTTGAGGAGAAGATAAAAGGCCAGCGTGCAGATGCCTTGACGGAGGTAGTGGGATATTTCGAAGAGTATTTCCCTACTCCGACACCATCTGGAATAGCTGATGTTACAATTGACTCTTCTCGTGGGAAAGATGTTTCTTATAACCTTCAAGGTCAGCGCGTAAATGGTAGTCATAAGGGAATTGTAATTCGTAATAATCGGAAATTCTTCCAATAGAAATATTGATTAGCAACCTTCATAAATGTGTAATTTATGGAGGTTTGACATCCACTGTAAACAAAAAAAAGAAATACACAATGAAGAAGTTTTTTTCATTGCTCGTTGCCTTCACAATGGCAATAGCAGCACAAGCACAGTTAGAGAAAGCTCCAGCATTTCCTGGAGCGGAAGGTCACGGACGATTCGTAACTGGCGGTCGCGGAGGTAATGTTATTAGAGTGACGAATCTTAACGACAATGGTCCTGGCTCATTGCGTAATGCAGTAGCTGGAAACTCCAGAAAGATTGTCGTTTTTGATGTGGCTGGCGTCATTGCTCTGTCAAAAGATCTGACAATTGGAGACAATACTACCATCCTTGGACAGACAGCTCCTGCTCCAGGCGTTACGGTGAGATATTATACCGTTAATCCTGGCGGAAATAATATTATCAGGTTTATACGCTTCCGCCGTGGAGAGGAAAAGAATGTTAATGATGGGGCTGATGCTATATACCAGCGAAATAAGACGGGAATCATTCTCGACCATTGCTCTTTCTCTTGGAGCATTGACGAGGTGGCATCGTTCTACGACAATAACAACTTCACCATGCAGTGGTGTACCGTGGCTGAGAGCCTTCTGAATGCTGGTCACGACAAGGGTGCTCACGGCTATGGCGGCATTTGGGGTGGAAAACTTGCTTCTTTCCATCATAACATGATTGCTCATGTGGCAAACCGTTCTCCTCGCTTTAATGGTGCTCGCTATAAATGGGCAGGTTACACTTCTAACTACGATTATAATACTTACAACTGGAAGAATACTGTAGAGGCTGAGAATGTGGATTTCAGAAACTGTGTTATCTACAACTCTCAGGGCGGATGCTATGGAGGCCCTGGTGGTGGTCAGATAAACATTGTGAACAACTACTACAAGGCTGGACCTTCAGGAAAGAGCAATCAGGAGCGCGTGACAACAATTACTGTTGGTGCATCTGGAAACCAAACAACGGGCGACATGGTAGGCATGACGAGCCGTTACTACATGAACGGAAATACTACCGAAAAGGCTGATGGTACAAAGAAGGAAAACCGCGACTGGAATGGAATCTCTTACGATAGTGGTCTTCTTTCTCAAGATGGCACTTACTGGAGTCAAGATGAGTCAAACTACTACACTACTGTTGAGCATAAGACCATCGGAGGGAAACAGTATGTGGACATAAAGATGACGGAGCCTTGCCCTACTGGATTCGTGACAACACATTCTGCTGCTAAGGCTTACGAAAAGGTGCTGCAGTATGTTGGTGCCTCGCTCCATCGCGATGTAGTGGATGAAAGATATGTTACAGAGGCAACAAACGGTACAGCAACATACACTGGCAGTGTGTCTAAGACAAAAGGTCTTATTGACCGTGTTAGCGACTGTGAAGGGTACACAGAGAATACATTCGGTGATGGAAAGCATCCGGAAGGCTTTGACACAGATGGTGATGGCATCCCTGATGATTGGGAGAAACAGTATGGACTGAACCCTAACGATGCCTCTGATGCTGCAAAGATCACGCTCGATGAGAAGGGATTCTATACCAATATCGAACTCTATGCCAACAGTCTTGTAGAGGAGATTATGAAGGGTGGAGTAACAGATGCTACTTCTACCTTTGAAGAATACTATCCTGTTCTGAAAGAAGGAGGCAACACCCCTGGTGGTGGCGATAATCCTGGTGGGGGCGACAATCCTGGTGGTGAGGTGACAGAAAAAACTGAGATGAAGGGATATTCATACCCAGACGATGCCTCTGACGCAAACTCCATCACCTTTGAAGATGGTGCTGTTCTTACAATTACAGGAAATGCTTCAAAGAACATCTCTAAGGGAAAGGAAATCACTGTTGACGGAGTGACGCGAATGAGTTTGAAACTCTCCAACGGTGCAGAGAATACTTTCGTTGCTCCTGAAGGAAAGACAATCGCAAAGGTTACCTTCTACAGCTATATCAACAAGGATGAAGGCTCTACCGACCGCACCAGCTTCTGGGGAAATATCGATGGCACTGTCTATACTGCTGAAAACGCTCAGATTCTCAAGAGCTATAAAGATGGAGAGAATCCTGACATCGTCTCTTTCGATATCAACAACAAGAGCCAGTTCACATTCACCAATTCTGGCGACCAGCTCTGCTATGTTATGGATATAACCTATGTCACTACCTCAGGAATTGAGAATGTCACTGTAGATGATAGCCACCGTTACGGCGATCGCGTATATAATCTTCAGGGGCAGAGGGCTAATGCCAACCACAAGGGCATTGTTATCCAGAACCGTCAGAAGCGCATAGTAAAATAAGCACATCGAATACGTGCATAAAAAATAGCGGTATAATAAATGCACATCGAATACGTGCTTAGCATACTTCATTAAACCGATATCTTATTAAGCGATATATTTTATTTTTTGAATTACGGAATAATTCCCCATGAATTGCTTCGACATTCGTCAACAGCAATTTTGTGGGGGTTATTTTTGTATCTACTCACCACCCGTATTTGCTATCATAATCCCTGCAAAGTTAGTGATATCAAAATTTATGAAAAATAGCAGCATAATGAAAATAAATGCCCAAAAACTTGCAGGTTGCATACAAAATGCATATCTTTGCACCACCAAAGGGAAATGACTCAGGCTCCCCGTTGTCTATTGTTATGCTAAGCGATTACCCGCATGTCTTGACTATGAAACCAATATCGCAGGTATGAGAAATAGTCGTACGTTATAAACTCATTTGCAATGAGATTACATTTACTAACTAATACAAAAAAAATGAAGAAAAGACCTCTACTTTCAACTCTGATTCTTGCTGCAGTTGCCAATGCATCTGCACAGAACCCTATTATCAGTGCAATCTACACTCCCGATCCAGCTCCTTACGTCCATGGCGAAAAGGTCTATCTCTTTGTCGATCATGATGAAGATGATGCACTATATTTCAAAATGAAAGACTGGCTCGTCTTTGAGACAGAAGATATGGTTAACTGGACATATCTCGGAGCTCAGGTTTCGACCTCTACCTTCGAATGGGCAAAACAGGGTGACCGCGCATGGGCTGCACAAGCAGTGGAACGAAATGGCAAATGGTACTGGTATCTGTGCTGCAACACTGCAGAAGGCAAGGATGCTCTTGCCGTAGCTGTGGCAGACAAACCTACAGGGCCGTGGGTAGATGCCATTGGTGGTCCTCTTGCCGTGGGGCATGGCTTCATCGATCCAACTATCTTCATTGATGACGATGGTACACCTTATCTCTTCTGGGGCAACAAAGGTTTTTGGTATGGAGAACTCAATGATGATATGATATCGTTCAAGAACGGTTATGCAGAGGTAGATGGCTACACAGATCCAAAGAGTTTCGGTGAACTGCAGTCGAAGATGGACTGGAGTATAGGCAAGGAGCGCATGATGACACAGTATGAGGAAGGTCCGTGGGTGACCAAGCGAGGCGACATCTATTATGCTGTCTATCCTGCTGGTGGAGTTCCTGAATACATGGCTTATTCAACAGCACCTTCCGTACATGGCCCTTGGACTTTCCGTGGACGTATTATGGACGAAGCTGAAAACAGCTTTACGATTCATGGCGGAAACATACATTTCAAGGGTCACGATTATATGTTCTACCATAATGGTATGCTTCCAAATGGTGATGGCTTCCGTCGTTCGACTGCCATTGAGGAGTTCACGTTCAATGCTGATGGCACCATTCCGTTCATCCCATTCACAAAGGAGGGTGTGAAACCTCTTGGCACCATCAATCCTTATGCCGAGGTTCAGGCAGAGACCATGTCTTCAAGTTGGGGTGTGAAGCTCGACCGCCTTCCAGGTGAAAAGCACTATGTCACATCAATTCATAATGGTGATTGGATCAAGGTTCGCAATGTCAATTTTGGCTCTGATGCACCAACACTTGCTACTATTAAGTTGCTCAATTTCAAGAGTGAAGGTGTTGTAGAACTATATGTCGATCGACTTGGAGGAAGTCCATTTGTCACCTTTACGGTAAACAATGGTGACAAAGAGGTGAGGGCACCAGTCGTCAAAGGTCCGACCGGTATTCACGATGTCTATCTCTTCTTCAGAGGTGGAGATAGCGAACTGTTCGACATCGACTGGTGGAAAATTCACCCTTGAGTTTAAGGCAACAGTGGTGATTGAAGATCTCAGAGAGTAGCCACTGGTTGAGTTCGATGTTTATAGCATGATTGCGCAAATCACTCCTCTCAGCTCACTACGTGGAAGCACGAGCTATTCAGGAAGCGGGCGGGAATAGAACTGGTTATCGGGCACTGCAAGAGCGACCATCGTCTAGGACGGAACTTCTACAAGGGCCTTTTCGGAGACTCTATAAATGTCATGCTCGCTGCTGCCGCATATAACCTCAAAAGAGCCATGAGGCTCTTTTTGTGCCTTTTCAAATGGGTCATTAGGAGGCTCATGACAGAGGGACAATGGTCGGTTATCACATATAATGCATTCACATGCGCGCATGGGCGAGGTTTTTAAGGCTCGACTAGTTATCGGTGCAACAGACAAACTATATGTAGGTGGATAAAACAGCTGACACATACTCTCTTCGATAGGTCTTCGATAGCTCTTCGATAGGTCTTCGATAGAACTTCGCTTTATCTTCGCTTTACCTTCGATAGAACTTCGCTTTACCTTCGATAGAACTTCGCTTTGTCTTCGCTTTACCTTCGATAGAACTTCGCTTTACCTTCGATAGAACTTCGCTTTAACATCGATTGGAAAGCAAAGAAGTAGCGAAGGTAAAACGAGAACTCTACCAAAATTAGCGAATAAAGAGAAAAGGAAGAAGCAAGGATGTTATAATATGCAGGGGGTGTAGGACAACAACCAAAGATCTAAACTGGATTTTATAGTGTCGTGTAACCAATTTACGGTGAGAACCTTTTAGAGCATCGCTCCACATGGTTTATCGGTTGTGCCGATAATTCTCGATAATTCGCGTTAAAAAAAGAACCTTATTTCTTTATAAGAATCTTCTTTCCGTTGAAGATATTCCAGCCTTTGCTGATACCGCTCTTCTCCATACCGTTGAGGTCGTAAACAGGAGATGAGATGGTCTCTTCTGTATTCTCATTTTCGAGAACCATAGGTATAAAAGCAAAAGACCCGCCCTGGTTCGCTGATCTAACGGGAAGCGTGGCGGATTCTGTTGATGCAAAGGTACGACTTTTATTTGAGTTGTGCAAGTGTTTGGGAAGAAAAATTGTGCAAGGCGAGAGAAAAATCAATAAGCTTGCTTAATTGTTTTTCCGAAATATCGTGCCAACGAGAGCAGAGCATCAAACTTGTTTGAATGCTATGCCGAGTGCAGCCGATATTCAACAGAGTTAACCGCAGCCAATTTTATGTAAAAGTGAGAATTTGACGGGTGTTTTTAACAGTTGTTGGGTGTTTGGGTAATCAGCACTTACAAGAAAACAAGGGGAAGAGAGTTTTTCTTTTCCCTTTGTTTGTAAATATCACTCGGCTATATTGATGAGCTTGCAGCCTAATGCCGTTTCAATCTTAGCAATGGTCTGCATGGTGAAGTTGTGTCTGCCAGTCAACCATTTGGATATTTCCGACTCCCTCTTGTGGAGTTTTTGGGCAAAATCCTTTTGGGTGAGGTTCTTTGCTTTTAGAACTTCACTGATGCGCTCCGCTATCCCGAACGAAAGCTCAAACTCAGCCTTCTGTTCTTCTGGTATAGCGGCAAGGCACTGTCTGAACAAAGCATTCTGTATCATAGGCTTGGTGTTTATATTTCAAATGTTGCACTCTGAATATCAGTAATCATATTCTTCTCTATGGTTACTTTACCTGATTTCT
>CALZTP010000034.1 GCA_945829115.1 uncultured bacterium | reverse complement strand
CGCGCTCGCATGCACAAGGAAAATCAATGTGAGTTGCGGGTTGCGAGTTGCGCTTCGCCACAAATGTAAAGGCTACCACTCATCAATCACCGCTACGGCTCTGGCTGGAAGCCAGTACTTTGAGTAATGCCGTGGGGAAATGCGTCAGCATTTGCCTACGGATTAGGATCAAGCCCCTATAGCTGGCTGGAAGCCAGTACCAAACTAAGCAAATGACATAGTACTATCTCTCGACCCTCAAGTAATGAGTAAAGCGCAACTCGCAACCCGCAACCGACATTGAAAATCAGTTTCTGAATCCTGGGAGATTATATGGGCAACCATGTGTCTAACCCTTCTCTAAGAGGTAAAAAATACTATATGCAGAATTATAGGGAATTGGTGTTTCAATTATAGGGAAAATTGGAAAACGAGCAAAAATAAGTATTAACTTTGCACTTGAAAACTCGTCCGAAGGACTCACTGACTGGAGCAACCTTGTCGGCAAAGCAGGAAAGTGATTAGCGAAGGGAAGTAAATCGGAGACGGGCACCATTTCCGTCCGAAGAGCTCCGGACAAAAACGACAAGCCCTATTTCCTTCGTGCGAGTCCTACGGACAAATTTGCACTCGTGATTCAATCGAGAATCCATCTCTCGCTCCTTTTCCGCACATGTACGTATACGCATGTCATATGTAACCTATATGCTGAGTATATATGAGTCATATATTTTTGCGGAGAATATTATGACGAAGATATAAACAACATACGCACGAAGACAAACGTACAACGACATGTAGAAGCATGAGAAACGGATTTAACTAACAACATTAACTAACAACTATCCCCAGAACCTCTCTCTGGTTTAACAAACGAGAGGAAAGAACTATGGTTATTCTTAAATGGTGATGTGGAGTCTATGCCAATGAGACGTTGGTATTTGATAAATTGACTGATTTCACGGTTCTTCTTAACATTATTATGAAAACGTGTATGTCTATAGCATCGTTTACGACAACAATTATCTTTCTGCTGTTGGAATGGTGAACCCCCACAAAGGTTTATTGACGGCTCCGTACTGATTCTTCCAGCACAACTGTTTGTTCTCTGTGCAGCGTTTCTTAGCATAAAAACAAAACAGTTGTCTGACTTTTTACAGTTGTAGAACATGTATGCAGAAGATGTTTGAGCAGTATACAACCAATAATGAAAGGATATTGGTGGTTGTGTCTCCTTTCTTTCCTGCAATGCATCCCATCGGTATTGCCACGAGATTTGCTATCGTTATTGGTAGTGAGCCCAATGAACCTTCACAATCCATAAGGCGAATAGGAATTTCCAATGCTATTCTACCTGCTATTAAGGCAAAACAGACGAACAAAGCTTCTTTATCAAATCAAAACATTCAGAATATCACGAACTTATCACGCTCTACAGTGTGGAGATGGACAAATAAATTTTCTTGGATAAACGATCTCGATGATTTGGAAAATGAACAAGAATAATACAACTTCTGCCATGCTGATAAGGGAAAAAGCATGGCAGAAGTTTTTTCTTCACCAATCAATACAATCATTATAAAAATCATTTTGCGCACCTACTTAGTATTCACTTTTAAGGAGACTGTTTTCTGACAAAGAATCAATCTGTACTTTTTGGTTAATGTGCTTCCAACCAGTTTTCGCCCCAACCATAGTCGGCTACGAGAGGGACAGAGAGAGGATAGGCATTCTCCATTTCTTCAAGAACAATCTTCTGAACCTTCTCGCGTTCACTTTCATAGACAGAGAAATTCAATTCATCGTGTACCTGAAGAATCATCTTAGAACGTATACCCTCCTCTTTGAAACGTTTGTGTATGCGAATCATTGCTATCTTAATGATATCTGCGGCAGTGCCCTGAATAGGAGCATTGATGGCATTACGCTCTGCAAAGCCACGTACGGTGGCGTTTCCAGAATTAATGTCGGCAAGATAACGTCGACGATGGAGTAGGGTAGTGGCATAGCCTTTCTCAGAGGCAATACGTTTTGCTTCCTCCATATATTGCTGCACTTTTGGGAACGTCTGGAAGAAACCATCCATAAGTGCTTTCGACTCTTTTCTGTCGATCATGAGCGACTGGCTTAATCCCCATGTGGAGATACCGTAGATGAGTCCGAAGTTTGCACGTTTCGCCTTTGTTCTCTCATCTCGTGTCACCTCTTCCCTGTTCTTTCCATATACAGTGGCAGCTGTGGCAGCATGAATGTCATAACCCTTTCTGAAAGCCTCTATCATGTGTTCGTCTTTGCTGAGATGAGCCATCACACGAAGTTCTATCTGACTATAGTCGGCAGAGAAGAACAAGCATTTCTCTGTTTCTACAGAGTAGTCGACAAAGAGGGAGAGTTCACCCGTTTCCTTCTCTTTTCCAGCAATAAAGCACTTTCTAATCTCCTTGCCATCCTCCCCACGAACAGGAATATTCTGAAGGTTGGGGTCAGAAGACGAGAGACGTCCTGTTGCTGTTACGCATTGATTGAATGAAGTGTGAATCTTTCCTGTTTCTCTATTCACCAACTTCGGCAAAGCATCTACGTAAGTACCCACTAATTTCTTCAAGCCACGATATTCAAGAATCTCGTTCACTATCTCATGGTCTTTCCTTAATGCTGTTAATACCTCCTCAGAGGTTACGAACTGTCCCGTTTTTGTTTTCTTTGGCTTTTCGATTATCTTCATCTCCCCAAAGAGAATCTCCCCCACCTGCTTTGGAGAGTTTATGTTAAATGGGTGTCCAGAGAGCTCAAAGATTCTCTTCTCATGGCTGAGCATTCTCTCGTTGAACATCTTCGATACCTCACGAAGTGCATTGCTGTCTATCGATACACCAGTAAGCTCCATATCTGCCAGAACATCCACCAAAGGCATTTCAATCTCTTTGAACAGATGCCAGAGTCCCTCCTCTGCCTTCACACGTTCTTCTAAATTCTCCCAAAGCTGGAGAGTAATGTCGGCATCCTCACAAGCATAGTCGCACACTTTCGATTCATCAAGGTCAGCCATTGTACATCCCTTCGGAACTACATCTTCGTAATGGATTGTTGCGTAGTTGAGAATTGTTTCTGCCATATAGTCCATGTTATGGCGCAATTCTGGCTGAAGGAGATAATGAGCAATCATTGTGTCGTATTTCTCACCCCTTACTTCTATTCCGCAACGACTCAACACCTCTATGTCGTATTTCATGTTCTGACCAACCTTCGCGATTTTCTCATTTTCGAACAACGGACGGAAAATCTCCACCATCTCCTCCATCATGCCACGTTTTGAGACATACCAAGCCTCGCCTTTCTCAATAGAAAAGCTCATTCCTACTAATTTTGCCTCTATAGCACTCTTCGAAGTTGTTTCAGTGTCAAAGCAAACAATATTTTTTGTCAATAAAAAGTCACAAAGCTTCTTCGCTTCTACTTGTGAATCAACAAGTTGATATTTGTGCTTAATATCTTTTAAACTAGAATAATTACCGATTTTTTCTTCTCCCAAACCCTCGTCAAGCAAATCTCCAAAGAGCGAAGGTTCAAGATTAACAGAATTACTTTTCTTTTTACTTTTATTTACATTAACATTTTTTACAACTTCAGAATCATAGTTCAGTTCTTGCGAAGAGGTGTTTTTGCCTCCTGCTCCAAGAATTTTCTTTGCGAGGGTTTTGAACTCCAGTTCCTCGAAAATCTTTGCCAGTTCGTTCACATCAGGATTTTTTCTTTCCATCTCAGAGAGTAGGGTAGGGAAGCGTTCTTCGAGTTCAGGAATATCGGTTTTTATGGTTGCAAGGAATTTAGAAATCTTTATGTCGTCAATATGTTCAGAGATTTTCTTTCCGAGAGCACCTTTTATGTTGCTTGCATTATCTATGATGTTCTCGCAAGAGCCATATTCGTTTATGAGCTTAGCAGCTGTTTTCTCACCAACACCAGGGCAGCCAGGGAAATTATCGGCACTGTCGCCCATCAAGGCTAAAAGGTCTATAACTTGAGAAGTCGATGAAACGGAATATTTCTCACATACTTCTTTCTCTCCAAGAATCTCATATCCCCCTCCATGGAGTGGTTTGTAAATAAAGATGCCTGGTCTGACGAGTTGTGCATAGTCTTTGTCGGGTGTGAGCATATAGGTCACGATGCTATCTTCGGAATTATCTTTGTAACTTCTATTGGCGGTTATTGTTGCCAAAGAACCTATTATGTCGTCTGCCTCAAAACCACTTATCTGCAGAGAAGGAATATGCCATGCAGAGAGAATCTTTTGGATGTAAGGAACAGCTTTTTTTATATCTTCTGGAGTTTCTTCGCGTTGCGCCTTGTAAGGAGGATAAGCATCATGGCGAAAAGTTTTTCCTAAATCAAAGGCGACAGCAATATAGTCGGGTGACTCTTTTGACAATACCTCATAGAGTGTGTTCACAAATCCCATTATGGCGCTTGTGTTCATCCCTTTGCTATTGATTCTTGGAGAGCGAATCAACGCATAGTAGGAGCGAAAGATGATTGCATAGGCATCAATCAGAAATAGTTTTTTCATTTCTTCCTTATTTTATTTATTGTTATAATCTGTATAATCCTTTCCTCGTTTTTTCTCCTTTTTTTCACCTTTTTTCTTCCTCCCAAATATTCTTAAACAGTAAGCTTTTTTGGTTCATAAAAATACCCTTTTTCTTTATTTTTTCGTCTTTAACCACCCTTTTTCCACCATATTAAATTAAATTTTGTGTAAAAGTACACAAAAGTTTTCAGAAATCATAATATTTTCTTTAATTTTGCACTAAAATAATTTTACATGTCTGAAATACTTACCAAAATAACGGCTCCAGTGACAAAAGAATTGTCACAATTCAAGGAAGTTTTCAAGGGTTCACTATCTGTAGAAGATGAGCTCTTGAACAAGGTTCTGCAACATATCCTTCAACGAGGAGGGAAGCGTATGCGCCCTATTCTCACCTTGCTTGTTGCAAAGGCTTTGTATACGAAGAATCACGGTGCGCTATACAGAAATATTGTTTCTGTTCATGATGCTCTTTCTTCAACAGAAAAGGGTGTGATGAATAAGGCAATTCACGCTGCATGCTCTCTTGAGTTACTCCACACTGCCAGTCTTGTTCATGATGATGTTGTTGACGAGGCAGACGAGAGGAGAGGGCAGCCTTCTGTGAATGCTTCTTTCAACAATCGTCTTGCTGTTCTTGTGGGTGATTATATACTCTCCACTTCACTATTTGAGATAAGCAAATGTCATGATGAGAGAATGACAAGTTGTCTTGCACAACTGGGTCAGACGCTCTCAAGTGGAGAAGTGCAGCAGCAGCAGAATATATCTGATACCTCCTTCTCAATAGATGCTTACTATGAAGTTATCACGAAGAAGACAGCTGCTCTCTTTGAGGCTTGTTGCATTCTTGGTGCTCTTTCTGTAGATGCGTCAGAAGAAGATATTGCAAAGTCGAGGGAGTTTGGTAGAAATCTTGGAATTATCTTCCAGATACGTGATGATATCTTTGACTATTACGATTCAAAAGAGATAGGAAAGCCTACTGGTAATGACATGAGAGAAGGAAAGCTCACTCTCCCAATTCTATTTGTCTTGAACGACAAGGAGAATGCTTGTCCCGAGTCTATTGTTAGTCTCGCTCGAAAAGCAAAGAAGCAAGAGTGTTCTGAAGTCGAAATTCAGGAGCTTATCACCTATACTCGTGAGCATGGAGGCATAAACTTCGCTCGTCATGCTATGGAGGACTTTTATAAGAAGGCTGAGCTGTATCTTCTGTCAGAAATAACTGAAAAGAAATACTCTGAAGCTCTGCTTACGTATCTTCAATATGTCATTGGAAGAGAGGTATAAGCAATACTTGTACCTCCCTCTTTTTTTTTTATTTCGTTTACTTAGCCTTTTTTTTAAGGATGTCTAAATGTTCATGAAATTGTATCACTGTTTAGAAAAATTTTGTTTCCTCATGCAGAATTTCGCTAAGAAGAAGATTTGCTAATCGTGAGGTTCCGAGGCGTAACCATTTATTAGTCAGCCACTTTTCTCCAAGTACTTCTTTTACGATAGTGTAATAAGTGACAGCATCCCTAACTGAATTTATTCCGCCAGCAGGCTTAAAGCCGATTTGAATGCCTGTCTCTTCGTAGTACTCCTTTATGGCTTGACACATCACGTAAGCTGCCTCTGGTGTTGCTGAAACCTTCTCTTTTCCTGTACTTGTCTTGATATAGTCGGCACCTGCATACATTGAAAGAATTGAGGCAATCTTTATATCCTTTGCGTCACGTAAGCAACCAGTCTCAAGAATAACCTTCATAGCAACATCACCACATGCCTCTTTTAGCTCTGAGATATCTTCTGCTACTCCATCATAGTCGCCATCAAGGAACTTACCTACTGGCATCACAATATCTATCTCTGTGGCACCATCTGCTATGGCAAGTGATGTCTCTGCAATCTTTACCTCTATACGAGCTTGTGAGGAGGGGAAAGAACCGCTCACGCAGGCTATCTCAACACCATCAACCTGAAGGGTATCCTTGACGGCTTCTGCAAAGCAAGGATAAACACAGATGGTGGCTACATGCGGGAGGGTAGGGAACTCCGAATCGAATTGGTTGACCTTCTCAGTGAACTCTATCACACTTCGGTCGCAGTCGGTATTCTTAAGTGTTGTGAGCTCTATGCTTCCCATAAGGAAACGCTTCACCTCGTCTGTCATATTCTCTTCAAGATGCTCTTCAAGAAGTGTCTTCACCTCTGCTGAGATCTGTTTGTCGTTAAGGTCGAGATTGTATTTCTCAAGTGCTTCATTGATCTTTTCTTTGCTCATAGTTCTATTGGTTTTTCTGTTAATATTTTCTTTTCGATGACGTCTTTTATTTATACTTCTGCAAAGATACTAATTATTCTTATTACTTACAATTCTTATAACAATTATTATCTTTTTAAGAGGGAAATAATTTTGAAATATGCCTTTGCCATAATTGTTTAAGAGTATTTATAAATAGTTCTGCAGAATTATAATTTTATTGTTTCTAATGAAAATGATTCATAATTTTTGGAATTACTTTGAGAGACTTTTTATTCACGGTTCTTAGAGTCTATAAGAATGGTTACAGGACCGTCATTGCACAACTCTACTTTCATATCTGCACCAAATACTCCACGATGAACTTCTTTACCAAGTTTCTCTTCAAGAACCTTGCAATAAACGTTGTATAACGGCTCTGAAATATCTTGCTTGGCAGCTCTGAACCAAGAGGGGCGATTGCCCTTCTTAGTGCTTGCAAAGAGTGTGAATTGGCTTATTGCAAGACATTCACCATCTATATCTTTTATGGAAAGGTTCATAATGCCGTTCTCGTCGTCGAAAATGCGTATGGCTGATACTTTACTCGTCAGCCACTCAATGTCGTCTGTAGAGTCGGTTTCTTCAATTCCTACGAGTATCATTAGTCCCTTTCCTATCTCGTCTTTGTATTCTACATACTCTTTGTCGTATTCATGTCCTTCTTTGTATACTGTAACACTTGCGTGACTAACTCTTTGAATAACTAATCTCATGTCTTTTTCCTTTTAGTTTTAATATGTTTCTTACTGTCTTTTTTCTCTTATCTTGAATTTCTTTCTAATTGTCTTTTACTATTTTCTTACCCCAGTGTTTCCACAAACTTTCAGCTTTAGAATTTCCAATGATTTTCGCAACTTCTGAGTAGTCGGCTTCCTTTATTCTCTTCACCGATTTATATTTCTTTAGAAGCTGTTCAATGGTCTTTTCTCCTATTCCTTTGATATCTGAAAGTTCACTTTTGAGTGCGCTCTTAGAACGCTTATCGCGATGGAAGGTGATGGCATATCTGTGTACCTCATCCTGCAGTTGTGTGAGCACATGAAAGAGTTCGCAGTCTGTCTTCAATTGTATTGTCTGAGGAGGAAAGCCATAGAGAAGTTCGTTTGTTCTGTGTTTGTCATTTTTTGCAAGTCCAGCAATAGGAATATTGAGTTCAAGAATATCTTTGATAACGTGTCTCACAACGTTCATCTGCCCAATACCACCATCGCAAATAATGAGGTCGGGAAACTCTCCTCCTTCTTCTTTTATCCTTCCGTATCTACGCTTCACAACCTCCTCCATACTGCCGTAATCATCCGGTCCTACAACAGTCTTAATGATGTATTTCCTATAGTCTTTTTTTGATGGTTTCATCTTCTTAAAGACAACACAACCAGCTACTGCATCTTCGCCTTGGATATTTGAATTATCGAATGCTTCAATGTGCATTGGTAGAGAGGGGAGGCGAAGTTTATCTTGAAGTTCTTTCATAAGTCGTGTAGCTCTCTGTTCTGGATTTAGTTTCTCTGCCTGCTTTAGACGATCTACTCTATACTGTTTGCAGTTCATCATTGATAGTTCGAGAAGACGAACTTTGTCGCCCCTCTGAGGAACGAAAAACTCTCCTCCAGGGATATTCCATTCAAGAGCCTTCTCAACAACAATTTCTTTCGCATCGGAAGAGAATTTCTCTCTTATCTCGGGAATTGCAACCTCTAAGATCTCATCTTCTGATTCATCAAGATTCAACTTGTATTCAAATGTAAACGATTGGTTTATCTGGCCTTTTTTAACGTGTATGAAGTTTACGTATGCATTGCCCTTGTTTTCGTCTTTCAGACAAGTGAAAACATCGATATCAGTAATAGTGTGACTTACTATCTCGCTCTTTGCGCAATACTGCTCCAAAAGCATATATTGTTCTTTAAGCTCTTGTGCTTCCTCGAAGCGTAATTCTTCCGCAGCCTTCTGCATCTGTTCCCATATTCCCTTCTGTATGTTTCTTGTGTTTCCTTTTAGAATTTCTTTTGCAGCAGAAATGTTGTTTGCATAATCCGATTGCTTCTGTTTTCCGATACAACAACCTCCGCAAATTCCGAGGTGGAATTTCAAACATTCCTTGTGTTTCCCTTCAGCAATACTTTCTGGTGTTATGTTTAACGTGCATGCCCTTGGTTTGTACATCTTCTTTATAAAATCAAGAATCTGGTACATTGCCCCAAGATTTGTGTACGGACCAAAGAACGTGCCGAATTTTTTGTTTATCTTCCTCGTTGTGAAAATTCTTGCAAATGGTTCGTTCGTTACGCAGATGCTCGGATATGTTTTCCCATCTTTAAGGAGTACGTTATATCGAGGATTGTATTTCTTTATTAATGCGTTTTCTAGGAGTAGGGCGTCTTCTTCTGTCTTAACAATAGTGTAGGTGATATCCATAATTTTCGAAACAAGCACTTTCGTCTTGTAGCGGTCTACTTCCTTATGGAAATAAGAAGATACGCGCTTTTTTAGGTTTTTTGCCTTACCAACATAGATTATTAAACCATCAGAATCGTAATACTGATAGCTTCCTGGAAGTTCTGGCATGTTCAGAACAATGTTTTTTAATCGCTCCAAACGTTTTGTGTTCTCATCTTTAGTCATAATAATGTTTCACGTGAAACTATTTTGTTTATGTATTTATTCTTTTATAATTATGCTGTCGGAAAGTTTGGGAAATTTGTTTCTTTGGTCAGATACTTTAGTGGACAATCAATCGCAAACTTTTGATTTGTTTTCCTTTCTGTGGTTTGCGATTGTTTGTCTTTGTCTTGTAGAGTGAGGTGTTGTTCTCGCCTCCTGATTGTGAAAATCCAAAATCTCATTTAGGTTTCTTGTTTGTTTTGATGCGCTGTGTGTATATAAAGCCTGTCATATCTTAGTGCTTCTTTTTTATAAAGCGCAAAAATATATCGATTTTATCGTGCCTCATTAATCTTATTTCTTAAATAATAAGTACTTAGATTCTTTATTGTTTCACGTGGAACAATTTGTACACTTTCAGTTTTATCTTCCTAAGAGCACCAACAATGCGTTAATATCAGCAGGAGAGATTCCTGGTATTCTCGATGCTTGCGCAAGAGTTTGAGGTTGTCTGGCGGTGAGTTTCTGTCTTGCTTCGGTGGAAAGGCTTTGAATGCTATTGTAGTCGAAATGACCTCGAATCTTTATTTCTTCCAAACGATGCATCTTTTCTGCGTATTCTCGTTCTCTGCGAATATAACCATTATATTTAATGAGTATTTCTGTTGCTTCAGAAATTTCGCTTTCGTACTTTATTTCTGGACTGATTTCTGCGAGTCCTTCGAGAGTAACCTGTGGTCGGGTGAGAATATCTGCGAGATGGACGCTACCGTTTACTGGGGTGGAGCCGATTCTTTCGAGGTAGGGATTTATTTCCTTCGCTTTCAGAACGGAGCGTTGCAGTTTCTCTGTCAATTCGTTTATTGCGTTTTCTTTTTTCTTCCAGACATTCATTCTCTCTGTTGTGGCGAGTCCGATAGAATGGGCAAGAGGAGTAAGGCGACGGTCTGCATCGTCCTGGCGAAGGAGGATGCGATATTCTGCTCTTGACGTGAACATGCGGTATGGCTCATCAACACCTTTCATAACGAGATCATCTATAAGAACGCCAATGTATGCTTCGTCTCTTTTTAGTATGAATGCTTTCTTCTCTTCGTTAGAACCGCCATTTCCTGCAGAAAGCGCAGCATTAACTCCTGCAACAAGTCCCTGTCCTGCCGCTTCTTCATATCCGGTGGTTCCGTTCACTTGTCCGGCAAAGAACAGTCCTTCGCAGATTTTTGACTCTAAGGTGTGTGTCAATTGGGTAGGGTCGAAGAAATCGTACTCAATGGCATACCCTGGACGATAGACACGTATGTTCCTGAAAGCCGGTATTTCCTTTAGTGCCGCAATCTGTACTTCCATAGGCATGGAAGAAGAGAAACCGTTTAGGTACATCTCGTTTGTATCTGTTCCTTCTGGTTCAAGGAAGAGTGGGTGAGACTCTTTGTCGGAGAATGTCACAAGTTTTGTTTCTACACTCGGACAGTAACGAGGACCGATTGATTGTATCTGCCCATTATAAAGAGGAGAGTCTTTCAAACCAGAGAGTAGTACCTCATGGCATCGTTTATTCGTGGAGGTCGTCCAGCAAGGTAGGAAATTACTGTCGCGAGGCACACGAGGGGCAGCATAACATTCTCTTGTGGCGAGAGAAGAGTCAGATAAATATTGTGAATCGGCAAGACTCTCGTGAATGTAGCTGAACATGTGTGAAACATTCTCACCGTCTTGACGCTCCATAAGAGAGAAGTCAACACTTCTTGCGTCAATGCGCACAGGAGTTCCAGTCTTCATTCTTGCAGAACAAATGCCGAGAGAGCAGATGGATTCTGTGAGATGGTGGGAAGCAGGTTCAGCAATCCTTCCTCCAGGAATCATTTTCCTTCCTATATGCAACAAACCATTTAGGAATGTGCCGGCAGTAAGAACCACACTCTTTGCATATATCTCAACGCCCCAAAGAGTCTTAACTCCAATAACACGGCTTTTTCGCTCTGGATTGTCAGAAGCTTCTGTTATGACCTCTGTAACCTGGTCTTGCCAGATTTCAAGGTTTGGCGTTGTGTCGAGCTGGTGCCTCCATTCTGTTATGAACCGAGGACGGTCACATTGTGCGCGAGGCGACCACATGGCAGGTCCTTTAGAACGGTTCAACATACGGAACTGGATGGCAGTACGGTCAGTGACTATACCCATTCGTCCTCCGAGAGCGTCAATCTCTCGTACAATTTGTCCTTTTGCAATACCTCCAATAGCAGGATTGCATGACATCTGAGCAATCTTATTCATGTCTATTGTGATAAGACAAGTCTTTGCTCCAAGTTGTGCGGAAGAACATGCGGCTTCACACCCTGCATGACCTCCTCCAATAACAATTACATCGTAGAAAAGTTCCATTTAAAATAAATTTTGGTACAAAAGTAAGAAATATTTTTTAATTCTTAAAGAATTATTTTGATTAATCGCTTTTATTTATTAATTTTGCAAGCAGATAGACATTATATTATATGTCTGCTACCCAAAATTGGGTATTTGAGGGCAATTTTCAACATGAAAAGAGTGCTTCGAAATCCATTAGAGGGAAGCACACTTTTCGCACGAGCTGAGAATCCCTTCAGCAAGTAAAAAACGAAATATTACAAAGATTCAAAAATATTATTCACTAAATTATTTATTAACAACCAAAACTAAAACATTTATGTGGTTATTAAATTCTTCTATTGGTAGGAAAGTGGTGATGTCAGTAACTGGTATCGCCCTGATTCTTTTCCTCACCTTTCACATGAGCATGAACTTGGTTGCTCTGTTCTCGGCAGAGGGCTACAACATGATCTGTGAATTCCTTGGAGCCAACTGGTATGCCGTTGTGGCTACACTCGGTCTCGCCGGTTTGGCAGTGCTTCACATCTTCTACGCATTCTGGCTCACCATGCAGAATCGTCGTGCTCGTGGAAATAACTCCTACGAGGTGACAGACACTCCTGCAAAGGTAGAGTGGGCAAGCCAGAACATGCTCGTGCTCGGCATCATCATTGCTGTAGGTCTCATCCTACACTTGTACCATTTCTGGTATAACATGATGTTCCAGGAGCTCGTAGACCATTATGCTATCTTCCAGACACCAAGTCCTACAGATGGTGCTGCGTGGATTGAGAAAACATTCCAGAATCCGGTGAACACAGTTCTTTACCTAATCTGGTTTGCTGCTATCTGGTTCCACCTCACACACGGATTCTGGTCTGCTCTACAGACTCTCGGATGGAGCGGAAAGACATGGTTCTGCAGATGGAAGATAATAGGTATTGTTTATACCACTATCCTTATGCTCGGCTTCGCTATCGTAGCAATTGTTTTCTCTTTCTAAGTAATCAATCATTATGGCTAAGACATTAAATTCAAGAATACCAGAGGGACCAGTAGCTGAAAAATGGACTAACTACAAGGCACACCAGCGTCTGGTAAACCCAAAGAACAAGCTCAAGCTCGACGTAATCGTTGTCGGTACTGGTCTTGCTGGTGCCAGTGCGGCTGCTTCTCTCGGTGAGATGGGCTTCAACGTAATAAACCTTTGTATACAAGACTCTCCACGCCGTGCTCACTCTATTGCGGCTCAGGGTGGTATCAACGCTGCCAAGAACTATCAGAACGATGGCGACTCTGTATACCGTCTTTTCTATGACACTGTAAAGGGTGGTGACTATCGTGCCCGTGAGGCAAACGTATATCGTCTTGCAGAGGTTTCAAACGATATCATCGACCAGTGTGTTGCTCAGGGTGTTCCTTTCGCACGTGAATATGGTGGTATGCTCGCTAACCGTTCTTTCGGTGGTGCACAGGTAAGCCGTACGTTCTATGCAAAGGGCCAGACAGGACAGCAACTCCTCCTTGGTGCTTACTCTTCTCTCTCTCGCATGGTGAATGCTGGCAAGGTGAAGCTCTATACACGTTATGAAATGGAAGACGTTGTTATTATTGACGGGCGCGCTAGAGGTATCATTGCTAAGAACCTCTGTACTGGAAAGCTCGAGCGCTTCTCTGCAAACGCTGTCGTAATAGCAACGGGTGGATACGGAAACACATACTTCCTTTCTACAAACGCTATGGGATGTAACTGTACAGCTGCCATCCAGTGCTATCGTAAGGGTGCTCTCATGGCTAACCCTTCTTATGTTCAGATTCACCCTACTTGTATCCCTGTTCACGGTGACAACCAGTCTAAGCTAACTCTTATGTCTGAGTCTCTCCGTAACGACGGACGTATCTGGGTGCCTAAGAACATAGAAGATGCAAAGGCCCTTCAGGCTGGAACAAAGCAGGGATGGGAGATTCCTGAGCAGGACCGTGACTACTATCTCGAGCGTCGTTATCCTGCATTCGGAAACCTCGTGCCTCGTGACGTTGCTTCACGTGCTGCAAAAGAGCGTTGCGACAAGGGCTTTGGCGTAAACAACACTGGTCTTGCCGTTTTCCTTGACTTCTCAGAATCTATCCAGCGTCTCGGTATTGACGAAATCCGCCAGCGCTATGGAAACCTCTTCGACATGTATGAGGAGATTACTGACGTGAACCCAGGAGAATTCGTACAGACTGTTGACGGTGTTGACTACTACAAGCCAATGATGATCTTCCCTGCTATTCACTACACAATGGGTGGCATCTGGGTTGACTACGAGCTGCAGACAACAATCCCTGGTCTCTTCGCTATCGGTGAGTGTAACTTCTCTGACCATGGTGCTAACCGACTTGGTGCTTCTGCACTCATGCAGGGTCTTGCTGACGGTTACTTCGTTCTTCCTTATACTATACAGAACTATCTCGCTGACCAAGCTATCTGGCCTCGTCTCTCTACTGACATGCCTGAGTTTGAGGCTGCAGAGAAGGCTGTTGACGCAGAGCTTACTCGTCTCCTCAACATCAAGGGCAAGCGCTCTGTTGATTCTATTCACAAGGAACTCGGACACATTATGTGGGAGCATGTTGGTATGGGACGTACCAAGGCTGGTCTCGAGGAAGGTCTTAAGATGCTCAAAGCTCTCCGTAAGGAGTTCAATACCAACCTCTTCGTTCCTGGAGAGAAGGAAGGCGTAAACATTGAGCTCGATAAGGCTATCCACCTCCGTGACTTTATCCTTATGGGTGAGCTGATTGCTTACGATGCACTCCATCGTGAGGAATCTTGCGGTGGTCACTTCCGTGAGGAGCACCAGACAGAAGAGGGTGAGGCTAAGCGTGACGATGCAAACTTCTTCTATGTAGGTGCTTGGGAGTATCAGAAAAACGACGATACTGCTCCTGAGCTCACAAAGGAACCTCTTGAGTATGAGATAATTAAAGTTCAGACACGTAACTATAAGAATTAATTTGGAATATGGCTAAGAATATAACTGTAACAGTAAAGTTCTGGAAGCAGAATGGTCCAAAAGATAAAGGACATTTTGACGAGCAGGTAATGCAGAACATTCCTGACGATACCTCGTTCCTCGAAATGCTTGACATGATGAACGAGCAGCTCATCAATCAGGGCAAGGAACCATTCGTGTTCGACCATGACTGTCGTGAGGGTATCTGTGGAATGTGCTCACTCTATATCAACGGAACACCACATGGAAAGACAGAGCGTGGCGCTACTACCTGCCAGCTCTATATGCGTAAGTTCAATGATGGTGATGTTATCACTGTAGAGCCTTGGCGCTCTGCCGGCTTCCCAGTTATCAAGGACTGTATGGTAGACCGTAATGCATTCGATAAGATCATTCAGGCTGGAGGCTACACCTCTATCCGTACTGGTCAGGCACAGGATGCAAATGCTATCCTCATCCCTAAGGAGAATGCTGACGAGGCTATGGATTGCGCTACATGTATTGGCTGTGGCGCCTGTGTGGCAGCCTGCAAGAACGGTTCTGCTATGCTCTTCGTAAGCTCTAAGGTTAGCCAGCTCGCTCTCCTTCCTCAGGGTAAGCCAGAGGCTGCACGTCGTGCAAAGGCAATGGTTATGAAGATGGAGGAACTCGGCTTCGGTAACTGTACAAACACACGTGCTTGTGAGGCTGTTTGTCCTAAGAACGAATCTATTGCAAACATTGCTCGCCTGAACCGTGAGTTCATCAAGGCTAAGCTTGCTGACTAAGACATGCTTTCTCAACATGATTCTGGAGGGGCTTGGCTCCTCCAGATATCATCTCTGACAATAAAGGCTGCCTTTACTGGTGGCCTTTTACTTTTTTGATTCAAAATACATCTTTTAATCTCTAATGAGAAAAATGCCAAATATCCTTCGTTTGCTCCGTACATGGAAGTTGCCAGTGGCTATGGTTTGTGGTGTCTTGTTCTACGCTCTTTTTGAGACTGTTCTTCCAGACTATGACATACGCAATGATTTCTATGACGTTATCTCGCATATCATTCAGCCATCACTAATCTTTGTGATGCTCTTCCTTTCTTTTTTAAAGGTACGCACGCATAACCTTCGCCCTCACCGTTGGCATGGCATTTTACTCCTGACACAAGGAATGTTGTTTGTGCTCGCTTCTATTACGGCATACGCATTGAAGAGATATACAGCTTCCGACTATTGGCCACTATTGATGGAAGGCGCTATGCTTTGCTTTATATGCCCAACAGCAACAGCATCTGCAGTCATTGTCCAGAAATTGGGTGGTTCGCTGAGTGGTGTGGTGACGTATATCGTGCTCTGTAATCTCATGGTCTCTCTGCTTGCTCCGGCATTCCTTACCCTTGTGGAACCGCATTCTGGAATGACCTTTCAGACAGAGTTTTTCATGATCATGGGAAAAGTGTTCCCCTTGCTGTTGTGCCCACTGTTTGTGGCGCTATGTGTGAGGCATTACACTCCAACACTCTCCAAACTCTTTCTGCGAATAAAGGATCTCGCATTTTATCTCTGGCTTTTTGCACTTGCCTTTGCCATTATGGTCACTGTCAGAACGATTGTGGAGAGTAACATTCCAATTTCTGTGCTCTTTGCCTTCGCTATTGTAAGTATGATATGCTGCTGCATGCAGTTCTTCCTTGGAAGACGAATAGGGCAGAGATGGCAACAGCCTTCAGTAGATGGTGAGGAAATAGACTCTTCCCTTTCCCCACGAGAGCGTTCTGCCATAACTGCTGCACAGTCCTTTGGTCAGAAGAACACCGTATTTATAATATGGATGGGACTTGTATTCCTCAATCCTGTAACAAGCGTTGTCGGAGGATTCTATAGCATTTGGCATAATATCATAAACTCTTGGCAGCTGGCAAAGAAAAATAAGGTGAAGAATTGATTTTCTACTTTTTCCACCTTTCAGAGTTGTTTACTGCTTTGCAAGTTCTCAAACCTCTATAAATAAAAAAATTGCGACTAATGAACATTAAAAGAAGGATAAAGCAGAAAAATTGCCGCAATTATTTTCAGAATATCATTTTTTTTTACTACTTTTGCAGAAAATATTAAAAAACAAACTTCAATGACAGATATAGAAATAGCGAGAAGCATCAAGATGAAGCGAATCACCGAAATTGGTGAGCAGATAGGTATTGACAACGAAACCCTTGAACCGTATGGACATTATATGGCTAAAATTCCTCTCGAAGTAATGAAGCGAGAGGGAAAGAAAGGGAAGTTGATACTCGTGACAGCCATAACAGCCACTAAGGCAGGTATCGGTAAGACAACAGTCTCTGTAGGTCTTACACTTGGACTGAACAAAATTGGAAAGAAGGCTGTTGTGGCACTCCGTGAGCCTTCTCTCGGACCATGTTTCGGTATGAAGGGTGGTGCTGCTGGAGGCGGCTATGCACAAGTTTTACCAATGGAGAAGATAAACCTCCATTTCACTGGCGATTTCCATGCCGTCACATCCGCCCATAACATGATCTCTGCAATGCTCGATAACTATATCTATCAGCATCGCAATGAGGGACGTGCATTGAAAGAAGTGCTTTGGAAGCGTGTACTTGATGTCAACGACCGTTCCCTGAGGAATATAATCACTGGACTTGGAGCAGCCACAGACGGTGTCCCTTCTCAGGCTGGCTTTGATATCACTCCAGCTTCGGAGATTATGGCTATCCTCTGTCTATCTTCCGATCTTGACGACATGCGTAGGCGTATAGGAAACATCCTCCTCGGATATACTGTCGATAATGCTCCTTTCACGGTCAATGACCTTGGAATTACAGGTGCTGTTGTTTCTCTAATGCTCGATGCTATAAAACCTAACCTCGTACAAACAACAGAAGGAACACCCGCTATTATTCATGGAGGTCCGTTTGCAAACATCGCCCATGGTTGCAACTCCGTAATAGCTACCCGCACTGCCCTTTCCGTTGCTGACTATGTTGTTACAGAGGCAGGATTTGGTGCTGACCTTGGTGCAGAGAAATTCTATAATATCAAGTGCCGTAAGAGTGGTTTGAAGCCTTCGCTGACAGTACTTGTGGCTACCCTTAATGGATTGAAAATGCATGGTGGTACTGCTTTAGAACATATCAAGGAGCCTGATGCGGAAGGTGTTAGAAAAGGCCTTGCGAATCTCGACCGCCATATTGCGAATCTTCAGAGCTTTGGTCAGAGGGTAGTGGTATGTTTTAATAAGTTCGCTTCTGATACTGATGAGGAGATAGCAATTGTCAAGGAACATTGCAAGGCTCTTGGTGTGGACTTCTCTGTAAACAACGCATATAATGAAGGTGGTGAAGGGGCAACAGACCTTGCACGAATAGTTGTTGAGAACATAGAGAATAAGGAATCGGGAGAACTCCGCTTCACTTATTCAGACAGAATGCCTCTCAAGGAGAAAATTTCTGCTGTAGCAAAGAATATCTATGGAGCGGCAAATGTGAACTTCTCTGCAAAGTCATCAAAACAGCTGGCAAACGCAGAGAGATTAGGATTCGGACATTTCCCTGTTTGTATAGCGAAGACACAATATTCCTTCTCTCAAGACCAAAAGGCATATGGAGCTCCTACTGACTTTGACTTCGATATTATGGACATCGTCATAAATGCTGGCTCGGAGATGATTGTTGCTATTGCAGGAAATATTATACGCATGCCTGGACTTCCAAAGGAACCGCAGGCATTGCATATAGATGTAGTAAACGGAGAGATAGAGGGACTTAGCTAACCCCTCTACCTTTTCCTAAACCATTATTTTAAATACGCCCTTGCACATATCTTGCACATATCTTGCACATATCCTGCACATATCCTACATATGACCTACATATGACCTACATATGACCTACATATGACCTACATATGACCTGCATATGACCTACATATGACCTACATATGACCTACATATGACCTACATATGACCTGCATATACCCAGCAAACACCCCTGCTCTTGCTTTGTAAATAAACACTTTTAAATCAATATACACTATGAAAGCAATAGAATTAAAACAACCGCAAAGAATAGTCTTTGGCACGGGCTGTATGTCACAGATGCGTGACGAATATCTTGCCTCTGGAATGAAGAAACTCTTCCTCCTTACAGCCGATCCAATTCTCCCTCTTATACAACCTACAATCTGTGGCTTGGAGCAGGAAGGAGTTTCTGTTTGTGTAGAAACGAAAATCCTTGGAGAGCCAACAGTAGGTGATTTTAAGCGGATTCTCAAAGAGGCACAGGACTTTAATGCTGACTCTGTAATAGGAATAGGTGGTGGCTCGGTAATGGACGTTGCAAAGCTTGTTGCCACTTTCCTGCATTCAGAGCAAACAATTGAAGAATGCTATGGCATAGGGTTCATAAAAAAACGTGGAGTGTGGTTCGCATGTGCGCCAACAACGGCAGGAACAGGCTCTGAGGTGAGTCCGAATGCAATCCTTCTCGACGAGACAGACAACGGAAAGAAGGGCATTATCTCTAACCACCTCCTTTGTGATGTTGCTTACCTTGACCCAAATCTTACAGCGACTGTTCCTCCTCGTATTACAGCAGAAACAGGAATGGATGCCCTTACACACTGTATTGAGGTCTACACAAACAAGTTTGCTCATCCTTGTGTGGATATGTATGCCTTGAAAGGCATTTCTTTGATTGCACAGAATCTTGAACGTGCCGTTAAGGACGGAAAAGATGTGGAAGCTCGTGAGGCTATGCTCCTTGGTTCTATGTATGGTGGTCTCGGACTTGGTCCGGTGAATACGGCTGCTGTCCACGCTCTTGCCTATCCTGTTGGTGGAATGTTCCACAAGAGTCATGGTCTTTCCAATTCCATTCTTCTTCCTACTGTCATGCGCTTCAACATGCAGGGAAACGAAAAGAGATATGCTGACGTAGCCATTGCTTGCGGATGTCAGAGAGGAGAAACCGATGCTGAGACAGCCCTCCGTGGTGTGGAATTTATCTGCCAGTTGTCAAAGGCGTGCGGTATTCCTCAGACTCTTGAGGAGATAGGCATTCCAAAGACTGCTGTTCCTCAAATGGCAAAGGCTGCAATGCTTCAGCAACGTCTTCTGAAAAACAACCCTCGTACTATTACAGAGCAGGATTGTACAGATATCTACAATAGTCTTTAGGCTTTCTGTAGAAAAATAACTACCCTTTAGCCTTTTTAATAATCATAAAACCGTAACGATATGCTTCCAAAATTAGCTATTACTATGGGCGACCCTGCCGGTATCGGACCGGAAATATGTGTTCGTTCCTTGTCACATAAGGCTACTTATGAACAGTGCCGACCAATCATTGTTGGTGATGCGAAAATCATACAATTGGCAGTAGACTTCCTAAAACTCGATACTCCATTGATAGTAAATTCAGTTAAGAGCGTTGATGATGCACTCTTCAAACATGGCACAATAGATGTCTTCGACCTCGACCTTGTTGACATTGCCACATTCGAGTTCGGAAAGGTACAGAAGCAATGTGGAAATGCTGCCTTCCAGTATGTGCGCACTGCCATTGAGCTTGCTATGAACAAGGAGGTTGACGGCACTTGCACTGCTCCTCTCAATAAAGAAGCCATTCATCTCGCTGGTCATAACTATGACGGACATACAGAAATATACGCAACTTTTACAGGTACAAAGAAATATGCTATGCTCCTTGCAGAGGACAAGCTGAGAGTGATTCATGTCTCTACTCACGTCTCTCTTCGAGAGGCTTGCGACAGATGTAAGAAAAACCGTATTATTGAGGTTTATGAACTCATTGACGATGCCTGCAGACAGTTTGGTATAGAGAAGCCGCATATTGCTGTTGCCGGACTGAATCCTCATTGTTCTGAGAACGGACTCTTTGGTTGGGAGGAGGAGAAGGAGATTATTCCTGCTGTAGAAGAATTGAGGGCACGTGGTTTCAATGCTGACGGACCTATCCCTCCTGATAGTGTCTTTGCAAAGGCAAAGTGCGGATGGTATGATGGTGTTGTTGCCATGTATCACGACCAGGGACATATCCCTCTTAAAGTCCTTGGATTCAATTGGGACGAGGAGTCTGGAAAAATGCTCCCTCAGCGTGGTGTGAACATCACTCTTGGGTTGCCTATCATACGTGTCTCAGTAGATCATGGTACTGCCTTTGACGTAGCTGGCAAAGGTGTTGCAGCAGAGGATGCTCTCCTCGCATCTATTGAATATGCCACAAGAATGGCTTCACATTCATAATTAGTTAGATGATTCCTGCATTGCGGGAATTGTGGAATAATAGAATTCTGGAATAGAAATCATTTCATTCAGATGATTATTGTAATTGCAGATGATATCACTGGAGCTGCGGAGATAGCAGGAATTGCTCACAGATATGGCCTAAGAGTATTGCTCTCTATTGATGAGATTTGTCAGGGAACAGGCTCTAAGGAGGTTTATGATGTGATGGTAATAGCTACTGATTCGCGCTCCTACAGTTCTGAGCAAGCAGCCGAGATAACGTCAAAGGCTGCTCGCTCAGTATGTTCGGCTATTGAAGGAATAGGAACAGAACACATCCTTTTCAGAAAAACAGACAGTGCCTTGAGGGGAAACGTGATGGAGGAACTGCAGGTTTTGACAGACGTCACCATTTATGAAACTGTCGTCTATATGCCAGCAAACCCTTCAAAGGGAAGAATAATCAGAAATGGTGTGTATCTCATTGATAACACACCTATCTCAGAAACTCCTTTCTCTTACGACCCAGAATTTCCTGCTCTCACAAGTAGTGTCTCTGAGCGTTTCCCCGGACTTTACTGTCCTGATGCCGTATGTAAGGATGATATTGATGAAATTGTTACCGAAGTACTTTCTTCTCAAAGGAAAGCACTTCTTGCAGGTGCTGCAGACTTGTTCTGTTCACTTGTAGAGAAGGTCTTTTCCTTGTCGCCTGTTGCAGGAGAGGAATTCTCTGGTATTCCAAAAAACTCACATACACTACTCGTGTGTGGCTCTACACAGAGCAAGAACCTCAGTCTTGGACTTCTGACAGAACCAATGCCTATGGATGTCTTCTATGGTCAGGCAGAACCAAGAATGTGGACGGAGAGGATAAAAAGCCGCTATCTCCTTGAAAAAGATAAGAAAAACAACGAAAGGAGAGGAACAATTCTCACTATTGGCAATAAGGAGGTGAGAAAGGGAAAAGAGGCAGCTATATACCTTCGAAATGCAATGGCGAAGGTATGCTGCGGATTACTCTCTGCATCTCTTCCAGACGAACTGGTCATAGAAGGAGGAGCAACAGCTTATGCCATTCTTCAGCACATGCCGTGGCAGTCATTCCTCATCACAGATGAGGTCTCTCCTGGTGTTGTGCGCATGAAAATTGAACACGAAAACTTACATATAACCTTAAAACCTGGAAGTTATGATTGGGGAGAATTATGGAAATAATAGAAATGGAAACAAGAAACGGTGGTGGCTTCTTGCCATTGTCGCTATTGTACTTGCTTCTGTCTTAATATTGCTGCTCCGCAGTTGTGGCGGATGCAGTGAAATGAACGAAGCGGAAATTCAAAAACGAGACAGCGCCATCGTTGCTGAGATACAGCGCCATTCCCGACTCTACACAGCAGAGGTTACCAGCAGAAAAACAATCACTTATTCCTCGCAGAATAAGCTTTCAGTAAGCATTCTTGGAAAGGAACGCTCCATGCGCATTCCTTTCGGAAAGACTACTGCCACCATCCCTGTCAACGTAACCTACAAGGCATATATCAATCTTGACAAGGTCTCTCGTGATAATATAATCATCGACAATAAAAACAAAATGATACATATCACTCTTCCAGATCCTGTCATTGTTGAGACTGCAGTTACTATTGACCATGAAAATGAGAAAATGGACAAAGAATGGTTTGGAAAGAAACTGACGTATGAAGAGTATCAAACGCTTGTCCGCGATGCGAAAGAACAAGCCTGGCAGGAACTTTCTGAAGTGGAACAACGTGAGATAACAGAAACAGCAAAAGTTTCAGCTGGTGAACTGCTCATTCCTTATCTCGTTTCACTGGGCTTTGAGAACATATTGATAGAGTATCGCCCATCTTTCTCCGTAAAGGATGTAATGATGGAAAAAAGGTGAAATATAACTTCCGAATAACTTCAATGAGAAACATCCTCCTTTTTCTCTTGCTTCTCAGCACGACTGTTGAGGCTGATACCATAAGAAAGCAGAACTATTTCCCAAAGGGTAGGGAACTGGTGTGCAAAAACGGTCAGAATCGGTATACAAGGGCTTTATACGGCACCTCTGCTCCCTTCCGTCTTGAAACTTCCGACCGTCCTGTCTTTGCTACATTCAAGAAGGGAGAATGCCGAAATCTCAGTCTCTCCGTATTCCTTGACGGCACTTTCGTGCCTCTCGACTCTGATTCCTTTGATTGTATGGCAAGCTATGTCGGTGGAAGAAGAACCTATGAGTTGCATCGTGATGGATTGAGAATAAGGATAACTGCCTTGGCTTCTTTTAAGGAGGATGAAGATGCTATTTGGGAATTCAAAGTGCCAGAGTCTTCTGAGAACATAACATTTAAGGCTGTACTCTCGGAGACCGTCAGCAGTAAGTTCCAAAGAAATGGTGATCTTGGTGTTGACGACCTCTCAAAGTTTGAAGCGAAACAGGGAGTCGAGCCTCTTGCCGTTGTTACTTGGAACGGCTTGGGAACATCTTACCTGCTGCTTGAGAAGAATAGTTCCCTATCTACAGCTTCTGATGATAATAGTGACATTTCTATAACCTGTACCTTTGGAACACAAAGCAATCCCTCTCTTTCAAAAGACAATAAAAAAAAATTTAGACTTTTGAAAGAAAGGTTCAATGAAGAGGAAAAGTTACGCAATTCCATTATGTCTATGCTGGAGATAAACACTCCAGATTCTTTGGTGAACACTCTTGGAAGTGTTCTCATAGCTGCTGCTGACGGACTTTGGGACGGAAAAACATGGCAACACGGCTGTATTGGTTGGAGAACACCACTTGCAGGTTGGAGAGGGTGCTATGTTGGAGATGCTGTAGGTTTTTTTGACCGTTCCTATAAGCACTATCAGGCTTATGCAAAGAGTCAAGTGACTAATGTTGCCCCTGTCTTTTCACACCCAACACAAGATCGGAAGCAGAATCTCGCTCGTGCTGAGAAGCGCTGGGGAACTGAGATGTATAGCAACGGATATATCTGTCGTTATCCAGAGCGCAATGATGTCATGCACCATTACGACATGAATCTGAACTATATTGATGGTCTCCTCTGGCATCTTTCTTATGATGCCGACAAGCAAAAGCTCAAGGAGTTCTGGCCTGTTCTAAAAAGGCATCTTGAATGGGAGAAACGGAATTTTGATCCTGACAACGACCATCTCTACGATGCCTACTGCTGTATATGGGCATCTGATGCTCTTTATTATAATGGTGGGGCTGTTACACATTCCTCTGCATACAACTATCGTGCAAACCGCCTTGCTGCCAGAATTGCTGAGATTATTGGTAGTGACCCAAAGCCGTATCGTGATGAGGCAGAGGAAATTCTAAAGGCTATGAATAACAGATTATGGATGCCTGACCGTGGACATTGGGCGGAATATCAAGACCTAATGGGCTTGAAGCGGCTCCATAAAAGTGCTGCCCTCTGGTCTGTTTATACTCCAATTGATTGTGGAGCATGTTCCCCAGAGCAAGCCTTTCTCGCAACAAAATATGTTGATGCCTGCATACCTCATATCCCAGTAAGAACAGAGGGCTTTGAGGGCTTTACTCTCTCAACAACAGATTGGATGCCTTATGCCTGGAGCACGAACAATGTGGCTCATGAGGAAGTAGCTAACATGGCATTGGCGTATTTCCAAGCAGGAAGGAATGATATGGGGTTTAAACTATTGAAAAGTGACCTTACCGATGAGATGTTGTTAGGAAAGTCTCCCGGAAACTTCGGACAGATAAGTTTCTATGACCGTGAACGCAATGAGGCCTACCGTGATTTCGGAGATAATATCGGTATCACCAGTAGGGCTATCATCAATGGACTCTTTGGAATCTCTCCTGATGCCATTAATGCAAGGTGCATCATAAAACCAGCATTCCCAGAAGAGTGGGAGAGTGCAAGCATTCGTACCCCATATCTTTCTTACTCCTTTGAACGGAAAGGAGACAAAGATATATATAGAATCAGACAGAACTTCCCACAGAAACTAAAGATCATCGTCAGAACAGTTGTTGAAGGTGGGGATTATCTCGATTCAGAAGAAATCCTCGCAGAAGAAGAATCCCTCGCATGTGAAGACACGATCACTGAAACAGACATTCTTCAAGGAAATGGTGGTGAAGTGCAGACGATAGTTGTTGACCGTAAGAAACTTCCCGCACAAAAGAAATATTCGGAATGTAACTATAACAAGCAGGATGTATCTTCAAAGGAATACATAGAAAAAATGGGGTTGGGGGAATTGTGCCCGTACGAAACGGCAGAATATGAAATGTTGGATATATCAGAACTCTACAGCTCGCACATTTCTGATATATTCAAAACAGAGTATCTCTCTCCACGCCCCCCCTTCACAACTCTCCAGATTCCAGTGAATGGAGTAGGTGAGTGGTGCCATCCTAAGATGAATGTGGAAATAAACGATTCTGGTTTCAGAAAATCCCTGCTTCCTCTTTATGACTCTGAAAAAAAATCTTTGAAGAAAATGAAAGTCAGGAAATATAATGCAGACACAAATAATATACAAAACACTTCAATAATCCCGAAAACAAAACTCTCTTGTGCAATAGATAGTCTTGGAGTGTTTGATTCTAAACACGGAGTAAGGTTCTTGTGTGCAAAAACGGGGCGTAACGTGGCTTTTGCTTCTCTGTGGGATAACTATCCGTCAGAGGTGAGAATGTCTCTTAGAAAGCCGAAGAAAGACTATTCTGCCGCTTGCCTTCTTATGGCTGGTTCCACGAACAATATGCAGAGTCGTATTGATAATGGTATTGTGGTAGCAGAATACTCTGACGGCTCTTCAGATACTTTGCATCTTGAAAATCCTATTAACTGGCCTACAATAAACGAGGAATACGTTTTTGACGGCAAAGCGTTTTGGTCAGCTCCCGTACAACCACTCCGTTTCAGATTCGACAATGGTAAAGTGGCACGCGAGATAAACAACTCTTCTGTTCTTCCTTCTTTACCAGAGAAAGATAGTCACGAGGAAAAGAAAATAGGAAGCGAGAATAGGTATGCCATCGAGAATGGAGCAGGAGTTATACTTAGAATGCCCTTGAATCCCCAAAAGAAACTAAAGTCATTTAGGCTTGTTGCTCTCTCAAACGACATTATTATTGGTCTCTTGGCTATTACACTTGAGAAACAGAAAAAATAGGAAACACTATGATATTTCTCTAATTAAATAAGGTATAAATACTCAAAAATGGTGAAAAATCGTGGAAAAATACTATTCTAACGAAAAAAATCAGGAAAATATTTGCATAATAGGGAAAAACTATGTACCTTTGCACTCGCAATAAGGAAACAAGTTGCAAAAAAGAAAAATGCTTCAATAGCTCAGTTGGTTAGAGCACCTGACTGTTAATCAGGGGGTCG
>CALZTP010000033.1 GCA_945829115.1 uncultured bacterium | reverse complement strand
ATAGTCTTAATCCTTATTTCCTTATTTCCTTATTTCCTTATTTTTTTCTATTTTTGCCAATTTAAAAAGTGAGATTTCCCTTGTGAATTCCAAGAATAATATGTAATTTTGTAGGCAAATTAATATCTGTCAGAAATTTATCAACAGTTCCCAAAAAAATGAGAAAGAATAATGTCTATATTTTTACAGTAATCGCTTGTCTGCTATGCCTACTGTCTTCATGCCACAACAAAGCAGAACAAAAGCAATCGGAAGAGGAGCAGCTAACGAAATGCTATACAAAAGACATTACCGTTGATACCGAAGAATACAATAGCGAGAAAAAGTCGTCACAAGCGGCTTCTGAACATTCGGTGACAACACAAACGGTGGGAACACAAAAAGTGGCGGCACAATCGGCTTCTGAACAAGAAGCGGATGCCCATACAGCATCTACGAAGAAAGGGGCAACAAATGGTTCTGATATGCAGAAGGGAACTCCACATGCTACTTCTGCTCCAACAGCGACAAAACCAGAGAAAAGTTCTGTCGCACAGAAAGAAGAAGTGAAGCAGGAGTCAGTGAAAGCATCTTCTGTTTCAAAGATTTCAAAATGGTATCGGCTTGGCTTCAACAGAGGCTACGATGACGGTGAAGACGATGCTGCCCACCATAATGGTTGGCGTGGCAGTTTCGACAAGTCATGCAAATATAAGGGTCAAGCAAAGAAAGAATATGAGCTTGGCTATATAGAAGGCTACGAGGCTGGCTTTGACGACTGCATGGCAGACGATGGTAGTGATGAGGAATATGAATAGATTCCTGACTATTGTACTCCTACTTATTACGAAGGAAATATTTCTTTTATTGAGATAGGAAATGGGTAAAAATTCACCATTCTTTTTTTTTGATTGCTGCTTTCAGTACCTCGGGCTATAAAAACAGTGAAATAGCACAGAAATATCCTTGGTATATAGCGAATAATGACTTAGACGCAAGAAACCATCTTCCTGAAGATGACATTGTGCAAAGAAACTGGGGAGAGGGCTGGTGTATTCCTACTGCTAAGGACTTCCAGCTGCTTATCGATAACACAACCATCAAAACAGAAACCATAAACGGAAAAACTTGGGTCAGAGTGACGGGGAAGAACGATTATAGTGGCAATAGCATACTCATTCCCGCAACAGGATATATTGATGATGCTGCAAATACGGAAAATGGGGTTCAGAGGTTTACTTGCAGAGCAGCACCATTGGTACGAGCACAGCTAAGCCAACACAATATGCCTTGAGAATAAACGGTACCACGGGCAGTCTCGCCAATGCAGCTGGTCGACCAACAGGACTTATGGTGCGCCCTTTAAGGTATGTCCGTGTGAATTAGCAAGGCGTATCAAGGATTTCGTGAGTCAAGAGAAAAGTGAAATCATCATATCATCAGGAGTAGATTATTACAGTTGCATAATAAGAAGTAGGTGGGCAAGGATTCTTTTTTCCATGCCCACCTACTTAAGTTTCTGAACCAGCGTTAGTCTCTACGGAAGATATCTCGTGTGTATACCTTCTCTTCTACATCTTCGAGGCAGTCATCGAAACGGTTGGCGATGATTGCCTTAGAAAGAGTCTTGAATGTGTTGAGGTCGTTGACAATACGAGAGCCGAAGAAGGTCTCGCCGTCTTTCAGCGTTGGCTCGTAGATAATCACCTCGGCACCCTTCGCTTTTATTCGCTTCATGATTCCCTGAATGGCAGACTGACGGAAGTTGTCGGAGTTGGACTTCATGGTGAGTCTGTAGACACCAATGGTGACTGGATCCTTTGCACCATCGTATTGGTTGTTGCTATAGTAGTCGTACCATCCCGCTTTGCGGAGCACAGCGTCAGCAATATAGTCTTTTCGAGTGCGGTTAGACTCCACAATTGCCGACATCATGTTCTGAGGAACGTCAGCGTAGTTGGCAAGGAGCTGCTTGGTGTCTTTTGGAAGACAGTAACCACCATAACCGAAGGAAGGGTTGTTGTAGTGGGTACCGATTCTTGGATCGAGACCAACACCAGAGATGATTGCCTTTGTGTCGAGACCCTTCACCTCAGAATATGTGTCTAACTCGTTGAAATAGCTAACACGGAGTGCAAGATAGGTGTTTGCAAAAAGCTTCACAGCCTCAGCCTCCTTGAGTCCCATGAACAGCACACGGTCTGTGCCACCAGTCAGAGGAAGAACGCCAGAAGGGTTCAGCTCCTCTGGAATCTTACTGCCCTCAATGAGGAGAGAAGCGAAGGTATGTGCGAAGGTCTCAGCATCTGGATTTCCTATTGCAGAGATGGCAGCGTTCTCCTCCTCCCATTTCTTCTCTTCGGCAGGCAGATGCTTTGGGAAGCCCACGATTATTCTCGATGGCCAGAGATTATCTTCCAACGCTTTCGACTCACGCAGGAATTCTGGAGAGAACAGGAGATTGAAATGCTTTCCCTTGAGAGAAGGGTCGGTGAGGAATTTCAATGCATACTTCACATACAGTGAGCGACAATAGCCCACTGGGATTGTGCTCTTGATAACCATCACCGCATCTGGGTTCACGCTGATAACGAGGTCTATGACATCCTCTATATGATGAGTGTCGAAGAAGTTCTTCACAGGATCGTAGTTCGTAGGAGCAGCAATGACGATGAAGTCAGCATCCTTATAAGCGGACTCACCATCAAGGGTGGCAACGAGAGAGCCTCTGCCCAGGGTGTCACTATTGTCGGCAATCCCCTCCCCTACTTGCGGGATTATCTCTCTGTCGGCAATGAATTTCTCTATATACTCATCTTGTATGGGAGAAATGCGATTGTTTATCTTCTCTACTTTTTCTGGTATTACGTCAACAGCCGTAACCTTATGGTGCTGAGCGAGGAGGGTGGCAATAGAGAGTCCCACATACCCTGTCCCAGCAACCGCTATCTGTAAGTCTTTGAATTGTCTCATAACGTTTCTTTAGAAGCGAACATGTGTTTTTTTATTCCTCTGTGACCAGTTGCTTCTCGATAGCCTTTATGAGCTTATCCATGATGATTGGCTTTGTGACAAAGTCGTTAGCACCAGCCTTGAAACCCTTGATGATATCTGCATCGGAGTTGAGGGCAGAGAGAATGATGACAGGAAGATACTTTGTGGCAGAATTAGAACGGAGACGCTTCAAAACCTCATAACCATCGATGTTTGGCATCATAAGGTCGAGAAGCACGAGGTCGGGCATTTCCTGCTCAATCATATCGAGAGCCTGCTGTCCACCACCAGCGGTTTTTACATTAAACTTGAAGCGTCCCAACATCTTCTCTACAAGGAGTAGGTTCAAAGGAACGTCGTCAACAACAAGGACAGTGTACTTGGAATAATCTTTTACAGCCATATGCTTTGTATTTTTGTTTTGGATTTATTTCT
Source organism: uncultured bacterium (assembly GCA_945829115.1). Classification (GTDB taxonomy): domain Bacteria; phylum Bacteroidota; class Bacteroidia; order Bacteroidales; family Bacteroidaceae; genus Prevotella. The sequence goes on along the minus strand of CALZTP010000033.1, from coordinate 25,050 downwards.
ATTAAAGTTTATTTTGGGTTTATTTCTATTGAAGTTTGTATTTGGTTTTTGGTTTACTTCTATTGAAGTGATGTTCTCTGTTTGTCAGAATAAAAAAGGTTACACAGACACCTCTGCCTTGATGTGCGGCCATGGGTCGTAGTCAACCAGTTTGAAGTCTTCGTATTTAAACGAGAAAATGTCTTTCACGTCTGGATTGATGATCATGCGAGGAAGTTGTCGAGGAGTGCGAGAGAGCTGCAGCTTTGCCTGCTCAAGGTGATTGAGATAGAGGTGAGTGTCACCAGTTGTATGGATGAACTCCCCTGGCTGAAGGTTGCACACCTGCGCCATCATCTGAAGCAAGAGAGCATAGGAGGCGATGTTGAACGGCACACCGAGGAAGGTGTCTGCCGAACGCTGGTAGAGCTGCAGAGAGAGTCGCCCGTCTGCCACATAGAACTGGAAGAGGCAGTGGCAAGGTGGCAGTGCCATCTGCGGCACGTCGGCAACATTCCATGAGCAACACATTATGCGCCTGGAATCAGGAGTGTTTTTTATCTGATGCACAATCTGACTAATTTGGTCGATACTACCACCATCGGGAGTAGGCCAAGAGCGCCACTGATGCCCATAGACCGGACCAAGTTCGCCATTCTCGTCTGCCCATTCGTTCCATATTCTCACCCCATTCTCCTGAAGGTATTTGATGTTTGTGGAGCCAGAGAGAAACCACAGCAGTTCATGGATTATGCTCTTGAGGTGGAGCTTCTTTGTTGTGAGGAGGGGAAAACCTGCGTTCATATCGAAACGCATCTGATGTGCAAAGATAGACTTTGTGCCCGTTCCTGTGCGGTCGGTCTTCACGGTTCCCTCATCGAGGATTTTCTGTAGAAGGTTAAGATATTGTATCATTTGCGTTTTGCGTTTCTTGTTCTAATGATGTCGAAAAGGTATGCTGCCTTAAAGACGATGGTGTTATGGTTTGAACGAGAGAAGAAATCGGCTTTTGTCGCAGGGAAGATATTCCCTAAGCCATAGTAGTAGCGAGCCTCAAAGAGGATATGCCCCGCACGCTTCAAGGAGTACTCGAAGCCAAGTCCAGCGGTGATGCCGTAGTCGAAGTTCTTGTCGACACTCATAGTGTCTTGCGCCACGACAGAATTCACACGCTCAGGGTTTGTATGAAAAGCATTCTTGAACTCAAAATTTGTGTTGGTGGACTCAGAGAGCTTCAGTCCAAACTGCGGACCGAGGTTCACAAAGAATTTTCCACCAGAGACCTCGCGACCAAAGCCGAGCTGTGCGAGGAGAGGAATCTGTATGTAGCGTATTCTCCGCTCATACTCCTCTGGCAGTCCTGTGACCGTGTTTATGCAAGGCTCATCGTCGATGCTGAGGATGTTCTCCTTCCAACCTAACTCTGCATAGTTCACTTCCGCCTGCACGGCACAGACGGAGTTGAAGTATTTCTCGCAAACGTAGCGTGTTGTGAATCCGAATGTCTTTCCCCCCAGCATCTTCTGTGGCACTTTCGGCACGAAGGCTATCTGGCTCATGGTGTATCCGCCATTGAAGCCGATAGAGAAATCGTTTCTGTGACTTCCCACTTGTGCTGATGCCATGATAGGCATTGCGAAGGTGAGAAGAAGTAGTATAATTTTCCGTAAGCAGGTGTGCATATTTCTTTTTTACCTACATTTATTTAAAATGAATGAGCATGAATGCCTTGTTCTCATATCCACCGTTTTTCACGCGCTGGAAATTCAGAGGAGTCTGCAGAGGCGTTTCGGATTGCTGAGACGCTGTTCCACCAAATTTCTTTCCATAGCGTTCTATTCCTTTTATGAAGAACATTGCGTGGTCGTAACCAGTGAGGGCAAAGGAAGGTAGCGCATATTGCATATCTCCTTGGAAGGTGGTTTGGTAACGACGTTTGAAGTTACGAATTGACTGTGCCGACTCGTCGTAGTTATAAACAGACGGTATATAGGTGTCGTACTTCCGAAGCTTCTCTCCATAGACGTTTGTATACATGAGCCATTCGTTATAGCCATACATGCTTATCTTCAATGCAGGAACGAGGGCGGTGAGTTCATCAAGCTTTGTGAGCACCTTTCCAAGTTCTGGAGACCTACCAGTGTTAAGGACAATAACGTTTGGTTTGTTTACTGCAAAGGCTTTCGCAAAGATATCGATAGAGTTATTGAGGTTGGTGATGTTGAACGTCATGCCCTTTTCCTCAAGCGTACTCCTCAGTCCGAGGGTGAAAGCACCTTTCTTTGACTGACTGTCGTTACAGTCTATGAAGACGGTATGCGCCTTGCTAAAGAGTTTCAGATATTGATCTATCGACATAGCGGTGATGTCTGCTGGGGCTTGATAGACTTGGAAGATCTGTGGGCACGTCTTCACATCGTCTCCTGAGATGGAGAATGGAATCACAAGGCGAATATTCTTCGTCATGCAGAAATCAGCCACTGCACGCACTTGCTTCGTATAGAGCGGACCAAAGATGACATCGCAGGTAGCTGTCTCTGGAGTGAGGAACGCCTTCACGTCAGACTCTTCATGGGCATTCCACGCATTCACACGGATATTATAGCCCTCTTTTTTCAAGTCTTCTACGGCAAGGAGCATACCTCGATAATACTCCATCATTCTCTTTCCATCGCCATTGACGTCATGCAATGGAAGGAGCACACCGATGTTCACCTGCTTCTTCTCTTTCGTTGCTTTCTTTTTGGGTGAAGGCTGAGGAATGGTGAGCTCCATGTCTTTCTTCAGCATGAAGTCCTGCTCTTTCATGAAAGGGTTGGCATCAAGGATTTCTTCTATGGTGACACCGTATTTCTTTGCTATTCCAAAAACAGTCTCTTGCTTCTCAACCTTGTGCTTCGTAACCTTATTATCTGAAAGGGCAGAAAACGAAACAGAGAACAGTAGCGCAAGGGTTGCTATCCTCCACAGGCGGTTGTATGTCGTTACTCGTATTGTCATCTTTCTCTATTTTTGTTATTTTACATGAAGTCCATGAATGGGGTTACTGAATGTTGCTTATTCTTTATGAGAAGAATATTGTTTTAATTCACATTTTCTTCAAAAAACATCAAAGATATTGCTATCGATTGCAAAATTAATAAAAAAAACTTTGAAACACAAAAATATTATACTAATTTTGCAAGAAATTACAGAAAAAATAATATTTGGCAACTTATGGCAAGAAAATTCAGAACAGGTTTTTTTGTAGGAAACCACATTTTCAGAAACATAAAATCAACTGTTTCAATGGCTTACGCCGCACTCACTCTGTTCATGCTCTCGATAGCAGGAAACAGTATGGCGCAAGAGGCTATTCCAACGATCTCTCCATCAGCAACATATTATGGTGCGGACGGCAGTGAGATTGAAACAACCGATAAATCGGCACCGATAACAGGAAAATTTTATGCCAACGCGTCGAAAACCGAGGGCTGGACCTGCAACTATGAATGGCGCTTTACGAAAGAGAACGCAACAGAGCCATACCTCATACGCTACGAGGAAGATACAGAAGTCCTGTTCACGGAATACGGCACCACGGCAATCGTCTGCTATGCAACGTTTGTGAACGCCACCGACTCCGTTGTCTATGGAAAGGAATATTGGGAGTCGGAGATGAGTCCGCTGCGTGTCAGCATCTCCTCCTCAAAATTAGAGATGCCTAACGCATTCTCTCCGAATGGTGACGACATAAACGATATCTACAAGCCGAAAGAGGGTTGGAAGTCTATTGTAGAGTTCAAGGCAACTATATTCAACCGCTGGGGGCAGAAGATCTTCGAATGGAGTGACCCTTCAACTGGTTGGGATGGCACTCATAACGGCACTCCAGTGAAGGAGGGTGTCTACTACTGCCTTGTGAAGGCTCTTGGCGCTGACGGCATAAAATACACCATCAAGCGAGACGTGAACCTCCTTCGCGGATATACAGAATCAGCAGGTAGCACACAACAATGATTAGCAACATGAGAAATGAACACACTATCGTGGATAATATCTACAACAAAGAGGAAAAAGACATGGCGAACATAGAGAATAAAAAGAGCACTTCGAACGTTGAGGAGAAGAATGCTCTGAACGTTGAGGAGGAAAAGAGTTTGAACGTTGAGGAGAATATCATAGAGATTCTTGGTGCTCGTGTACATAACTTGAAAAATATAGACGTGAGCATTCCTCGCGAATCGCTGACGGTGATAACAGGACTTTCTGGCTCTGGAAAGTCGTCTCTTGCCTTCGACACCATCTATGCTGAGGGACAGAGAAGGTATATAGAGACATTCTCTGCTTATGCCCGCAATTTCCTTGGTGGCATGGAACGCCCTGACGTAGATAAAATCACTGGACTCTCTCCTGTTATCAGCATCGAACAGAAGACAACAAACAAAAACCCTCGCTCTACAGTGGGCACACAGACAGAAATCTACGATTTCCTCCGCCTGCTTTATGCTCGTGCTGGAGTGGCTTATTCTTGGCGTACGGGAGAGAAAATGGTGAAATACACAGAGGAGAAAATCATCAACATGATTCTCTCTGACTATCTCAACCGAAGAATCTACATCCTTGCTCCCTTGGTGAGAAACCGAAAGGGTCACTACCGTGAGCTCTTCGACCAAATGCGCCGAAAGGGCTACCTCTACGTATGTGTTGACGGGGAAATTCGTGAGCTTGCAGAGGGCATGAAGGTAGACAGATATAAGAACCATAACATCGAGGTGGTGATTGACAAGATGGTGGTGAGAGATAACGATATTCCTCGTCTGCAGAACACTGTCTCTACTGCCATGCGGCAGGGCGAGGGACTTGTTATGATTCTCGACAAGGACACTCAGGAGGCGAAATATTTCTCCAGACGCCTAATGTGTCCAACCACTGGTATGGCTTATAAAGACCCTGCACCGAATATCTTCTCTTTCAACTCTCCCGAGGGTGCGTGCCCTAAGTGCAAGGGTTTAGGATACATTAATGAAATTGACCTTGATAAGGTTGTTCCTGATAGAAATCTCTCTATTCACGAGGGGGCTATAGTGCCTTTGGGAAAGTATAAGAACCAGATGATTTTCTGGCAGATATCAGCAATCTTAGAAAACTACAACTGCACTCTGAAGACTCCGATAAAAAATATCCCAGAGGAGGCGATGAACGAGATTCTCTACGGTTCTTTAGAAGATATACGCATCTCAAAGGATGTGGTGAAGACTTCTTCTGATTATTTCACCATCTATCAGGGTGTGATAAAATACCTGCAGAACATCATTGAGGAAGACGAGAGCAATGCAGGACAGAAATGGGCAGATCAGTTCCAGAACCTCTGCACATGTCCGGAGTGCCACGGACAAAAGCTACATAAGGAGGCTCTCTCCTACCGCATTCACGATAAGAACATCGCAGAGTTGGCGGCAATGGATATCTCTTGCCTCTACGAATGGCTGAACAACGTGGAGGAGCATCTCAGCAATTCTCAGAAGCAGATTGCACACGAGATCCTGAAGGAGATTCGCACACGATTGAAATTCTTGCTGAACGTTGGTCTCGACTACCTTTCTCTCTCTCGGCAGTCGGCAACGCTCTCTGGCGGTGAGAGTCAACGCATTCGCCTCGCAACACAGATTGGTTCGCAGTTGGTGAACGTGTTGTATATTCTCGATGAGCCGTCCATCGGTCTTCACCAGCGTGACAACGACCGTCTCATAAATTCCCTGAAGCAACTGCGTGACATTGGAAACACGGTTATCGTTGTGGAGCACGATGAGGATATGATGCGTGCAGCTGACTATATCGTTGATATTGGTCCAAAGGCAGGCAGGAAAGGTGGTGAGGTGGTTTTCCAAGGCACTCCGCAGGAGATGTTACAGAAAGAGACTATCACGAGCTGCTATCTAAACGGAAAGCTGGCGATAGAGATTCCGAAGGAACGGAGAAAGGGAAATGGGAAGTTCATCACCATCAAGGGTGCTACTGGCAATAACCTCAAGGATATTGATGTTACGTTCCCTTTGGGTGAGCTGATCGTGGTGACTGGAGTCTCTGGCTCTGGAAAGTCTACTCTCATAAACGAAACCCTACAGCCTATCCTCGCACATCATTTCTACAGAAACACAAAGCGACCAATGCCGTACAAGGAGATAGAGGGAATAGAGAATATCGATAAAGTGGTGACAGTAGACCAAACTCCTATCGGCAGAACACCACGCTCTAATCCTGCCACATACACCGGTGTCTTCTCTGACATCAGAGAGCTCTTTGTGCAACTCCCAGAGGCGAAGATTCGTGGCTACAAGCCAGGGCGCTTCTCATTTAATGTAAGAGGAGGTCGTTGTGAGGTGTGCTCTGGGAACGGCTATCGAACAATTGAGATGAACTTTCTTCCAAACGTCATGGTGCCTTGTGAGTCGTGCCACGGAAAGCGTTACAATCGTGAGACGCTCGAGGTGAGGTATAAGGGAAAGTCGATTGGTGATGTGCTCGACATGACAGTGAATCAAGCTGTGGAGTTCTTTGAAAACGTGCCTACTATCCTCAACAAAATAAAGACTCTGCAGGAGGTTGGCTTAGGGTATATAAAGGTGGGACAGCCGTCAACAACGCTCTCTGGCGGTGAGAGTCAGCGTGTGAAGCTCGCCACGGAGCTGTCAAAGAGAAGTACAGGAAAAACGCTATATATTCTCGATGAGCCTACCACTGGTCTTCATTTCGAAGACATCAGAATACTTATGGAGGTTATTCAGAAGTTGGTGGACTATGGCAACACGGTGATAATCATTGAGCATAATCTCGACGTCATAAAGCTCGCTGATCATATCATTGATATCGGTCCAGAGGGTGGTGCTAACGGTGGACAGGTAATGAACATCGGCACTCCAGAGGAAGTGGCGAAATCTGATAAGGGATACACTGCAAAATATATAGCAAAAAGTCTGAAGAGCAAATAGTTCTTCAGACTTTCTTATTGCCACGATTGGGCATTTATTACAAGTTTGCACAAGAAAAGCTGAAGCCCCCCAAAAAAATCACGCTTGATGCGATATATCCATAAAAAGAATGAGAGAAATACACAAGAATGTATTTCTCCCAGTTTTTTCTCTATAGTAGGTTAAAACCTAATCAGAGTGTTTACTTTACCTTAGCTACGATAGCCTTGAAAGCCTCAGGGTGGTTAACAGCGAGGTCTGCGAGCACCTTACGGTTGATCTCGATACCAGCCTTGTGGAGAGCACCCATGAGTTGTGAGTAGCTGAGTCCCTCGAGACGAGCAGCGGCATTGATACGCTGAATCCAGAGAGCGCGGAATGTGCGCTTCTTGTTCTTACGGTCGCGGTAAGCGTATGTAAGACCCTTCTCCCAAGTATTCTTGGCAACGGTCCAGACATTCTTACGTGCTCCGAAATAACCACGAGTGAGTTTAAGAATTCTCTTGCGCTTTGCGCGTGATGCAACGTGATTGACTGATCTTGGCATAGTTTTCTTACTTTAAAAAGTTAGACAATAAGATTAACGGAGACGCAGCAAGTCACGAACCTGCTTTGTGTTAGTAGTGTCAACAATAGTTGAACCAAGAAGGTTACGCTTCTGTTTCTTGGTCTTCTTTGTGAGAATGTGGCTGTGAAAAGCGTGACGACGCTTAATCTTACCTGATCCAGTGAAAGAAAAACGTTTCTTTGCAGCGGAATTAGTCTTTACTTTTGGCATTTTTTTTATTATTAAACAGTTATTATTATTATTGTGGCAACGCATATACCAGGCGTTACGCACTTCTTATCTCTTGTGTTGATTTTTGAGGAAGAGGACTTTTACTCCTCATCGAACTTCAGATTTGCCAAGGCACTTGCACCTTTCGCATTGTCGGCAAGACCGTTAGAAACAACAGGAGCTTCTGCCTGCGCCTCCTTTGCCTCTGCCTCACGACGCTCACGGTCGATTTTCTGCTGGCTCTTCTTTGCCACACCAGCTTTCTTTGGTGCGAGGAAGAGGAACATCTTCTTACCCTCGAGCTTAGGCATCTGCTCTACCTTTCCATATTCCTCGAGGTCGTTGGCGAAACGGAGAAGGAGCACCTCTCCCTGTTCCTTAAAGAGAATAGAACGTCCACGGAAGAAGACATACGCTCTCACCTTATTTCCTTCGGTGAGGAATTCCTGGGCATGCTTTAGTTTGAAGTTATAGTCATGTTCATCGGTCTGAGGCCCGAATCTGATTTCTTTCACTTCTACTTTCACCTGCTTCTGCTTAAGTTCCTTGGCCTTTTTCTTCTGTTGGTAGAGGAACTTTGAATAATCGATGATGCGGCATACTGGTGGCTCTGCGTTAGGTGATATCATGACGAGGTCTTCATCTCTTTCTCTTGCCATATCGAGTGCTTGGCGAGTAGGAACGACTACAGAGCCGTCATCACCAACAATACGTACCTCCTTAACTCTAATCTGCTCGTTGATACGGTACTGATTGTTGTCCTTTTTCTTGTCTATTTTCATCAATATTATTTGTTTGCAAAATGCAGTTATTCTTACCGAATTATTGTTGTTATTCTCTATGATTTCTTAAAAGCGGGTGCAAAGGTACATATTTTATTTGTAATACAAACAACAATATACCTTTACACTTGTAAATTTAAGATATTTTTAGTTTTTTTATTATTTTCCTGGCTTGAGATTTGTTGCTTCTAGCATTTCTGCCACTTCGTTGATGATTCTCTGTGCGAACTGCTCTTTTGACATGACTGCCTGATCGCCACCACCCTGCTGGCGCATTGCTACGTTTCCTTCAGCAGCCTCTTTCTCACCAACGATGACCATGTATGGAACACGTTTCAGCTCGTTGTCGCGAATCTTTCTTCCTATTTTCTCGTTGCGGTTATCAACGGAAGCACGCACGCCGACAGAGTCAAAATATTCCTGCACCTGCTCTGCGTAGTCGTTGAATTTCTCAGAGATAGGAAGAATAGCAACCTGCTCTGGAGCAAGCCAGAGAGGGAAGTGACCTGCAGTATGCTCAATGAGCACAGCGGTGAATCTCTCGAGAGAGCCGAATGGTGCTCGGTGAATCATCACTGGGCGCTGCTTTGTGTTGTCTTCTGCAGTGTATTCGAGTTGGAAGCGTACTGGGAGGTTATAGTCAACCTGAATGGTACCGAGCTGCCAACGACGACCAATGGCATCTTTCACCATACAGTCGAGCTTAGGACCGTAGAAAGCTGCCTCACCAAGTTCACAACGAGCCTTCAGTCCCTTTTCCTTGCATGCCTCGATGATTGCATTCTCTGCAGACTCCCAAACCTCATCGCTACCAATGTATTTCTCTTTATCGTTAGGGTCGCGGAGAGAAATCTGGAATTCTACTTGGTCTTCTCCGAAACCGAAGATTTTGAACACTGTCTGGATGATGTCGAGCACACGGAGGAACTCACCCTTCACCTGATCTTGACGGCAGAAGATATGAGCATCGTCTTGAGTGAAAGAGCGCACACGTGTCAAGCCATGAAGCTCACCAGATTTCTCGTATCTGTAGACCGTTCCGAATTCCGCACAACGGAAAGGAAGGTCCTTGTAAGAACGTGGCTTTGATGCGAACACCTCACAGTGGTGAGGACAGTTCATTGGCTTAAGCATGTACTCCTCATCCTCTTCTGGAGTGTGGATAGGCTGGAAAGAGTCTTTTCCATAGTGTGCGTAGTGTCCAGAAGTTACATAGAGGTTCTTAGAGCCAATGTGCGGAGTGATCACCTCATAGTATCCGAAGTTCTTCTGAATCTTGCGAAGCATTTCCTGCAGACGGATGCGTAGATCGGTGCCCTTTGGAAGCCAGATAGGGAGGCCCTTTCCTACCCTCTCAGAGAACATAAACAGTTCCATCTCCTTACCAATTTTGCGGTGGTCGCGCTTCTTTGCCTCCTCAAGCATAAGGAGATATTCATCGAGCATCTTCTTCTTAGGGAAAGAGATGCCATAGAGACGCTGCATCTGGTCTTTTGTTGCGTCGCCTCTCCAGAAAGCACCAGCAATAGCTGTAAGCTTCACTGCCTTGATGATGCCAGTGGAAACGATGTGTGGACCCTTGCAAAGATCGGTGAAGTTACCCTGTGTATAGGTTGTGATAGAGCCGTCTTCAAGGTCTTCCTCGATATGCTCACACTTATAGTTCTGACCAGCAGCCTTGAACTCTGCCAGACAGTCTGCCTTAGAGATTTCCTTTCTAACCACAGCCTCGTCTTTGCGTGCAAGCTCCAGCATCTTATCTTCAATCTTCTTGAAGTCGCCTTCCTTGATCATCTCACCGTTAGGGAGCATGACATCATAGAAGAAGCCGTTCTCTACGGCAGGACCAAATCCGAACTGAATGCCAGGATAGAGCTCCTGAAGAGCCTCTGCGAGGAGGTGTGCGCTGGTGTGCCAGAAGCTATGCTTTCCTTGCTCATCGTCGAACTTATAGAGTTCGATGCGTGCATCACATTCAATCGGTCTGTTCACCTCTGTTGTTTCTCCGTTTACGCCACATGCGATGATGTTTCGTGCGAGAGCAGGAGAGATGCTCTCAGCAATCTGCATTCCGGTGGTGCCGTTTTCGTACTCCCGGATGCTTCCGTCTGGAAATGTTATCTTTATCATGAGTGTATGTATTTTTATTCTTTTCTATTATCTTTATTGTTTCTTATTTGTTTCTTATTTGTTTCTTATTTGATTCTTATTGCATCTTGCTTTATCTTGTTATTTCTTGCTTTATCTTGTTTCTTCTTCTTTTCAAGCAAAATATCGGTGCAAAATTAATTATTTTTTTTCAATTATTTGCATCTATATCAGTTTTTTTTCTCAGAATTGAGTTTTTTCATCACGCTATAGGCGCTGTAGAGTCCAAGTTCGCCTGCTTTACTGAGGTCTTGAAGTCCTTTTTTCTTCTCGCCAGAGAAGATATAGGCAAGACCACGGTTGAAATATGCCTCTGGCATGAGAGGGTCGATGACAAGCGCTTGCGTGAAGTCGGCAATGGCATCGGAATAGTCGCCCTGCTTTGCAAGGAGCGTACCGCGAGTGTAGTAAAGTCCCGCCTTTCCAGGGGTCTTAGAAATCATTCCGTTAAGGTCAGAGACCGTCTGTTGAGGTGCCTTCATGCCCTGAGTCTTTCCTGCGGTGATGTCGGCATAGTTCTGCAACATGCTCTTTCCGTCATCGGGGTCGAAGCCAGTGATGGGCTGTTCTGGGAGGAAGTCTATGCTCACCTTTCTGTTCTGCACCTTTCCTCTATACTCACTCTGGTATTCACGCTCTGGAGTTTGGTCGTCTACGACCAGCTGCTGGTATTTGTTCGGGTCGATATCGTTTTTCTTTCTCACCTCCTGGAGTTTTCCCTTCGACCATCTTGGCTGCACACCGAGATGCTTGTCCATCTGCGCCTTAAGGATTCGGAACTCGTCTTTCTCTGCATTTGCCGTCATACCAAGACGACGGTAGCAGGAGGCACGGCGAGAGAGTCCAGTCCAGAAGTTTGGGAACTGCTCTATCACTTTAGAATAGTCGCGGACGGCTCCACGGAGGTCGCCAGTCTGATCAAGGAGGCACGCTCTATTGAAGATTGCCATGATATTCTCTGGCTCGATCTTCAGCACGTAGTTGAAGTCTTCTATCGCCCTATTGTCGTCACCAACCTGCTGGCGTAGCAGTCCGCGATTGTAGTGGGCAAGGAAGTTGTTCGGGTCGATATCGAGTGCGATATCATAATCAGACATTGCTCCTCGGAGGTTGTTTATGTTGCACCTTGCCAAAGCTCTGTTCACATAGTTGTTCACGGAGCGTGGCTTCAGTTGTATCGCACGGGTGAGGAGACTGTCTGCCCCCTCCCATTGTTTCCTCGACATCGCTATTCCTGCCCTCATCGACCAGGTATTGACATTGTAAGGGTCTACATTCGCACTCCGTCCGAGCCATTCATCTGCTTTTGTAGTGTCTTTTTCCAACAGACAAATCTCTGCCATGGCGTTGTAAGGATCTGGGAACGTGCTCCATTTCCTTATCAAGGTATCAAGTTCGTTAGCTGCCCGTTTATAGTCCTTCTCTTCAATACGGCACACCGCTCTATTAAACCAGTAGTTTCGACTGTTTGGGTCGAGGCGGATGGCATTCGTATAATCCTCTATAGCAGCATCATACTCCTTCTGGCGTATGCGGCATATTCCGCGGAGGTCGTAGAGACTTGCGATATAAGGGTTCAGCTTAATAGCCTCAGTGGCATCCTGTTCCGCTCCGCTATAGTCATCGAGATAGAACTTTGCCGCAGAGCGAAGTTGCCATGGTTCATAGAGATGTGGCTTCAGCATTATGACCTGCGAGAGATACTGTATGGAGAGCACATAGTCCTCGTAATACAAGGCAATTCTTCCGCTGGATATAAGCCTGTCGGTATTGAACTGTGCATGTCCAGAAACAGAACATATACAAAGCAACAGCATTCCTGCCGCCCTGCACGTCATCTTTCGTCTTATTATGCTGAAAACCAAATTCATTTATAAAGTACTCGTTTCGCAAACAGCAGGAAACGTCTTTCCGACTGTTCACGAAACCATTGTTTGTTTTTATATTCTTTTCTCGCAGAAAATCTCAAGAGCCGATTGTTGCTTCTTTTCAACAGAAAAGGAGCAAGACACCTTATTTATATACTAATAAACTCTTTTGAATCACTTTCCTCGCTTGAGAGATAGGCTTTCTATGCCCTTGTTGCCTTTGTCTTATATCCGCAAGAGAAGCGTCCCTGGAGGAGAGCCTTCAGCTTTGACTTGATGAGCTGCTTGCGGAAAGGAGAGATACGGTCTATGAACATCTTTCCCTCAAGATGGTCGAACTCGTGTTGCATAACACGCGCAAGATAACCTTCCACCCATTCGTCGTGATGTTCGAAATTCTCGTCGTCGTACTCAACATGTATTCTCGTAGGGCGAGTGACTGACTCATGAATAGCAGGAACAGAGAGGCAACCCTCCTGAGAACTTTCCTTCTTAGAATTTTCGTCGAACTCAAGGATGTGGGCATTTATGTATACCTTCTTAAAGCCTTTATATTCAGGGAAGTCTTCTGCGAGAGGGTCAAGGTCTATGAGCACGAGACGTATGGAGCGTCCTATCTGTGGTGCGGCGAGTCCTATTCCCTCGCTGTTTGCGAGTGTCTCCCACATATTCTGAATAAGTGTTTGAAGTTCTGGATAGTCAGGAGTGATATCCTCGGCAACCTTTCTCAATACTGGTTGCCCATAAGTGTAAATAGGAAGTATCAATTTAAAAATCTGTTTTTCGTTTAACGATTTTGTATTATGAAAGCTGTGTATTATGAAAGCTGTGTATTATGAAAGCTGTGTATTATGGAAGCTGTGTATTATGGAAGCTGTGTATTATAAAAACAATGAGAAGTGCCGATGAAAGATTGTCTAACGCCTTCCGAACCGCTTTGCCTCCATATAGTCTTGAAGTATGATGGTTGCGGAAATCATGTCAACAAGTTCCTTGTTCTGACGAGCCTTCTTCCCGATGCCAGAGTCGAGCATGGTGCGATGGGCAAGAACGGAGGTGTAGCGTTCGTCATACCAGTCGATTGTAATTGCGGGTAGCTCCTTTTGAAGTCTTCCAGCGAAAGAGCGTACTCGATTAAGGTTTTCGCTATCTTTTCCGTTTTCCCTTTTTGGCATTCCGAAGACAATCGTCTCCACCTCCTCTCGGCTGCAATAATCTTTTATGTAAGCCATCAGCTCTGACGTAGGAACAGTCACTAACCCATTTGCCACAATCTGCAAAGGGTCAGTGACTGCTAAGCCAGTTCGTTTCTTTCCGTAGTCAACAGAAAGTATTCTCATTTATCACATTTTTTATTTTGAATACAACAACCATGCATCTGCAAACTGTGAGCGTAGTGCGTCACGGCTCTGAACGGCCTCACCCTTTGTGGCAAATGTGGAAGCAACTACACGATACATATTGTTTGAAGAATTGAAAACAATCTGTGCGTCATAACCGCTGTTCTTCAGACGAGCCTGAAGACCTTCTGCGTTTGTTTTGAGACCGAAAGAGCCTACAACAACACTGAAGCCTTTCAGACCGCTTCCACTAACAACAGAAACGTTCTCTGTACGCACTGCAACATTATCATAATTATCCTGTATGCGAGTCTCTGACTGTGTGCGTTCAACAACTGGTGCCACCACATCCTGTGGTTCCTCTACAGGTGCCTGTACCTGCTCCTGTGCCTGAGCCTTCTCGTAAGCCTTGCGGTATGCACTTTCCTTGTTTGAACCACAGCTTGCCATCATCATTACAGCGCAGAGTGTTGCGCAAAAGAATACGTTCTTTTTCATTGTGCTATAAAGTTTATTTTTTGTATTTAATCAGTGTAAAAAAAATTAAATATGTTGCTTCATGGAGCAAAAGACTCCACTTGAGCGCAAAGTTACAAAAAAAATGGCTTACGACAAGTATTTTTCTGCATAAAGTATGTTAAAAGTATAAAAATCAATTCGTTTAACAAAATATTAGAATAAAAATTTGCACAGAAGCGAAAACTTTGTTACTTTTGTTTCGAAAACGGCAGAGAACATGGTTTCGCATCACAAGCCACTCTCGCTGAACATAAAAAAATTAATATTTATAAACTAAACAAACACACAATTATGAAAGCATTAGGTTATATCGGAGCATTCCTCGGTGGAGCCATCGCAGGTGCTGCAGCAGGTATTCTCCTTGCACCAGAGTCAGGAGCAGATACCCGCAAGAAGATTGCAAAGACAGTAAAGGATTTCTGTGACAGAAACAACGTACAGCTCTCTAAGAAGGAGATGGCCGAATTGGCAGAAGATCTTATTGCTGTAAACGAATAAATCATCACTCGGAGATGGAGAAGAGATGCTTTTCTCCATCTCCTTTCTTTCCCTAAAGCATTATGTTCAGTTCAGACCACAACATAGAAACACTGTCGCAGCTCATAGAGGCGTTGAAGGAGTATTTCTCCCTTCATAAAGACTACATGCAGGTGAACATAATTGAGAAGATCGTGAAGTTGCTTACAGTATTGTTGCTCTTTATGATTCTCGCATTCATCTTCACGTTCGTTATCGTACTGCTCTCGTTTGCTGCCGTGGCTTGGCTCTATGAGTCAGCAAACTTGTCTATTCCATTGTCGTTCTGCGTTGTTGCATTAGCACATTTGTTTATCTTTATAACAGTCTACTGCAAGCGTGTGACATGGATACAACGACCTCTTGTAAAACTATTTGCTGACATTCTCACAAAATAATTTTTTCTATTATGGTACAGCAAGAAAAGATATATAACACCCTTGAAGACATTGTTGCGGAGAAAGAACGTCTGCGCAAGGCACTCACGGCAAAGGGCGAGGAGATTTCAAACCTTTGGGGTGAACTGGTTCATCCGAAGGAAAATGAAGGTCCGAAGAGTCCTGCCCAGCGTTTCTTGCAATATGCTAATGCTGGTGCTGGACTTGTTGACGGAGTTCTTCTCGGCTGGAAGCTCTACCGCCGTATTGGTGGAACGTTCTCTTTTTTCAAAAGGAAAAAGCGTTAATTATTACTACTTTTCAACTTTCGCATGAGTCTGTTGCTGGTTAACAATTGTTCATTGCACTTAAGCTCTGCATAAAGTAAGGGCGACATAACTTAGAGGGTACGTCGCTATTACAGGGCTATGATATGCAATTATGCCGTACTTACTATGAATTTCAAAAAATCTATCCGTGTATGGACGACATAAAATTCATAACACTGCGATACGAATCTTTGATTGTCATCAGCCACAAGGGAGTGGTTCATTGGTAACCTGGGTAGCAAATCTGCAGAATTATACAGATTGATTTTCTTCTACCATTACAATTACAGCATTACAATAACTTGTGCCCTACGTCTTTCCTCTTGGGTAGGAGACAGAATAGGTGTAAGGTGGCAATTTGTAAGTGTTTAATAGTCAAGTGTATATATAATTAATATATAAAACAGGTTCTGTGTATAGATTAAGAAAATGGATGTGATGCATGCAAATTATTGTAATGATGTAATTGTAATGGTAGAACGCAGCCTATCTTATACAAAGATAGTGCAAGTGAGAGCAAAATCATCAAGCTTGCTTGAATGTTTTGTCGAACGCAGCCTATCTTATACAAAGATCTGCGACCATTTTCCTCTAAAGGTCTCAAGGCTCATCCTCCGTTGCAACTCATATGTAACTCATATGTAACTCATATGTAACTCATATGTAACTCATATGTAACTCCGTTCTAACTCCTATTAGATATCGGAGTCAAATACTTCAACAATATGACAAGCATACTTTAACAATATGACAAGCAACGAATCAACACACACTTGCGAAACTCTTGAATTACTACTTTTTATTAGCAGGAAGAAGCTGGTTTGTTGTGTGTGTCTAAACATTCCTTCAGTTTCTCCTGCCAAGGCTCACCATTCACAGTGAGCAGGGCATGTATGCCTACTTTCTCCGCAGCCTCGCAGTTTCTTTTTCCATCATCGAGGAAAAGGGTTTCAGAAGCATTGATGCCTTCTTGCGAGAGCACATGTTCGAAAAACCGAAGGTCAGGTTTCATGCACCCAACCTCATAACTGAGATATGCGGCATCGAAATAGTCTACTGCTGGGCGACCCTCTGGGCAGTCTTTGTCTATTCCCTTGCTGAAGTCTTTGCTCTTCGCCCACGACATCATATAAGGGTTTGTGTTTGAAAGCATTATGAGGCGATAGCCTTGCTTTCTGAGTTTCTTTAGTGCTTCTATGCTCCTCTCTGGAACATCTATACAGTAGCCTTTCCATGCGAAAAGGCATTCATCGTGTGTCAGTTCTTTGTTACAAAGAGCAGAGAGTTTTTCCCTGAAAATTTCTATTCCTATTTTTCCTTCTTCTAAAGCTCCAAAGATTCCAGTCTGAGTATATGCATCAAGATGCTGCTCAGCATTAGGAAGTCCCAAAGCGGAGAATCTCTTCACCGCCTGGCGAGGGTCGAGAGTTATTACGACTCCTCCAAAATCAAATATTATATTCTTTATCATAATGTCTATAAAAACTCTTGTAGGATTTCACAGCTGGAATTCACTGCGAGATCCTACAAGAACGATATTCTTTATATTTTTTTCTATTTCAATGCCGTTATCAGCACAGCAGCAATTGTAGACACCGAGCTGGCGAGAGCAAGCCACATGGATGTTCGCTGAGTGTCAACCTTCTTCTCTGGCTTTGTTGGCACCACAATCTCACAGCCAGGGAGAATCTTTCCTCTACGAATTTTTCCTACCTGCCCGTTAGGATATACAATATATGCAAGCGATTTCTTACCCTTTGTGCTCACACCACCAGCCTGGTTAATGTAGAACTGCGGACTCTTTCCGTCTACATATGCAACAGTGTTCGGGAACATAACCTCTCCAGAAATCTTCACCACGTTGTTGAGCTGAGGAACATAGATAGAGTCGCCCTCCTGGATAACGATATCACTTGAAGAGCCTGGGGCATTCAGAGCTTTTTGAAGGTCAACACCTACGTTATAGGTGGTCTTCTGTAGGGAATTGATGATTTCAAGGGAATCGGTGTAGTTCTTTGCAACCTCGAGTTTCAAGCGCTGGATTTCCATTTCTTTCTTAGACACCTTCCTAATCACCTGCACACCGTTGATGTAAGCATTGTTAGTCATTCCTCCAGCACGATTGAGAATGTCGGTAAGACGCTCTTCCTTGTTGGAAAGGATGTATGTTCCACCATATCTTACCTCTCCAGAAACGTTCACAATCTTCTGCTCCTGATAGTCTGGGGAGCGATGGATGGTGACAATATCGTAAGGACGAAGCACAAAGCCACTCTCACCCTCTATCACAAGACCTTCTTGAAGAGTGAGAGAATAGATCTTCGCAGTACTCTTTCCGTTAGGATTGTCTTCTGAAGAGAGTATTCGTCTCGCCACCTCTACATTCACGAGAGAGGCTGACTCAAGGAGTCCTCCAGCTTCTGTTATCAAGTCTTCCACAGTCTCTCCTTCGGAATATTTATAGTTTCCTGGTTTTATGACATCACCGAGAATCGTGAGCATTTTCTGCTTGTTGAGCTTCTCCACAGAAGAGATGAACAGTTCATCCTCGTTCTGTAGCATGATGTCAGGAGCATTGCCGTTCATTATGGCTTCAAGGTTTACGGTTATGGTAGCAAGCGTACGGTCGGCTTTCATTCGATGAAGGACGGCACGTGTGGTGAAGGCATCTTCATGGAGTCCGCCAGCATGCTCAACAAGTGTCTTCACACTGTTTATGCCACCTCCAATCATATACTGTCCTTCACGGAACACCGCTCCAGAGACTTTAACAGTATTGCGGTAACGGTCAATATTCGCTTCCACAACAACAGAGTCACCATCTGCAAGGCGGAAAGAAGAGAAGTCCCAATCGTCTATGTTATGGATGGAGACACCTTCCTCAGAAGTTCTCTTAATGCGCACCTTCTTCTTGTATGCATCTCCAGTGAATCCTCCAGCATAGTTCAGCAAAGTTTGCAAAGACTCCTGCTTCCTCATCTCATAGAACATAGGGCGCTTCACCTTTCCATCCACCATCACGAGGTTACAATAAGGTCCAACGATTATGACATCATTGTCGCGGAGCATCACGTTTCCTGAATGCTTTCCGTTAAGGATATAGTCATAGACATCTACATTGCTTATGCACTTTCCGTTACGGTATACTTGTATCTCACGTAGCGTACCGAGTTTCTTTACGCCTCCAGCCATGTAAAGGGCATTGAAGACTGAGGCAAAGGCAGAAAGAGTGTAGGTACCCGGATTCTCCACTTCTCCCATGACATTAACGATAATGGAGCGTGTCTGTCCAACAGTAAGCTTTATGGTTGACTCTTTGTAATGACCGCCAATGAACGCCATCACCCTCGACTGCGCTTGAGCTACAGTGAGACCAGAGACATGCACTGGTCCTTCATCAGGAATGGTGATAGTGCCATCTGGCGACACCTTGAAGGAGCCGCTATAGTTTGAAGAGCCGTAGATATCGAGAATCACCTCATCGTTCGGACCAAGTACATAATTCACTGGAGTAGCGATATTCATATTCGGCTCAAAAGAGAGCTCCTTGTTTCGAAAGATATCGTGACCAAAGATTTTCACGCTATCTTCTTTCTCCTCCTCTTGTTCAAGAAAAGGGAAATAGTCTATTTCCTGCTCTTTCTCCTCAGCGTTGCTAATGCGAATTCTGGAGAATTCCTCAGAGCCAGAAACACTGGAAGAGCCACCCTTCATCGATTGATACTTGTTTCTGAGTTTCTCTAACTGCTGTATGCTCACACCTTTTGCTATGAGCTCCTTTGCAATTGTCTGCTGATCTTTTCCTGCAGCACTTTGTTTCTGAACATACTGTATGATCTGCTTCTCTGACATCTGTGCGTTTGCCACTATAGCGAGTAAAAGCATCATCATCAATAATGTTAGTTTTTTCTTCATTGTGGTATGTATGTTTATAGTTTTCTTCAAAATTATTTTCAAGTAGCAAGTTTCCTTCTAACTATTATAACGCACTTTTCATGCTTTTATTGTGTTTCCTTTAAATAAATATTGTATTCACATTATATAATAATAGAAAACGTAAAGAAAAGCGAGAGGGAAAAGAAGTTAAAGTAGTTCTTTTAGTGTTATATTATAACCGCTTATTAATAAAGCAATTCACAGTTGTGAAACTTTCGAAAATGATAGTTCGTACCTTCATACGTTATCTTCATAATCTCCTGTCTGCCACGCTCCTTTGGAGAGAGTGCGAGGGCTACATGTCCCATCGTGCGACGAAGATTTATTTCTACGCAAGGGTCGAGGGCAAGACCACTTTCAGAGTCCTTCACAACCATCATGTCCACTCCAAAAAAGCCAAAGTATCTACCTTGAAGCCACTTCCGCATCCAACAGCAGATAAAGGTGCGGACTGCCTTTAAAAGGGTTTCAGAAACGTATGCTGTGAGAATCTCCATCTTCTCTTCTTCCGTGGCAAGCACACTACCTTCATATGCTCCTCCTACAGTCTTAAAAAGCGAGAGACCTTCATAGCCAACACTTCCGTCTTTGCCAACAGAAAATTCCATACCAAAGTCCATAACCTTCTCAAGCATCTTCTCAACCATCAGATGACCTTGTGTTCTCAAAACCTTTCCTGCCCAAGGAAGATGCTGGTGGAGAGAGCCTGAAACAACATACCTCACCCCTCTCCCACTGCTACTCCAAGGAGATTTCAGAACGGTTCTTCCCCACTCCTCCACCGTACTCTCCAGTTCTTCAAGGCTTATGACCTTTCTCGACTCACCTCGGAGTTCTGGCATTTCTATCTTAATATCTTCAAGAAGGAGTGACGAGGTTGCTCTGTCAGAAACACAACGTATAAATGCGAGGTCTTCGTCAGAGGGCATCAGCTCGCGAGGAATACCGCTCCTCACAAGACTGCTGACAATAGACTTGTCCCACCCCCAGACACACACTTCGTCTACGTCTCTGCCTGCGGCTAACACTTCCTTTTTCTGATGGATATCAACAATCCTTATACCTTTATTATATATAATACCCGATTTCTTCAAAGAAGAAAGGACGGAATCAGCATCGTCTACCAATATCACATCACCATCCTCACCCCAGACAGCAGGAAGCCATCCGAGGTCACTCCTTAACTGCCTACCAGCATGTGGCGCAGTCCAGAATTCACTGTTAGCAGAAAGAGCAATATCATGCTCTGGATTAAATACAAAACATTTCATAGTGCAAAAATACAAAAAAAACAATTATCAAAAGAATTTATCGAGGAAAATAACAATTAAAAAATCCTTAAAATGTAAAAAAAGTAAAAATGAGCGATTTTTTCATTTACTTATCTTGTATCAATCCAAAAATATTATTACCTTTGCACCTAAACATGTGTACAGACATTCTTTATACACAAAAAACAACGGTTAACTAAAAAATCTTAATGCAACAATTATATTAATAATTCAACACATGGCAAAAGAAAAAAAATTCATTACATGTGATGGTAACGAGGCTGCTGCACACGTGAGCTACATGTTCAGCGAAGTAGCTGCCATCTATCCTATCACACCGTCATCTCCTATGGCGGAGCACACAGACGACTGGTCGGCTCGTGGACGTAAGAACCTTTGGGGTCAGACAGTTAGCGTACAGGAAATGCAGTCAGAGGGTGGTGCAGCAGGTGCTGTACACGGTTCTCTCCAGGCTGGTGCCCTGACAACAACATTCACTGCTTCTCAGGGTCTGTTGCTGATGATTCCTAACATGTATAAGATTGCAGGTGAGCTCCTTCCTTGCGTATTCGATGTTTCTGCACGTACTCTCGCAAGCCACTCTCTCTGTATCTTCGGTGACCATCAGGACGTTTACGCTTGTCGCCAGACTGGTTTCGCAATGTTCTGCTCTGGTTCTGTTCAGGAGGTTATGGACCTCACTGCAGTTCCTCACCTTGCCACTCTCAAGACTCATGTTCCGTTCATCAACTTCTTCGACGGTTTCCGTACCTCTCACGAGTATCACAAGATTGAGGTAATGGACATGGAGGATATCCGTCCTCTCGTTGACGAGGCAGACATCAAGAACTTCCGCGACCGCGCACTCACTCCAGAGCGCCCTGTAACACGCGGAACAGCTGAGAACCCAGAGACTTTCTTCACACACCGTGAGGCTTGCAACCCTTACTATGACGCAATTCCAGACGTTGTTGAGCACTATCTCGGCGAGATTTCAAAGATCACAGGTCGTGAGTACCACAACTTCTCTTACTATGGAGCAGAGGACGCAGAGAACATCATCATCCTCATGGGCTCTGCAACAGAGGCTGCTCGCGAGGCTATCGACCACCTCGTTGCTGAGGGAAAGAAGGTAGGTATGGTGGCTGTTCACCTCTATCGCCCATTCTCTATCAAGCACCTCTTCGCTGCTGTTCCTAAGACAGTGAAGAAGATTGCTGTTCTCGACCGTACAAAGGAGCCAGGTGCAGAGGGTGAGCCTCTCTACCTTGATGTGAAGTCTGCTTACTATGATCAAGAGAACCGCCCAGTAATCGTTGGCGGTCGCTATGGTCTCGGCTCTTCAGACATCACACCTGCAAAGATCATCTCTGTTTACAATAACCTCGAGCTCCCAGAGCCAAAGAACCACTTCACTGTAGGTATCGTTGACGATGTTACCTTCACTTCTCTCCCTGCTGTAGAGGAGATGGCTCTCGGTGGAAAGTCTATCTACGAGGCTAAGTTCTTCGGACTCGGTGCTGACGGTACTGTAGGTGCAAACAAGAACTCTGTAAAGATCATCGGTGACAATACCGACAAGCACTGTCAGGCTTACTTCTCTTACGACTCTAAGAAGTCTGGTGGCTTCACATGTTCTCACCTCCGCTTCGGTGACGAGCCTATCCGCTCTACATATCAGATCACTACTCCAAACTTCGTGGCTTGCCACGTACAGGCATATCTGAACATGTACGACGTGACACGCGGTATCCGCGAGAACGGCTCTTTCCTCCTCAACACAATCTTCGAGGGTGAGGAACTCGTGAACTTCATCCCAAATAAGGTAAAGCGCATCTTCGCAGAGAAGAACATCACCGTTTACTATATTAATGCTACTAAGATTGCTCAGGAAATCGGACTCGGAAACCGTACTAATACTATCCTCCAGTCTGCATTCTTCCGCATCACAGAGGTAATTCCTGTTGACCTCGCTGTTGAGCAGATGAAGAAGTTCATCGTGAAGTCTTACGGAAAGAAGGGTCAGGATGTTGTTGACAAGAACTACGCTGCCGTTGACCGCGGTGGTGAGTACAAACAACTCACTGTTGACCCAGCATGGGCTAACCTCCCAGACGATTCTGTCGTAGAGGATGCAGCTCCTGCATTCGTAAAGGATCTCGTTCGTCCTATCAACGCACAGGCTGGCGATCTCCTAAAGGTTTCTGACTTCGTGAAGTACGACACTGTTGACGGTACATGGTATAATGGTGCTGCTCGCTGGGAGAAGCGTGGCGTTTCTGCCTTCGTACCTGTTTGGAACGTTGACAACTGTATTCAGTGTAACAAGTGTTCATTCGTTTGTCCTCACGCTGCTATTCGCCCATTCGTTCTTACCGACGAGGAACTCGCAGGCATCGATACTCCTACTCAGGAAATCAAGGCTCCAGCAGCTCTCAAGGGTATGCACTTCGTTATCGAACCTTCTGTTCTCGACTGTCTCGGATGTGGCAACTGCGTTGACGTTTGTCCTGGAAAGAAGAACAAGGAGACTGGCGTAAACGAGAAGGCTCTGAAGATGGTTGCTTACAACCCAGACGCAGAGGATATGAAGAAGCTCGCAAAGGATTGGGATTGGCTCGTGGCTAACGTTGCTTCTAAGCAGGATCTCGTAGACATCAAGGCTAACCCTAAGAACTCTCAGTTCGCAACTCCACTCTTCGAATTCTCTGGCGCTTGCTCTGGTTGCGGTGAGACACCATATGTAAAGCTCATCTCTCAGCTCTTCGGTGACCGTGAGATAATCGCTAACGCTACTGGATGTTCTTCTATCTATTCAGCTTCTATCCCTTCTACTCCTTACACAACAAACGCAAAGGGACAGGGTCCAGCATTCGACAACTCTCTCTTCGAGGACTTCTGCGAATTTGGTCTCGGTATGGTAATGGGTAACAAGAAGATGAAGGAGCGCGTAGCATTCCTCTTCCAGCAGGTAATCGCTTCTGAGAGTGCTCCTGCAGACTACAAGGCAGCTGCTCAGGAGTGGATTGAGAAGCAGAACGATGCTGAGGAGACAAAGCGTCTCGCTGAAATCCTTAAGCCAATGATTGCCGCTGGTGCAGAGGCTGGTTGCGAGGTTTGCAAGGAGCTCAAGACTCTCGACCACTACCTCGTGAAGCGTTCACAGTGGATTATCGGTGGCGACGGTGCTTCTTACGATATCGGCTACGGTGGTCTCGACCACGTAATCGCTTCTGGTGAAGACCTCAACATCTTCGTAATCGATACAGAGGTTTACTCTAACACTGGTGGTCAGGCTTCTAAGGCTACTCCTCTCGGCGCTATCGCTCAGTTCGCTGCTCAGGGTAAGCGTATCAAGAAGAAGGACCTCGGTATGATCGCTACAACATACGGATATGTATATGTTGCTCAGGTGGCTATGGGTGCCGACAACGCACAGTGTCTCAAGGCATTCCGTGAGGCAGAGGCTTATCCTGGACCATCACTCATCATCGGCTACGCTCCATGTATCAACCACGGTCTGAAGATCAAGGGCGGCATGGGACGCTCACAGGAAGAGGAGCGCCGTGCTGTTGAGTGCGGTTACTGGCATCTCTGGCGCTATAACCCACAGCTTGCTGAGGAAGGAAAGAACCCATTCTCTCTCGACTCTAAGGAGCCTAACTGGGATCTCTTCCAGGACTTCCTTGATGGTGAGGTTCGTTACCTCTCTGTTAAGAAGGCTTATCCTGCAGAGGCAGAGGAGCTCTTCGCTCAGGCTAAGAAGATGGCTCAGATTCGCTACAAGTCTTACGTTCGTAAGGCTGCTGAGAACTGGGAGGATTAATATCTTCTGTGTTACAAGCAACAGAAAACTCTGTTCAGATATCATATTGAGAGGGCATTTCGGTGCCCTCTCTTTTTTATTCTCATATATAGAGTTTTTTCTACAATATAGCCCTATTGTGATAAAAACAGAATTGGTGCTGCATCTCTTCTTGATTCTCCCCCTGAGATGTTTTTGAGTTAGAATTGAGTCCTTCCTGGCACCTTAAAGGGTCCTCAATGAGTCCTCATCGCTCCTCATCGTTTAGGGAGAGCTGCTTGCGCAAAAGGACGAGAAGGTTGAAAGTAAGATGTTTAGGGGCGAACTTTCATTTTTATTTTTTTGTAATAATTTTCCATCATTTTTACTTAAATTTTAAGGAAATAGAGCCATAGAAAACTTACATTTTTAAAAAGAATTAAAGAAAAAAGAAAGTTTTTTCGTGTTTTTTT
>CALZTP010000032.1 GCA_945829115.1 uncultured bacterium | reverse complement strand
ACAGTAAGACAACAGTAAGACAACAACCATCATTTTTTGCAATAGGAGGCGAGACATCTATCCTCGTCTCCAATGGATGATGCATCGGTAATTGCGGGTCACGGATGTCCCCTGACCCTCACTTCGTAAATTCAGTATTCCACTTCGTGATTAGTTCCCGGAGCCACTTCAATAAGCATTGGTTTGCCTAAATATACGAATCAAGGCCCACAGAATAACAGTGTATTCCATGAGCCTCTTTGGAATGTGTAGGCTATTATAGTCACACGCAGTGACAGTTGTCACCACATGTATTCGTTGTAGTCATCTGGGACAGAGTCGTTATAATAAAGCACTCCCGACTCAGGTTCTGTTCCCGAACCAGCCAACAACTGCTGAGTTCCTACTTCATACATCTGCATCTCAGGCTTGATATATTTTTTCTTCATAAATTGTAAATTCTAAATTGTAAATTATTAATTGATAACAACTTTCTTTCCATTATTGATATACACTCCCTTAGTAGGCTTGCTCACCTTGCGACCTTGCAGGTCAAAGATGCCTTCAACCCTATTGTTACCAGTGCTTTCGTCGGTGACGGTGATGCACTCTATGCCTGTTGTCTCGCCATCGTCGCCAGGGAAGGCGAAGCCGCGGGCTGGAGCGGCGGCGCTTGGCTTTGTGGCTGCTTGTGTAGATACCTTCAGATAACCCTTACCCGGAGTGGCTTTAAGCTGAGAGCCATCTTTGCTCTCACCTACAACTCCAAGATAGAAGCCGAGGCCTTCTTTCGTCTCCACCTTGTTATAGGTGAGACGATAGAGGGTATAACCAGTGTCAGCTTTTATTACTCCAGCATCTTTTGGTGTTGCCACGAGGTCGTTGTCTCCTGCGGCAGTGAGAGCTTGTGTTCCGAGACAGTCATACTTCAACGTAGGTGCGTCGGTCTTTATCAGCACGGCTTCGCCCTTTGCCGCCTTTGTGGCCAATTCGCCAGTGCGTGGCGTAAGGGTCATCTTTCCGCCGCTTACCTTCACGTTGTAGAGCGTCAGGCTTTGTCCCGATGCAGGTTTAAACTCAACGTCATGATCCCAGTTGCTGAATGTTGCCCAATAACTTGAGCCCTTGCCCTCGCAGGTCGTTATTGACGGAGCTATATATATGGCTTTCATATTTTTGCCCAAGTAAAAGCTTTCTGAAGTGACAGTTCCGTCGTCAGCTAGGATTGGGAATAGTTGTATTGACAACGACTCCGAAAGATTCAATACTATGCCATTTAAAGGCTCTATAGCGCATATAGGGAATTGACTATTTATTTCATTGGGCGAAACCTCCATTGTAAATGCTACGGTTTTACCTGTTTCTATGCGTTTTGGAGACGTTATACGCTTAAGAGGTCTATCTTTAATTTCTTTGTCGAAACCATAGCATGTCAATAGGAAAGAGCAATCTGTAGCACCGCCCGTATTTTGTACGTTGAACGTAAAGGTTGCCTTGTCGGCGTATGTCTTCGGTGCTTGTACCCTATACAAATTACCTTGATAAGATATGGCGGCGCTCACCGTTTCATATACCTCAGCTTCTGCATTGGTTTCGACAGACACGAGCGTGAGAACTGGCTCTGTAGAAATTTCTACGGCAAACTTCTGGGCCGTAACAAGAGGCGTGCCGTCTGAAGCGTCAATCCATACGTAATAGTCACCAGTTGTTGCCGGATTTATCGTAATGTTGCGTTGGGTCGTTTCTCCTACAGGAACGGTGAGCAGCATATTTGAGGTTGCCTTTGTCGGCTTTTCTGCCGTGGACGATGTATATATATTAATAAGGTCGAGAAGCTCCTCAACGCCGGTGTTCTTCACGCTGAGCGCCAGTTTGTTGTCCATTCCATTGTAAATGGTTGAAGGAGCCGTCAGCGTGGCCGATAGCTTATAGCCGTTGGCAACATAAGAGGCTGTGGTTTCAGTTGCATCGATGAAGAAGTAGGCTTTGTTCTTGTAGTTGCCGCATGGCTTTGGTGCAGCGTCGCCTGTTCCATACACCATGCATATCTTTGACATGCCTACGGGCAAGGCGGCATTGAAGCTGAGGGTTGGCATGCAATAGTAATAGCCATTTCCTTCGCTTGCCTTGAGGCTAATATTTGCCTTCTTGGAAATTAGAGTGTAGCTTGAACCGCTTTCGGTGGCCAATGCCACCCAACCGTCAAATTGATGGTACTTTGGGTTTAATACCGTTACGGTTGCATTGCCGCTGAAACTTCCGCTTACATCAGCACGACTGGAAGAGGTAAATTCAAAGCTTTTGACCTGTGCTTGCAGTGCATGGGTTTCAACGAGTGGAGCGTCAGTTGTTTCATTGTCGGGCGCAATGCCTATAATCATGGCGAGTCCATAATTGAAGCCGTCAGCACCTGTAGAAGTTTCTGCTTCGTAGTTATTGAGCAGCGACACGTCGAAATAGCCGTTGCAATATCCTCCCCAGCCCCAGTTGATGTGGTAGAAGCCTGCGCCGTCGGCACCGTCGCACACGAAGGCATGTCCTCCCTCCTTAAGCGATTGGCCGCTGAATATTACGGGGCGAGTGCTTTTTAGCTCGTTGTCGAGCAGCGAACACCAGTTTTCCAGCGTGTAGTTGGACCTTGGCACCCATGCGAGCAGGTCTTTGTCATAGCCGAAGTAGGTTCCCAATGCATACATTGCATAGCTCGTAACGGCTCCCGAGCCTTCTGAATAACTGTAGTCCATTTTTACTGAGCAGCCGCAGTGGAGCATGAGTGTTGCCACGGCATTTGCCTGGGCTTCGGTATAGCTGTCATCAGTATATTGTGCCAGCATGTTTTCATAGTCGTAGGATGCTCCGGCAGATATCTCAGGCATGGTGAATTCTTTAGAAGATGTCGTATAGGCGGGTATTGCAGCTTGCAACGTTGTAGGATATTTGTTGTATGCAATAACCTGCGCCATGGCTGTTGCCACGCATCCTGTTACCGAACGATTAGATCCTTCCCAAGGGCAGAGATTGTTGAATGGAGCTTCTTGATTCCATGCAATGTCTCCAAGCAAGGGACTGACCGTAGTGTTTGCCACGGTGCGCGATACGGCCAGCGACTCTCGCTCTTCCATGGCGGCCATTGCCTTTGCGTCGTTCTTTAGCAATGCCTCAAACTGCCTTTCATAGGCGTCGAGCAGCCACTTCAGTTGCGCAGGCATGTCGTCTTCGGCAAACGAGCCTTTGGTGGCATAGCCGATGACTTCAGGCAGGCGGTCGTCGCCCGAAACCACGGTGAAGCCCTTATCAGAGCCGTTGTTGAAAGCATAATACGCCTTACCGTCTTTCTCTTCTCCGCCTATCACTTGCTTGCCATAGGCTATGTCAGCACCTTTTATGCCAAGCTGCATGGCTTTGCTCTGGGCTATTGCCTTGGCCTGTCTGTAGCTTCTTGGAGCCGCCAAGCCAATTTGTAGTACCAAGCAGATCAATAACAGTATTATACTTAATCGTTTCATAAAAAAAAATTTTATATTGTTTACTCGATTATTGTTATTATAACGATTTGACGACAAATATAATACTTTTTTTTAATGTTACAACAGTTTTGAGGTTTTATTTCATCGAAGCCTATAATTTTAACACATAATAACTAATAGAGCAGTTACTGTCACTATTATTCAAAAATATCTTAGTGAACAGAGCATGTCTCCTGTTCACCAGGGCGACATAGCTTAGGATAGGGCGTGAGCCCTATCTATCGGGGCACCCCCACCCCTTTGAGCCCTGTTGGGCGGCATAATTCATATCATGCGCAATTATATCACCACTACTGAGTTTAACTCCAACCAGACATATCCCAGATATATTTCGCTTTATATCGTTCTCATATCTTCCTCATATCTTCCTCATATCTTTCTCATATTCCGAACATATTTTGCATATGACTTACATATGACCTACATATGACTTACATATGACCTACATATGACTTACATATGACTTACATACTCCTCGGGCTATATGGAATTATGTCGTCCCTACTTTGATTGGGTTGGGTATTCGATTGAGATAGGACATTCTCCTATTTTGAGCCCTATAAGTGCGGCATAATTTCATATAACTTCCCTCACTCTTCGCCTATCGAAAAAGGCGATTAGTAAGCGAACAGTAAGACAACAGTAAGACAACAGTAAGACAACAGTAAGACAACAACCATCATTTTTTGCAATAGGAGGCGAGACATATATCTCCGTCCACGAAGGGAGAGTACATCACTGGTGAGCTATCATACTGCGAGCGAGATAGGGCTAACGCCCTATCCTAATCTATGTCGCCCTTACTACACATATCCAACTCATACCTAACACATATCCAACTCATATAAAACTCATATTATAGATATGACTTACATTTGACCAGCATATACCGGACATATACCAGCTAAATACCGGACAACAAGTATTGAAAAAAGAAAGATAGGTGTATAAACGAATGATGAATGATGTTTATAGCATAACAGTAAGATTCTTTTCTTATTTTAGTTTGCTGAGCATCTTTTTCTTTTTCTCCCTCTTCTCGATGAGACGTAGGACGGTGTTTTCTGCTGCCTGCTCGTTCCATCCACGTTGCGAGGCATAAGAACGTATTAACATGCAGAGGAGAGATCGTTTGTGCGTCAGGCGTATAAGGTTTGCTAATGACTCCTGCTTTGTTGCTGGACGAGAGAGGAATTGCGAGCGGTTAGTGTCTATAACAGAGAAATGGTATGTTCCGTCTTCGTTTTTCTCGTAAAGGAAGTTTGAAAGGTTTGTGTCGCCATGAAGGAATCCCTTTTCATGAAGAAGAATGATGAACTTCATGAGAGCATCTGCTAATGGCTTTGGATTTTCCATCTCCCCATCGCGGAGGATGAGGCAGTCAGGATGGCTGTTTTCAGAAGAAGCGAAGTAATAACGTTCCACACACCCCAGCCACGAGGTGTAAGTCACTGCAGCAATGGGCTTTGGCGTGTCTATGCCCATTGCAAGAAGCTTTTCTCCGAAGAAGAAAGCCTTCTTTGCTTTATTTTTCCAGAACGTGCTGTAACAGATTTTTTGGAAGAGGTTCGGTTTTTTGTATTGCTTTACAATCACCACGTCCCCACTTGTCAGCTGGAAGCGTCTGATTTTATTTCGCTTGTCGTAAAGCAACTCCCCTTTTCCTGAAGCGAAAGCCTCAGGAAGGTTGTTTATAATAAGACGGAGTTCCTCGTTATGTGAATAATCGTTTGAGAGAATTACCTTTTTTGACATGCTTCTTTTTTCTTCTGGAAAAAGTATACTTATGTGTTTTTTCTGTTTCTCCTCTGGAAAGCAAGAGTAGAAGACACTATTGCTCCCGATATCCCTTTTCTAAGTCTAAGAGGTGGAAGTTATGCTGACGCTGGTGATTACCATCAGGAATAACCATATAATCCCCATATTTCTGAGAGAGATATTCGTGCGGATGCTCAACACCCATAACCTTCTCGTTTTCAAAAACCACAGGAGTTGGTTGTCCGAGAAGCCCTTTTGGCATGATGCCCTTCAGACCATCGTCATGGTCGACAATGAAGGTGCTGGCGTCATAGTCGTACTCCCGCTGGAGATTGCGAATCTTCTCTTGAATCTCCTGCATGGTGTAGATCTTTCGACAGAGGAGGAACGCCCAACTCGAAGGTCCTCTGCCATGTCGGTAAGGGTCACGATGAACGTAATAAAGCATTTTCTTATACCACTGATATCGGAAGAAATGCACCCTTTGCTTCAGTGAAGACTTCGGCATTCCATCGAGTGGGAACACATCAAGGTAAATGCCTCCGAGATAGCTCAGGTGC
The DNA here is from genome assembly GCA_945829115.1 of uncultured bacterium. Taxonomy (GTDB): domain Bacteria; phylum Bacteroidota; class Bacteroidia; order Bacteroidales; family Bacteroidaceae; genus Prevotella. The sequence goes on along the minus strand of CALZTP010000032.1, from coordinate 22,885 downwards.
ATTCGCTCTATAAGCGTTGTGCTACTATCTTGAACCTTTGCAAACGGCAGAGGATAGTGCTTAGGGTCAGTTTCATAGCTCACCACCTCAAACGGCTCTGGCACCCATTCCTTAGCATGCTTCATAAGCAAGTCGTAGTCTTTTCGTGGCATGGCAATGTCGAGGTCGTCGTCCCAGGGAATGAATCCCCCGTGACGCACTGCCCCGAGCATTGTTCCTGCCCAAAGGTAGTATCTCAGATTGTGTTCCTTGCAGACGCTGTCTATGGCAAGGAGGATCTTCTGTATTCTCAGTTGTAATGGGCGTATGTCGTAGGTTGCCATTGTTTATTAAATGTTGTTGTTAAGGGATAAGTCGGTGTGCTCATTAGAGAGATGCCAAAGGGAACCCAGAGGTAAAGGAATCAAACACTGTGAAGGAGCTTTTCATAAGAAGAGAAGATCTCTGATGTAAGCTTCTCTGGAGTGAACATCTTACGAGAGTAGCATTCCATTTTCTCACCAATGGAAAGTGCGTATGCCCTGTCAGAACACAATTTCTGGATATACATAGCCATATGCTCAGCAGCATCTGCAGCGTGAGGGTCAATGAGACAAGCATCTGGACCAGCCGCCTCAGGCAGAGAGCTAACGGTAGAGGTAATGACAGGAGTCTTTTGAAGTGCCGCCTCCACCACAGGAAGTCCGAATCCCTCATAGAAAGAAGGGTATATGAACAGCAATGCCTTTGTGTATAACGCCTGCAACAGTTGATTGTTATGAATGGAAGTCTCCATGCGAATATCTTCTCTTAGCCCCTCCTTCTCTATAAACGCCTCGCATTCCCTACGGTATTCCCTTCCGTTTCCCACAATGAGCAGTAGAGGGCGTTCACTTTTTGGAATAAGAGACATGGCATGAAGCACGCCAAGGAGATTCTTCCTTGAGTTTATGCTTCCCACGTAAAGAATAAACGGTGGCAACCCCTCTTCTCCAAAGTGCTCTTTTATGAGACGATTGCATTCTTCTTCTGGAAGAGGAGTGTAGTAATAATCCTGAACAGGCTGGTAGATAACCTCTATTCTCTCTTCTGGAACACCATAGAAGTGCATCACGTCAACCTTTGTAGACTCAGAGATGGCAATCACCTTGTCGGCCCTTTTGCACGAAGAGCCGTATTTCAGGTTGTAGATATGGCGGTCTGCCCAATGATACATGTCTGGGAAGGTGAGCCAAGCGATATCGTGCATTGTCACTATGCTTTTCAGCTTCCTGCCCTTGATATCAAAGGGAAGTTCGTTGCTAAGACCATGGAAGAGGTCGCAGCCCTCGCTCTCCGCTTTGTTGCCAAGGCGGAAAGTGCGAGAGAACGATTTCTCATCGTAGAGCACGTACTCGTTTTCAGGAAACAGAGCCTTCAGACCTCCCACTATCGTTCGGCTATAGTTTCCGAGGCCTGTAAGGTTATGATAGAACCGTTTAGCGTCAAAGCCAATCTTCATTGTTTTTTGTTTACTGGAAAAAAGGGATAAAGGTTAACGTATGTGCTCTTGCAAGAGAAAATTTTGTTTTGCAGAGATGCCTTAAACGAGAGAGACTTCTTCAACAAAAAGAGACTTCCTGCAAGAGAGCGAGCCTAAAAGAGCCTTTCAGGAATCTTCGCCTTTGCATTCTCGAAGTCCTCAACGGTATCAAGCTCACAAGAGAACAGCTCTGTTACGTCAACGACATTGTAGGTATGCCCTTTGGCGAGAAGTCTTTCAAAGGCACGCTCATAGAAGACATTCTCAAGGTGTTCCTCGTTCATCATCGGTTCAAGCTCTTTATAGAGTGCAGAAGTGTATTCACGCCCCATTTTCTCTATTCCGAGACTCTCTCCAGCAGCATCGAGAGGGTTGCAAGTCTTACTGATCTCTGTTATTGTGCCGTTCTCTTTGTCGAGAACAACCTTCATCTCCTCCTCTCCGAGGTCGTGACGAATGAGGGTGAGCACGTTCTCAGCATCGTCAGCGAGTACCCTCGCAATTATCTCTGGGTCGTAGAGGAGGTCGCTATCAAGGAGCAGAATCTCCTCCCCTTCTGCCTCTGGGCGTGCGAGCCAAAGAGAGTAGATATTGTTTGTGGAGTCGAACACCTCGTTTTGTATAAACGTAACGTTGATGGAACTGCCATACTCTTCTGCCACGAATGCCTCAATCATCTCATGGAGATAGCCCGTCACGATGACATAGTCGAGAATGCCATTGTTCTTTAGAGCGTCTATGGAGCGCTGGAGAAGACTTCTCTCCCCAACCTTCAACAGGCATTTAGGTGTATGTTCTGTAAGAGGGCGCAGGCGAGAAGCCATTCCTGCTGCAAGGATTACTGCTTTCATAAGTTACGAATAGGTATTTCTTTTTCTCGTTTTCTGTTTTACAGCAGACAACGAATCACTTTCTTTTCAAAAGCAATGCACGTTTTTACATTTCAAAGCAACATGCTTTATTTCTTCAAAGCAACACGCTTGATGGTGTCTACCACTACCTGTATCTGCTCTGGACGACCGAGAGTGATTCGGAGACAGTCTTCAAGTCCTTTGTCGGTCATGAACTTAATCTTATAGTCCTGCTCTGCCATTGCCTTTTTCAAATCTTCCTTGATGTCGACAGGGTATTTTATGAGAATAAAGTTCGCTGAACTCTTGTAGACCTTGAAGCCTGGGAGATCACCCAGTTCCTTCTTGAACAGCTGGCGGTCCCACTCCATTTGGTTGGCAACATTTCTGTAGTGCTCGTCACTCTCAAGAGCGGCAAGAGCGACAGCCTCTGAGAAACGGTTGTAGCCGAGATATTTGTTTGAATAGCTCAGGAACATCTCGTGACCAGCACCCATGAATCCGAAGCCCACGCGCAGTCCTGGAAGTCCGTAGAACTTACTGAGAGTGCGTGCAATGATGAGGTTGTTGTATTTCATCACGAGAGGCGCAATATAGTCTGTGTCTGTTGTTATAAAGCTGGCATAAGCCTCGTCAACGAACACCATGGTGTCGCTTGGGATGTTCTCCATGATTCTTCCGATCTCCTCAGAGGTGAGACTGTTTCCCGTAGGGTTGTTAGGAGAAGCAAGGAGAAGCATTCGAGGGTGAATACGGTTTGTGTATTCAATCACCTCATCAACGTTGTAGGCGAAGGTGTCGCCAGTTTCGTAGAGTGGGTACATCTCAAAAGAGCCGCCACACTCACCAGCCACACGGTTGTAGTACCACCATGAGAACTCTGGAATCAAGATGGTTTTATTCTCACCCTCCATGAGATAGTAGTGGATAGCGTTTTTAAGTATCTCCTCACCGCCATAACCGAGCAACACCTGCTCTTCTGGAACATTATAGATTTCAGAGAGACGAACGGTAACCACACTCTTTTTCCCTTCATCGTAGATACGAGTGTAGAAGCACAGTGTCTCTGGGTCAAAGTCCTTGATAGCCTTTATAACCTTTTCGGACGGCTGGAAATTGAATTCATTTCTGTCAAGAAAATTCATATTCTTCTTCTAAATTTTTTGTTTTGCTTTGCAAAGGTACGATTTTTTTCTCTATCTCCTGCTATGAAAAGGGAACAGTAATCGCAAAACTCATGTTTATTAAGAGAATTTAATATAAAAAGCCTCGTTAAAGCAGGTTATTATCCCTTAACACTTTAAAAAATCTTACATTTTGTCTCGCCTTATATGATGTTCCGCTTGTAGCATCTTCTACGTTTATGCACAATAGGGTTGAGATATTCCCATTGCGCTTGCGACTGGAAATTGTCTTCGAGCTGCGGATTTGTCTCTGCCCATTTGAAGCCCATCTCCTGATAGACGGGAATGAGGTCGTTGAAGATAAGTGCGTTGACACCCTTGCTCTGATAGTCAGGACGAATGGCAATGAGAAGGAGTTCCACACCGTCTTCATGTTTCCACTTCAAGGCTTTCAGCAGATGCCACCATCCGAAGGGCAGCAGTTGTCCACGAGCTTTTTGAAGTGCCCTCACAATGCTTGGCATAGAGATTCCAACACCCACCAGTTCGTCTGCCTCGTTGATAATAAGGCTTTGCATGCGTAGGTCAACAAGTGGCATGTAGGTATGCACCAACTGGTCTATCTGCTTCTCGCTCAAAGGAGAATAGCCAAAGAGAGGGGAATAGCTTTCATTTATGAGTCTGAAAATCTGATGACCCCAGTTCTCTCGCATCACCTCCTTCATGTTCTGTAACTTCTTCACCCTCAAGCCAGAACGCTTTGCCACAAGAGCAGAGATGCGAGCATATTTCTCTGGAATCTCGTCAGGGCATGCCACATATCGCTCCACCCAGTCAATCTCTTTCTCCATAGCGTGCTGCTCCATGTGTTGTGGATAGTAAGGGTAGTTGTAGTAGGTGGACATGGTGCCAAGGCGGTCGAAGCCTTCTATGAGCATCCCCTCACGGTCGAAGTCTGTAAATCCCAAGGGACCAACCATCTTCTTCATTCCTCTCTCCTTGCCCCATTTCTCTACCGTGTCGAGCAAAGCCTTGCTAACCGCTATGTCGTCAATGAAGTCAATCCATCCGAAGCGCACCTCTTCTGTCTCCCAAACCTTGTTAGCCTTATGGTTTATGATGGCAGCAATGCGCCCCACTACCTTTCCCTCTCTTTTTGCCAAGAACAGTTGGAATTCGCAAAACTCCAAGGCTGCATTCTTCTTTTTTGAGAACGTGTTCATAAGGTCCAAAGAAAGCTCAGGAACTGCGTACTCGTTATTTTTATACAGGTCGTAATTGAAGTGAATGAAGCTTTTAAGGTCTTTTTTGCTCTCTACGGGCGTGATATGTATTGCTTGCATATTGTTTTTGAAATATTTTCTCTGTAAAGGAAGATAAAGTGGAGTGTTTATCTATGTTCTAATCGGTTGTATATCTGTGAAAGGGAGAAATAGAAGACGGTTCCGAAAACGAGTCCGGCAAGTGCGTCTACTGCATAATGTGCTTTTATATAGACTGTTGCGAAGCAGAGGGAGACATAGAGAGGGGTATACCAATACATTGTCTTCCATGAATGGCGAATCCTGCAATAACGAATGGCAAGGAAGAACACCACTGTGGCGGCACCAACATGACTTGACGGAAAGGCTGCTGTGGGGCGCTCGCCAGCATCGTGGGCAATCTGCACTAAATATCGAAACGGACCGTGCACACCAGGAATTTCAAGGCATTCCTGATGGTTTGAGAAATATGTTCCCATTTCCGGGAACACCCCTGCTGCCACCTTGTCGAGTCCTATTGCTTGGAAGTAGTATTGCGGTCCTGCCACTGGCACCATGTCAAAGAACAGATAGAAGAGGAAGAACGAGGTGAGGATAATGAATCCTGTGCGCTGGAACTCCTGATAGTGGTTTATGAAGTACAGCAACGGAATGGTTACGAGAAGGAAGTAATAAGACGCATAGCCGATGTGCATGGTCTCTGAGAACCACCATTGCGACATGGTCTCTGAGAAGATCTGTGCTGGCTGGTAGCCGAAGAGGCTTTGCTCCCAGGAGGCTACGATATGGTCGAGGTTTGGGAGTATGCTGTTTATCTCGTAAGTGTCTGGATACCACTCTCCAAGGAGTATCACCTGTGTCACGATTCTTATGAACATCATTATGCGACAAGGCACGAGGCGGTATAAGCCCCAAAGTCCGAGAGTGGCAGTCACGAGCTTCACTCGCGTCCAGATCATTGCCTCTGGGTTGGCATAGCTTGTTGCGCAAACCATGATAACTGCCAATGTCAGTAGGGCATAGCCTATTATCACCCATTCGTGAGGGAGAAGTCCCTTGGTGTATTTTTTCTCTGTCTGAAAGAATTTCTTTATATCCATTTGTTATCCTTATACCACTTTACACTATTCATGACACCCTCCTCTAACTGCACCTTTGGCTCATAGCCTAAGAACTCTCGAGCAGGAGAGATGTCACAACGCCAGTCGCGCTGGCTGAGAATGTTGTATTTATCGTTGTTCAGCGTGATGAGCTTTCCCGTAAGCCTGATGTATATCTCTCCAAAGAAACAGATTGCTCGAAGGACGAAAAGAGGGGCTTTGATGCGTAACACCCAGGTGCGCTTTCCCTCTATCTTCTCTAAAGAGTCGATGATGAGGTCGGAGAAGGTGCGAGAGGAGTATTCCCTGCCATCTGAAAGGGCGAAGGTCTTTCCGAGAACACGTTCTGCTGGTTGTGTGATGCTTTTCTCTATTGCCTGCACAACATCGCTTACATATACGAAGGTGAGAATCTGAGGTTTGTAGCCTACGGAGAAGTCGCTATGCTGCTTAATGGACTGAACCATAAGGAAATAGTCTTTCTCGCGAGGTCCATAGACACCCGTTGGGCGGAGTATGACAAAGGGAAGGCTGCTTGCCCTCACCACCTCTTCTGCCTTCAATTTCGATTCCCCATAGGCGGTTGGTTTTCCAAGTGCTTCGGAAGGTATGGAATTTATTACAGAGAGTGAGCTAACGAGAATGAACCGTGGCTTCTCTTCGGTGTATATATTCTCTACTGCCGTCACGAGGTTGCGAGTCCCTTCTGTGTTGATTTTGTAGAAGTCGCTCTTCTTTGTGCATTTCGTTGCTCCTGCAGCATGCACAATAACATCGAACTTCTTTCCCCTCAGTGCTTCTTCCATCTGCGAGGAAGAGGAGAGGTTTAGCTCAAGGAAATGCAGACGGGAGTCGCTGAGGTATTTGCGAGAGGTGGTGGCTCTGACAGCACACCAAACCTCATAGCCGTTCTCAAGAAGGCTTTCTGCAAGGTGGGAGCCGATAAATCCTGACGCTCCTGTTATAAGTATTTTCTTCTTCATCTTTTTGCTTTCGTAAAGGCCAAGAGGGCTTTCTCGTCCTTGCTTTCTGAGATAAACCAAAAGGTTTCTTGGTCTTGGAATTGCTTGTTATTTGTGAAAAAAAGCGTGAAAAAATGTCTGAGAATAATAATCCTCGCCATTCTTAACATTATTTTCATACTTTACGCTTGCAAAGGTACAAAATTATTTGTTACTTTGCAAAAACAATCAATATAAACACTATGGGAAAAGGAAAAAAAGGTGGAAAATACATGAAGAAGAAGGAAATGGCACTACTTTTGACGGATTTTTTCCAGAAAGAGCCGAACAGAACCTTCACGTTCAAAGAAATTTTTCGTGGACTGCATCTTGAATCTCATCCGGCAAAGATGCTTGCAATAGACATAATGGAGGAAATGGCATGGGACGACTTCCTGTCTCGTGTCACCGACTCTTCGTATAGACTGAATCTAAAGGGTCAGACAATGGAGGGTACGTTCATCAGAAAGCGTACGGGAAAGAACTCTTTCCAGCCAGACGGTACCGACCAGCCAGAGGTTTTTGTGGCAGAGCGAAACTCCATGTATGCTCTTGATGGAGACCGTGTGCGTGTCACGATGATGGCGCGAAGAAACCATCATATCCGCGAGGCTGTTGTTACGGAAATCTTGGAAAGGAAGAAGTCGCAGTTTGTGGGCACCGTGAACATAGAGCACGATACGGCGTACGTGGCTCCAGAGGGTGAGCATACGTATCGTGACATCATTGTTCCGAAGCGCATGCTTCACAAGGCGAAGAAAGGAGAGAAGGTGATTGTGAGGGTCATTGAATGGCCAAAGGAGGAGCGGGGGCATATTGTTGGTGAGGTGATTGCAATTCTTGGAAAGAGTGGCGAGAACAACACGGAGATGCACGCCATTCTTGCACAATATGGTTTGCCGTATGAATATCCGAAGAATGTGGAGGAGGCGGCAAACAAAATCTCTGCTGAGATCACTCCAGAGGATTATGCAGAACGTGAGGACTTCCGTGAGGTCTTCACCTGCACCATCGACCCTCACGATGCGAAGGACTTCGACGATGCTCTCTCGTTCCGTGTCTTGGAGAACGGTCTCTATGAGGTGGGTGTGCACATTGCTGATGTGAGTCATTACGTTAAAGAGGGCTCTGTGATCGATAAGGAGGCGCAGAAGCGTGCCACGAGCATTTACCTCGTTGACCGTACCATACCGATGCTTCCAGAGCGTCTCTGTAACTTTATCTGCTCGTTGCGCCCTGATGAGGAGAAGTTAGCATATTCTGCTATCTTCACAATGACTCCAGGGGCGGAGATAAAAGAGTGGCGACTTCGTCACACCGTGATTCGCTCTAACAGGAGATTTACTTACGAGGAGGCGCAGGCGCTCATAGAGGGACAGGAGGGTGACTACAAGAATGAGATAAACATTCTCTGGTCGCTCGCTAAGCAGCTTCGGGAGAAGAGACTCGCAAATGGTGCTGTGAACTTCGACCGTGAGGAGATGCGTTTCGACATTGATGAAAGCGGAAAGCCTGTACGTTGTTATTTCAAGGTGTCTCGTGAGGCTAACAAGCTGATTGAGGAGTTCATGCTTCTTGCAAACCGCTCTGTGGCTGAGAGCATTGGTAAGGTGAAGAAGGGTGGAAAGGCTAAGACGCTCCCGTATCGTATTCACGATGTTCCAGACATGACGAAGATGGAGACGCTCCGTGACTTTATTGTGAAGTTCGGCTATAAGCTGAAGACAGCGGGCACACGAGCTGCAGTGACTCGCTCTCTGAACACTCTCCTCTCTGACATCCAGGGAAAGAGTGAGCAGAAACTCATTGAGACAGTTGCTCTTAGGGCTATGATGAAGGCGAAATATTCTGTGCATAACATCGGGCATTATGGTCTCGCTTTCGACTATTACACGCACTTCACATCGCCTATTCGCCGATATCCAGACACAATGGTTCACCGACTCCTCACTCGCTATCAGAATGGTGGGCGTTCGGCAAGTGAGCAGAAATATGAGGCGCTTTGTGAGCACTCCAGCGATATGGAAGTTCTCGCTGCTCAGGCAGAGCGTGACTCTATAAAGTATAAAATGGTGGAGTTCATGCAGAAATTCATTGGTCAGGAGTTCACGGCTCATATCTCTGGTGTTGCCTCTTACGGCATCTACTGTGAGATTGACGAGAACCATTGTGAGGGCATGGTACCTATGCGTGACCTTAACAACGACTATTATGAGTTTGACGAGAAGAACTACTGTCTTCGTGGAAGGCGTCGTCACAACAAATATTCTCTTGGCGATGAGGTGAGAATAAAGGTTGCGGCTGCAAATATCGATAAGCGGCAGCTGGACTTCGTACTTGTAGACAAAAAATAAATTCTTCTCGTAAGAGAACTGAGTCGTAGAACAGAATTTGTAATCGTTAAACAGAATTTATAATTGTACAAGAGAATTATTAATCGTTCAACAGAATTTATAATTGTACAAGAGAATTGAATCGTAGAAAAAAGAGGGTGTGTCAGTTCCTTTGATACACCCTCTTGTTATTATTCTATTACTATTCCCTCCCTTCTTCTTCTTTCTATTTCTCTTAGGAAATTCACGTTAAGATAGTGCTGACAGAATCTGAATCTTTTGATGTAAACTTGGGCTTCTCTATTATTGAATTCTATGAGACATTTCTGTCGATACCTGTCAGAACCATCGTAAGTGAAGGACTTAAAAAACTAAATCAACCAAACTTTTTGGCACAACTTTTTCTTACTTATTTGGGAATTTGGCTAATAATATGGCTATATGAATGTCATTATCATGTGATATAAAAAATAATCTTAAAAATATAGGGAGCGTATTTCATAATATCTCATAAAATGAATATTATTTCGTATTTTTGCAAACGAAAATGAATATTATTTCACGGGCATGCCCCCATCACAACTTCTTGATATGGTTAGGGAGGTCTCTAAAAGTAACATATCAGACGCCTATAGGTCGTACTATATGGCAGACGGTCGTTAACCCCTGTTTCTTCCGCGTACAATTGCGGTAGAAATTACAGAAGAAGAAAAAGGGTGCGCAAAAAACGTCTGAATAGACTTTTTTACGCACCCTTGAATTATATAAGAGAGAGAATTGATTACTTACATTCCTTGAGGTTATTGTCGGCAATGATGCCACGAAGTACCGTGCCATCGTCAATGTTTCCGATGAATGGAGTGAGGACACGAATCTTCTCTGCATGACCAGCTTTTACAAGGTCCTTGATGGAATTTCCAACACAGTAGTCTCCACAAAGTCCTGCAACATAAATCTCTTTGATATTATTGTCTTCAATCATCTTGAGAAGCGTTTTGCTGCTTGCTTCGTTTGCCATGATGGAATACTCGTCAACAGCTTGACAGTCGCCCTTGGTGAGCACCACAGCATCATGCTTCTTTGCCTTTACAGCTTCGAAGACTGGCTGATAGATAGAAGCACCATGGCTGTGCTGAACGCAATGGATTGGCCAGATGCCACCGAAGTCCTTGAAAGAAGAGTGGTTGTAAGGATGGAAGTCGGCAGTCATAACGATCTGGTCGAATGCACATGCTGGCTGCTTAGCGATGTAGTCTGCAAGTGCGTCCATAGTCTTTGGAGCACCATTCACAGCGAGTGAGCCATTGATAAAGTCATACTGAACGTCAACGAGGAGAAGCATCTTTCCACCCTCAGACTTATTACTCTTACAACAATCTTGTGCCATAACATTTAGAGTTGACAGCATTACTGCCATGATTAAACTGAAAACTGTTTTCATTACTTTTTAAAAAATGAGATTTTTATTGTATATCTGCATCTCTCTTTCTTGTTGCCCCAGTTACCCATATAGAGACAGTAAGAAAGGCATGATAGAGAAATGCGCTGCAAAATTACAAAAATAATTTTATTCAGACGAAGTTTTTGACAAAAAATCTTAAATCAGTTTGACTTTTTTCCTACTGTCACATCTTATATGTAATTTCGCAGAAGAAAAAGCAAATGTTTCTGGTGAGAAAAACCAGCACAACCAATAAACCAGAAAGGCAGCAATGCCGAACAAGCGACAATAACAACATAAAAAAAATATTATTATGAGAAAAACCGTTTTATCACTGGCAGTGATCGCAGGAGCCCTCGTATTGGGAAGCTGCGCCAGCAAGAAAGAATTAGACAACTGCCGTCAGGAGAATAGTTCCCTGACAGAGAAGTTCCAAACCAGCAAGGAAGACCTTGCAGCCGCTAATGCCCGCATCACCTCCCTTCAGGAGCAGCTTGCCTCTAAGCAAGAGCAGTTGAACGAGGCAAAGGAGAACTATGCCTCTCTCCAGAAGAGTCTTGACAAGAGCCTTAGCAACACCTCCGACAACAATATCAACATCTCAAAGCTTGTTGACCAGATCAACGAGTCAAACCAGTACATCCGCCACCTTGTGGAGGTAAAGTCAAAGAGCGACTCTCTGAACATGGTGCTCACCAACAACCTCACTCGTTCCCTCAGTCGTGAGGAGCTGAAGGAAGTAGACGTTCAGGTTTTGAAGGGTGTTGTATACATCTCTCTCGCAGACAATATGCTCTACAAGAGCGGCTCATACGAAATCAATGAGCGTGCTGCTGAGACTCTTTCAAAGATTGCAAAGATCATCATGGACTATAAGGACTATGATGTGCTCATTGAAGGCAATACCGACAATGTTCCTGTTAACAGCGGAGCAGCATCAATGAAGAATATCCGCAACAACTGGGACCTCTCTTGTCTCCGTGCCTCAAGTGTTGTGCAGGCACTCCAGAATCAGTATGGTGTAGACCCTAAGCGCCTGACAGCAGGTGGTCGTGGAGAATACAACCCTGTTACAGACAACGACACTGCAGTAGGCAAGCAGCGTAACCGCCGCACACAGATTATCATCACTCCAAAGCTCGACCAGTTCATGGACCTTATTGACAAGGCTCCAGAAGAGTAAATGGTTTGAAGAAAAAAATATCACGCAAGCAAACGAAACAATCATCAATCGTTTGCTTGCGTTTTTTTATATCATCTGCTCAAGCGAGAAAAGAGTAAATAAATAGGTGTAACAGGCAAAAGACTGTCACCCTTAAGAAAATTCTAATATGAACGTGGTGTGAAATCCTGCTACAGCGGTATTGGCAAGAGAGAGTCTACCACCTTGTATTGTCATTATCTGCCTTGACAGGGCAAGTCCGATTCCCGAGCCCGACTGCTTTGTGGTATAAAACGGAATAAAGATATCTCTTCTAACCTCTGGAGGGATGGGGTTACCATCGTTACTGATCAGCAGTTTAGAGTCTCGCAGTTCCATGCCAATTTTCTTTGCTCCAGCCTCCGTAGCATTTTTCACAATATTCAGAATCACCTGCCTCAAAAGCAATTCATCGACTTTCAATATTTTTTCCGGAACCTCCGTTTCCCACACGATGTCAGGATACAAAGCCGTGATGTTTTCGACAATCCTTTTGAGATTATGAAGTTCCATCACTGGCTCCTGAAGTTGTGTAAGTTTCCTATAGCTATCTATGAACGCCACAAGATGTGAACTTGCCTCATTGATGGCAAGAATACCCTTTTCCAAGGATGTTCCCTTCACCTTCGGATGTTCAAGGTATGCCTGGCTGATGCTCTGGATGGGAGTGGTGACGTTCATAATCTCATGAGTGAGCACACGAGTGAGCCGCTGCCAAGACTCTACCTCGTTTTGCGCCACCAGCTTATTGATATCCTGACCAAGGTCATTTAGTGCCTCCTGCAAGGCACGCTCACCAAAGAAAAGTCCTTTCACAGGAAGGCGGAATGTAAACTCATGATTTCTTACCGCCTCACGCATTAGATATGCCCTCAGCCTAAGCTTATCCTGATGACGAAGGAAGAGGAAGGTGAGAACAGCAATAGCACCTACGACGAAAAGGGAAACAACAATGAGAATCATTTCTTCAACTTTTTATACAGTCTTTGACGAGAGATTTCTAAGAGTTCAGCAGCCTTGCTGATGTTTCCGTGACACCTATCCACGACCTTGCGGACATGCTCCTCCTCCATTTTCTCTAAAGGGAGCACAACATCGTTTGCATCAATGGCATCTTTTAATGTGCGAATAAGTTCATGGTTGTCCCACGGCTTTGTAACAAAATCTACAGCCCCACTCTTCAACCCTCTTACTGCAAGCCTGATATCCGCATAGGCAGTCATCAATACGATGGGAATATCTGGATGCCTGCGGTGGATAGCTTGCACCCAAAGAAGTCCCTCCTGCCCGTTGTTCACTCCGAGTGAGAAGTTCATATCGAGGAGTATAAGGCTTATTTTTTCTTGCTCTAAAATCTTGAGGATATTCTCTGGTTTCGTGAGAGTGATGATTTTTTCAAAGACTCCATCGAGACATATTTCGAGTGTTGTGAATATCGAGGTATTATCGTCCACAACGAGTATTGTTCCGTAGTTTGCCATGAATACAAAATATTTGTTCTCTGCAAAGTTAATGACATTTTCTTAAATACCCTAATTTTTTTTCATGAAGAAGAGAAAAGTGTATTATTTTAATACAATCTTATGTGTTGTTTTAATACAATCGCATGTTTCATGGAAGAAAAAACATTGGGTGTTGAAACTTATATTGTAATTTTGCACTTGAAAAAACAATCAAATAATCATTTCAGACGATGAGAACAACAGCATACATATTACTTTTTTTCGCGAGCCTCAACATCTGGGGGCAAGAGAGATGGACGGTGGAGAGATGCATAGACTATGCCGTGAACCACAACCATGAGGTGAGACAGCAGGCATTTTCTGTTGACGACTACAAGAGCGAGAAGACAAAAGCCATAGGAGCTTTCCTACCGTATTTAGAAGGAGAAATTGGAGCACAATACAATTTCGGTCGCACCATAGACCAAGAGACAAATGCCTACACCGACTTCAGCACCTTCTACAACAACTACACACTCTCTGCCTCCATACCCATATTTGATGGCTTTCAGCGTTACAACAACCTTCTTGCCTCGAAGGCGAACGTCTTGATGGGAAAGAGCAAGTTAGAAGCGCAGAAAGACCTTACGGCACAGAATGTCCTTGAAAGCTATATACAGGCTGTATATTGCAAGGGATGTGTGGAGATTGCGGAGAAGAAGCGTGAGGAGAGTGAGATGCTATTGAAGCAGACAAAGGTGATGACGGAGGTAGGGAAGAAGAGTGAGGCAGACGTCTTGCAGATGGCAGCCACCTTTGCTTCCGATGACTACGAGGTGACCCATCAGAAAAGTCTCTTTGAGAAAGCCCTGCTTATTCTGAAGCGTCATATGAACTATCCTCCCGAAGATACTCTCATCATTTCTTCTGCAGATGCAATGCCCAAGGAACTTCAGCCATCCATTGACTCAGAACAGGAGATTTTCTCAATGGCACGCCTCTTCATGCCAAACATAAAGGAAGCTGAGTACAATCTGCAGTCGGCAAGATACGGACTGCGGTCAAGCAAAGGAGCTCTGTTTCCGTCAATCTCTTTCGGAGCAGGCATAACCACAAACTACAGTAAGCAGTTGCACAGTACAGATGCAAAGAGTTTCAGCGAGCAGTTTAAGAACAAGGTGGGAGAATATTTCTATGCCTCTCTGTCTATCCCTATCTTCAGCAGAATGAACACCATCAGCAACATAAAGCGCAACAGGAACAATGTAAGGCGAGCAGAAGAAGAGTTAGAGAACAGCAACCGAGAACTTCAGCGACTCATTCGTGAAACTCTTTCTGAGCGTGAGAACAGCTGGAAGGAGACGGAGATGATGAAGAAAAAGGTGGAGTCGGACAGTATTGCCTTGCGCATCACCGTAAGGAAATACGAAGAAGGTCTTTCTTCTGCCATTGATGTGCAGACACAGGCAGTCACTCTTCTTCAGAGCGAGGCGCAACTGTTGCAATGCCAACTTACTTACGAGTATAAGACAAGAATGGTGAACTATTATAAAGGAACACCACTATATAAATAGTTCTACTGAATCTTATAGAACCAGATAAATCATGGCTTTATGGACAAGATAATAGAAAAGAAACGGGGACTGCAGAAAAAGCATATCCCTTACATCGCAGTTGCTGCTGGAGCGCTTTTTCTCCTGCTTTGGATTCTCTTCGGCAACCACCAGTCAACAATGCTGGTTGAGCAAGAGGCGATAACGGTTAGCAATGTGATAAAAGGAGAGTTCAAAGACTATGTCCGCATGAACGGAACCGTGGTGCCAATACAGATTGTGCATATCTCTCCCGAGGAAGGCGGAATTGTCATGGAGAAGGTTGCAGAGGAAGGTCAGAGCGTAAAGAAAGGAGACGTTATTGTTCGACTCTCGAACAGTAACCTCGACCTCCAGATTCTGAATGCTGAGGCAGAGTTAGCAGAGAAGCAGAACCTCTTGAGAAATACCCAGGTGGCTATGCAACAAGACCGTCTGAACAACGAGACCGAGCAGGCTTCGCTGGAGATGGATGTTGCAAGGAAACGTAGGGCATGCGAGCAGAATGAGCGTCTGTACCGTGAGAAGTTAGTATCAAGGGAAGACTTCCTCCAGGCAAAGGAAGACTATGAGTTGGCGAAAAAGAAGCGGAAGCTTATTGGCGAGAGGATAGAGAAAGACGCCCAGTATCGCAGCATTCAGATGGAGCAGATGGAAGACAATCTTGCTAACATGCAACGGAATGTGGTGCTTGTCAGAGAACGGAAGCAAAAGATGGAGGTTCGCTCAAATATTGACGGAGAACTCGGACTTCTGAATGTGGAACTTGGGCAGAGCATCTCTGCTGGTGAGAAGATTGGTCAGATAAACGATATCAGCGACTTCAAGATAGAGGCAATGATCGACGAACATTACATAGACCGTGTGAAAGTAGGGCTCTCTGCTTCTTTCGAACGAGAAGGGCAACATTATTTGCTAAAGGTTAGAAAGGTATATCCAGAAGTTAGGGAAGGAAAGTTCCGAACAGACTTCATCTTCACAGGAGAGCGACCAGACAATATACGCCCTGGACAGACATACTATCTGAACCTTGAATTGGGGAAGCCAACTCAGGCTGTTCTCATTCCTCGCGGAACATTCTTCCAATCTACTGGCGGAAACTGGGTTTTCGTTCTCGACAAGAGCGGGAAGAAGGCTTACCGAAGAACGATTGCCATCGGTCGTCAGAATCCTCAATATTATGAGGTAGAGGAAGGACTGGAACCTGGAGAGCGTGTCATTACCAGCGGATACGAAGCATTTAAAGACAACGAGATTCTCAAGTTAAGATAGTCAATATTGTTTAGGTAGCCAAAAGAATAAGTTAAGAAAATAAATAAAAATATAGAAATAAGATGATTAAGATTAAAAACCTTACAAAGATTTTCCGTACGGAGAACGTAGAAACAACAGCATTGAACGGAGTGAGCCTCGAAGTGAAAGATGGGGAATTTGTTGCAATCATGGGACCGTCGGGATGTGGAAAGTCAACCCTTCTTAGCATTCTTGGACTCTTGGACAATCCCGACAACGGAGACTATTTCCTTGACAATGAAGAGGTGGGACATCTGAAAGAGAAAGACCGCACAAAATACCGAAAGGGACGCATAGGCTTTGTGTTCCAATCGTTTAATCTCATTGACGAACTAACTGTTGAAGAGAATGTAGACCTTCAGCTGAAATATCTTAAAGTGCCGAAGGCAGAACGCAAGGAGCGTGTCAGAGACATTCTTCGAAAAGTGAATCTCTCACAACGTGCCACCCATTACCCTCAGCAGCTGTCAGGCGGTCAGCAGCAACGTGTTGCCATTGCTCGTGCCGTTGTTGGCAATCCGAAGCTTATACTTGCTGATGAGCCTACTGGAAACCTTGATTCAAAGAACGGTCATGAAGTCATGGAACTTCTCTCTCAACTAAATGCAGAAGGAACGACGATTATCATGGTGACACACAGCCAGCATGATGCGGCATACGCTCACAGAATCATTAATCTCTTTGACGGAGAGGTTGTAGATACCACAGTGCTTTAGGTGAGGAATGATGCGATGTTATAGTGAACACAAATTATGCACACCTACTAAAAAACTATTTGAAAAATGAGAATATTTCCGAAAGGACATGGTTCCTTTATAAAAATCCTCTCTCTAACCATTGGTCTTACTCTTGGTCTAGTGCTGATTGCGAAGGTGCAACTTGAGGAGAATTTTGATGCCTGCATAAAAGACAAGCAAAATGTATATAGAGTATACTCATATTGTCAGAGGGAAGGAGGGAACCCAGAGGAATATCAGTCTACTTCGGGAGGTGTAGTGCCTAAGATGCGCGAGTATATTCCGGAGATTGTTTCTGGCACTCGCTATACGGGCCATGCCTCACGAGAGAATATTCTTCTTGAAGACAATCGTAAAGTGGCGTTTGAAGAATGTTTTCTTGCCGATTCGTGCTTCTTCGATATCTTTGACACAGAGATTATTATAGGCAATGCGAGGGAGGTGCTCTCCACCCCCGGACTTTGTCTGGTGAGCAAGAGGATGTATGAGAAACTTGGTGCGGGCGCCATTGGTAAAACCTTTACCTTTAGTTCCTCTCCACAGAAACCTATTGAGATTGCTGGTGTCTTCGACACTTTCAACGAGAACACCACAATCGGCAGCGTAGACATCATTATCTCTTTGCCGTCAATTGGCTTCTTCAGCTATGACGGAACGTCAAACATGCTTGGCAACGACCGTTACCGTTCCTATCTCCGTTTCCGCCCAGGTACTGACATGAAGAAGGTAAAGGCAGAGTCGGAAAGAATGATGAGGGAGCTCCTTCCTTGGGAGGATCTTAGGGCTGGAGGATATTTAGACATAGACTACAGGATGGCATCTATGGTAGGTGCCCACCAAAAGGAGTCAGGGGTGAAGGAGACATGCGCTATTCTCTCCATAGTTGCCTTCGTGATGCTTTTTGCAGCCGTGATGAACTACATACTTGTTGTTATCAGCACGCTTATAGGCAGAGCACGACAGGTGGCAGTTAGGAAATGCCTGGGAGCAACGGCATCAGAGTTCTATCTATCCACAACCAAAGAAGCAGCAGCACATATCTCAATCTCCTTACTTCTTATGTGTGCATTGCTCTTTGCTGGTCAGGATGTTATAAAAGATTTGCTTGGGGTGTCGGTAACTACCTTATTCTCCACACAGACGATCGTGGTGACGACGATTGTGGGAATAACCATTCTGCTCTGTTGCGGTTTGCTTCCCGGATACCTTTATTCGCGCATTCCTCTCGTTTACGCCTATCGTCTATACAGTGAGAGCAAGAAAGTGTGGAAACTTACGCTCCTTGCCTTTCAGTTACTGCTCAGCGGTTTGCTACTCAGTGTACTCCTTGTCACTTCACTGCAATACAACTATCTTCTGAACAAGGATATGGGCTATGAGTATAAGGATGTGGCATATGTCAGCATCAATATCGAAGACGAAGAGACATACTCCTTAGCAAAAGAGATAGAGAAACTGCCTTGCGTAAAGAATGCCACTCTTTCCTATTCTCTTTTCATAGAAAGGCAGAACGGTGACAATGTTAGGGTTTCAGAGAATCCTCGTGATTTATTCAACTGTGCAAACTTATTTTTTGCCGGTTACGACATTGTGGAAACCATGGGACTGCAATTGGTCAAGGGAAAAGGCTTCTCAAAATTTGAAAAAGCAGGGTGGACGACAGAAGTTCTTGTAGACGAGCGCTTTGAGGAAAAGATAAAGGAAGTACTTGGATGGGATGATATTTTAGGGCGCTACATCATCAACGCCACGTGCGGAGATGAATATCCAGTGAAGATTGTGGGAGTGGTGAAGAATTTCACTATCCAGTCGCTTGTGAATCCAGAGAAACGACCCATGATGGTGATTAACGGGAACACCTTTGCTCATTATATCCTTGTGAGATTCTGCGAATTGAATGCGGAGAATATTATGAAGGTGCAGGAAGTGTGCAACAGGCATCACCCAAAAGAAGACCTCACGGTAAAGGCATATGCAAACGAGTTGGCAGGAGAATACGTTGAGATTCTTCGCACAAAGAATCTTATTACCATAGGTTGTGTTGCCACTTTGCTCATCATGCTCATTGGATTGATTGGATACATAACTGATGAGGTGCAAAGAAGGAGTAAGGAACTTGCCATCAGAAAGATGCTTGGAGCAAGCGTGAAAGAATTACAGGGACTGTTCTTAGCAAACATAGCAAAAATTGCTGTTCCTGCTATTGTCATAGGAACTGCAGTGGGCTATTACCTAAGCACAATACTCCTACAACAATTCCCAGAAAAGATTTCTCTCTCTTGGTGGATATTTGCTCTGTCTGCTCTTATGATTTTTATTCTTGTCTTGACGGTAGCGATAGCTTATACATACAAGTTGATGCAAAAGAACCCTGTTGAAAGCATCAAGACAGATTAAATTAAGGGATACCCAAAGTTGACCAGCAATAGCCTCCTATTTTGAGCCCTGTAATTCACCACTCAAATTCTTTTCATAAACAATAGGGACAGGCAACCATCCAGCGAACGTTGTTCGTGAAAGGTGCCTGTCCCCTTAATTTATTTCATTTCTTCAGCCACAATTAGTTGTTTGGCAGGAAGAAATAAGGCTCTGAAGAAATAGATGGCTTTCTCTGGGCTTTTGACTTGCTTGTAAGCTCACCGATAATAGACTTGAGGATGTAGTCGAAATTATTGAAACCACTTTCCAAGTCTGTTTCGTGAATCACGTTCTTCCATGAATCCAGTTCTCTCCAGTCGCCACCATTGCTATAGCCGTTGCCGTTAGGAGCAAAGAGGATGAGACGGCGACCAGAAGGCATTGCATCCCATTTCTCCTTGATATAACTTACAGAAAGGTCTGTGTAGCTTGCATGGGCAAGGAATGGAGCGTCTGTCCAAAGGATAACAACCTGACGGTGGAAACCATCGTCAATACCCCAGTCGGACTTGTCGAATGCGATATTCAAAGCCTCGAGACCACTCTCAGGAATATCACCACCACCACTTGCATAGAGGTTTCCTACGAACGTGTTGTATGCATCTTTCTGGTCTGGGAGGAAATATGTAGGACTGGTGCTTATCCATGAGCTGCCATCCACGTTCTTATCTCTGAAGGCAACCACCTGTGAGTTCAGTCCGGTAAGTATTATGCCTTCTTCATCGCAAGACTTCTTGAAGAGGTCGTAGAAGTCCATAGCATTTCTCTTAACAGTGTTGATAATGCCAGACATACTTCCAGTTACATCGATACACATCACTACGTCAACGGAAAGAACGTTGTCACCTGTTTTGAATGACTTGATGTTTTCATCGTAGATAATCTGGTCAGAAGGACTTCCGTGGTTAGGAACGATGTCTCCGTGGTCAGCATCATTGAACTTGTAGAATGCTCTGTAGTAGTAGGTAGAGTTAGGAGCGAGGCCTCTGAAGTCTACACTGTAGCTTAGGTCTTGCTCTGACTGATATCCATTGTCGTTGTATTCTGCTTCTTGTACGTTCAACTTAGCAGGGTCCTTGTCGCAGATAATTCCATAAGTGCCATACTTGTTGTAATTGCCTGATGGACACCAGATTGTACCACTCAGTGTGCAAGAAGAGCCACCAACCTTATAGGTTGCTTTTCCTGTCCAGATATTCAGTCTGTTGATAATCTTCTTGTTAACATTATCCCAGTACCAGTCGAAGATATTCTTTGCGAACGTGAAGTTTCCGTCAGCATTTCTCGCAACCTTGTTGACAAGTTCTCCATCTTCATAGTAATTCTCTTTGCTTGCCTTGTTGAACACATCGCCCAACTTTTTAATAAGTGTATTGGCAATATTCTCAACAGCACCCTTGTTCTTGTTCATAAGGGAAGCGGCTGTGGTAAGAGTAGAGACAAATGGGTCGCCAGTAGAAAGGTTCAGAAGATCTTTCTTGTTATATGCGATACTGTCAAGCATAGTAATAGCACTTCCATCGTCATAGAGAAGCTCGAGAATTGTATCGTTAGGGAAGCTGAAGTAAACAACACCACCTGTTGTCACCAACTGAGTAGGAATGTTGCCATTCTTTGTAGAGATGAGGCTGGCATACTCTGTACCATTTGCCGACATGTATGTAATGGAACGGTATTCTGTTGGGTCTTCATTCAGAGTAATGTCGTTCTTGTAGCAGAAATATCCATACTTTGTCAAGAATGCCTTCGACCAATCTTCAATGCCTTCATTAATCTCAATGATACCTTCGGCACTCTCAATTATACTTTCTTGTGTAGGAGGTGTTCCAGGATCACTTCCACCAGGCAGCTCAATCTCATCGGAAGCTGCGAATCCGATAGCAAACAATGCCATCAGAAGATAAGGGAAAAAATACTTTCTCATAATTTTCTAATTTTTAAAAGTGAGTAAATAGTATTATCTTGTATTAGGTATAGTGCCCAAGGCACTAAATAGCACAACAAGTCAAGGGTGTCAAATGTTCCGCGAACAATGCCAAAGCCCTGAAGAGTCTCATGAACAATTGCCGCCACTGGGATTACGGAAACAGCAATCTTTTTCGACACTCCTTTTCCAGGCCATAGGGCATCAATCAGTATCACATACGACAGGCAGTAGAGACCGTCAGGAATGCAGAACCTCACGAAATCAGGTACTTGCCAGTTGCTCACTGCTTCCCTTGCCTGCTCTAAAAAACTCCCGAGTCCGATGTTGCACGAAAACCGATAGAGGGCTATGGAAGTACTGCGGAACAGCAGATAAATCACACATCCACATGCAAGCAACAAGGCTCCTGCAATCACCTTCACCTCTTTCTTTCCTGATGTGGATGTTGTATCTCTCATTTTCTTATAGATTTACAATTAAACCTAATGCAAAATTATAAATTTTAACCTACACTACAAAACTTTTTGCATATTTTTTTAAACGAAGAAACGAGAAAATATTGTGTTATCGTTAACATAAAAACAAATAAAATCTCTACACCTTATATAATATAGCATCTGCAAGATTCTTGTGAATTTTCAGTGATTCTGCATTCTTACTTAAAGAACTAAGAACCCACAATGTTAATCGTTGGCGGTGTCTGTCTTATGTTTAAGTTTGCAGGAGGGCAATTGAAAGCCCTCGGTGCATAGCACATCGGGGGCTTTGCTTTGAGTTCTTAAATGTATGAATTACCGCTTTGTCATACACGAAATGACGCGGCTTGTAGTTCCTTTGCTATTTGCGGTTGCAATAGATTTTTAGTTATGAAGTGATGCCAACCTATTTTAACCTGACATCATTGGTGAGAGATCTTATGCCACCGCACCGCAACTCTGGTGTGTTAATCCGGATATCACAGTCAACTACCAAAATGTTGCCTTGGGGTGTCTTGATAACATTTTCATCGTGCATATCACTCAAATATAGGTGTGGAGTCGCATAAGTCCAATTCTTGGGATTAATGAGTTTAAATCCTAATGACTCTACATACTTTTGTATTTCAACCTCCGAAACCAAAGAACCATGAATGAATTGTTGTTGAACGAGAATTTGAAATTCACCCTCAGTGGTTGCTCCATATCCAATGACAGTCATCTTTGTAGAGGGAAACAGTGTATTGTGAAGAGTGATACGGTCAAAAGCCAACATAGGAAGCACAAAATAATCGAGTCCTATTCTTTTTACAATAGATGCTCCATTGTCATAGACATGCGCCTCACCACCTTCTGCAAGTTGGATTCCGAAAATGTTTTCAAATTCTGTATCAACATTGTCTGTCCAGCATCCAACAGCCCTTGCCCATTGCTCAATCACTATAGCTTGCGCCGCAGCTTGTTGCTGTTCTCTTTTGAAACTGTGTTCTGGCGCAGTGAGTTGATTTGCTGGAGTTTCTGCTCCCGCGAGTATGGATGCAATGACATGTAAAGTACCTCCAACTGCACAGCCAAACTGTTCGTCTTCTGTGTAGCGTTTGAATAAAAGTTGTCCATTGATGAATTGTTTTGCATAAGTAGGTGTGCAAAATTATTTTTATAATGATTGTATTGATTATTGATGCAG
>CALZTP010000031.1 GCA_945829115.1 uncultured bacterium | reverse complement strand
TATAAAAATAATTTTGCACACCTACTTATAAAAATAATTTTGCACACCTACTTATGTCCTTTACAGAAAAAAGAGGTGTGCCAAGTTCAGAAATGACTTTTGCACACCTTTGTTTGTCTTCTAAAAATATTTTTTTTATTTCTTTTCTGCAGCAAGTGCTTTTGCCTTTTCAAGAGCAATGTCGATGTGAGGACAGATATGGTCTTCACCGATAAGAGCATAGAAATGCGCTTTTTCCAGAACAGCATGTACCTTCGGGTTTACACCAGAGAGCACAACGTCTATTCCCTGCTGCTTAGATGCTATGCAGATATTTGAAAGGTTGTGGATGCCTGTAGAGTCAATAAACGGAACGTGACGCATGCGGATGATGCGCACTGCAGGCTTCTTCATGAATCGTGTCATCACTTCCTCTGCTTTATTGCCAGCACCGAAGAAGAACGGTCCGTTGATCTCGTAAACCTCAATATCATCTGGAACATCGATATGCTCATCGTGCTGAGACTGAAGGTCAGACTCCTCCTCAATGTCAATCTCCTTCATAACCGTCACATCACTTGTTTCTGCCATACGTCTCATGAACAAGAGACAAGCAATCACTACTCCCACCTCGATGGCGATGGTAAGGTCGAAGATGATGGTGAGGAAGAAAGTAACGAGAAGGACCGTTACGTCTGACTTCGGATTTCTCAGAATGCCGAGGAAAGAAGGTATTCCGCACATGTTATAGCTCACAACCACGAGGACACCAGCCAGACAAGCCATAGGGATGTACTGCGCCAGCGGCATGAGGAAGAGGAAGATAAGCAATAGCACTATGGCATGAATGATGCCTGCCACTGGAGTCTTTCCTCCGTTGTTGATGTTTGTCATTGTACGAGCGATGGCTCCAGTAGCAGGAATACCTCCAAAGAGTGGAGTGACAAGGTTTGCAATGCCCTGGCCAATCAGCTCGTTATTTGAATTGTGGCGGTCGCCAATCACACCATCGGCAACAGCAGCTGAGAGCAACGATTCTATGGCACCAAGCATAGCAATGGTGAGAGCAGGCTGCACGAGCCCTTTCAGGGTGGTCCAAGAGAGTGCTGGCACTTCTGCGCCAGGCATTTCTGAACTGATAGAGAATCTGTCGCCAATGGTCTCAATGGTTTGTACGCCTGCATATTCCTTGAGAAGAAGAGCGAGGATTGTTGTCACGATAATAGCAATCAGCGAACCAGGAATCTTTTTGCTGAGCTTTGGTAGCAGAACGATGATGAGTAGGCTGACAACACCTATTACCACTGTCCATGAGTCGAGCGAAGAGATGTTCTGGATATAGCAAATCCATTTCTCTATGAAGTCGCTTGGCACCTTGTCTATCTGCAAGCCGAAGAAATCTTTCATCTGCGTGCTGAAGATGGTGACTGCAATTCCCGAGGTGAATCCAACCACGATAGGGTAGGGAATGTACTGGATGATGGTTCCAAGTCGTAAGACACCGAACAGAATCAAGAACACACCTGCCATTAGAGTTGCTATAGACAGTCCAGAAAGTCCGTATTGCTCTATGATTCCGTAGATAATGATGATGAAAGCACCTGTTGGACCACCAATCTGCACTTTTGAGCCTCCGAACACAGAAATCAGCAAGCCAGCAACGATTGCCGTGATGATACCCTTCTCTGGAGAGACTCCCGAGGCAATACCAAAGGCGATCGCTAACGGCAGTGCCACAATTCCCACAATCACGCCCGCCATAAGGTCAGCGGAGAATGTTTTCTTGTCGTAGCCTTTCAGACAAGAAAGAAGTTTTGGTTTATACATATCCTGAAAATAAATAAATATATAATTATGGTGTAAAAAAGCAAAAACCGAAAAGCACAAACGGCTCTCTCTCCTATTCCCTTTGAAAAAGGAGAATAAAGTGAATTGTGTGTTTTTCAGTTTTCGCTTTCTTATGTTCTGTTTTTTTTCTGGTTTCTCTAAGAAATAGAATTATTTCTTCTCCTTGAGCAAGTCACGGATTTCAGAGAGTAACTTCTCCTCTGCAGATGGTTCTGGAGCAGGAGCAGGTTCTGCTGGCTTTTCCTCCTTCTTTATCCTTGAAAGGCGAGCAATGAACTTCACAAGAAGGAAGACGCAGAAGGCAACTATGAGAAAATCGAGGGTTGTCTGGATGAAGTTTCCGTAGTTGATGGTAACAGGCTCTATTTCCACACCCTCCTGAACGCTCAGCGGGTTCACAGGCAACTCACACTTCAAATCCTTGAAGTCCACACCGCCAATAATCCAACCTATTGGAGGCATGATAAGATCATTGACAATCGATGTAACAATCTTTCCGAAAGCGCCACCGATGATAACACCTACTGCCATGTCAACAGCATTGCCCTTAACGGCAAAACTCTTGAATTCTTGAAGAAAATTTCCCATAAGATAATGTTAATAATGATAAATATCTTTTATTTGATTCTAAATTCTGGTGCAAAGGTAGTAATTTTATGTCAATTATTTAATCTTTTTTGAAAAAAAAATATCATTTCCTATGTTATATCAAAATATTTTTATAATTTTGCAGGGCAAAAGAGAGAAAAGACAACTTTTCAAGTCTTTTTCACCCCCTTCAGCACAGGTTCTCAACACCTACAAAGAAAGATTCTATATTTAGGATAAACAAAGTTTCGAAAACAGAATTTTTTAAACATAGGTATTACCTTATTAAAATAAAGAACAAAAAAATGACAAAAATTGGTATTAACGGTTTCGGTCGTATCGGCCGTTTCGTATTCCGCGCTTCAATGAACCGCGACGACATCCAGGTTGTAGGTATCAACGACCTCTGCCCAGTAGACTACCTTGCATACATGCTCAAGTATGACACAATGCACGGACAGTTCGAGGGTACTATCGAGGCTGACGTAGAAAACTCAAAGCTCATCGTTAACGGTCAGGAGATTCGTGTAACTGCAGAGCGCAACCCAGCTGATCTGAAGTGGAACGAGGTTGAGGCTGAGTACGTAGTAGAGTCTACAGGTCTCTTCCTTACACAGGAGAAGGCACAGGCTCACATCGAGGCTGGTGCAAAGTACGTTGTAATGTCAGCTCCTTCTAAGGACGCTACTCCAATGTTCGTTTGCGGTGTGAACTTCGACAAGTACGAGAAGGGTACACAGTTCGTTTCTAACGCTTCTTGCACAACAAACTGTCTCGCTCCTATCGCTAAGGTTCTTAACGACAACTGGGGAATCACAGACGGTCTCATGACAACAGTTCACTCTACAACAGCTACTCAGAAGACTGTTGACGGTCCATCTATGAAGGACTGGCGTGGTGGTCGTGCTGCTGCTGGCAACATCATCCCTTCTTCTACAGGTGCTGCAAAGGCTGTAGGTAAGGTTATCCCAGAGCTCAACGGTAAGCTCACAGGTATGTCTATGCGTGTTCCTACTCTCGACGTATCTGTTGTTGACCTTACAGTAAACCTCGCAAAGCCAGCTAAGTATGAGGAGATTTGCGCTGCCATGAAGGCTGCTTCAGAGGGTGAGCTCGCAGGTGTTCTCGGTTACACAGAAGATGCAGTTGTTTCTTCTGACTTCCTTGGCGACACACGCACTTCTATCTTCGACGCAAAGGCAGGTATCGCTCTTACAGATACATTCGTAAAGGTTGTATCTTGGTATGACAATGAGATCGGCTACTCAAACAAGGTTCTCGAGCTCATCGCACACATGAAGAAGGTTAACGGTTAATCCTTTTTCCGTCAGAAAAGACATAAGGGTGGTTTTTATAGAACCACACACAAATAAAGCCACTTGGTTGCAAAAGCAGCCGAGTGGCTTTTTCTATTAAAGAAAATCGTTAATTCTTTCTAATGACCGAGAAGAGCTGGAAGTAATGGTCTATTCTTCCGAGCTGAACTTTTTGCTTCAGCTGACGGTAGAGGTCGGGATTGCTGTTTATGAAATCAATCAAGAAGGGGTCGTATCGCGTTCCGCTATCAGCCTCAAATTCCGACATAATATTCTCAAACGTCTTTGGCGTATGATAGTTTCGCCCGATATTCTCTGTTGCTGCATCCATGCAGTCGCAAAGCGTAACGATGTTTATGAGAGGAAAGAGAGGTGAATTTCTATTGCTGAAAGAGACGGGATATCCTCCATTTCCGTCATACCATTTATGATGCCCGAGGGCTACATCTCTGTATTTCCTGATGAATGGGAATGTGTCAAAGAACTGCTTTGAGTGGTCTGGATGTTTTGAGATTATTTTGAATTCTATGCTCGACAGCTTCCTGCAGCTGTTGTTTATGATTGTGGGCATGTAGATCTTTCCAAGATCGTGGTATGTTGCAGCCTCGCCAGCGAAGTTTATGAGCGAGTCTTTTTTTGCAACCACCTCTTCAACAGTCTTGAATCCTGGCACTCCAACGAAATATTCTGGCTTCTTCTCAATAATCCTCTCGGTCATGATTCTTGCCAACTGAGCCACCATGGTGACGTGAACGTATGTTGTTGGCTGGTCGACAACGAGCACCTGGTGAAGCAACTGACTTCTCTCCTCGTTGTTCAAGAATTTCAGAATCTTATGGTTCGTGACAAGAGCAGAGAGGAACTGTCCCCTTTCAATTGGAAATTGTATATGCTCGAAATGACTTATTGTCTCCAATAAATCTCGGAGTGCCTTGTTCACCCTTACCCTTTTTGTCTCTTCGTCAAGTGATGTCTGATCTATCAAGAATACAAAACTGGTGAAGAGGTTACAGATATAGTTAAGCCTGTAGCCTGGAATATCCTTCATTGACTGCATCTCCTTATCTGTTCTCAAAAGCTCCAGAAATTTTGTGAAGGCATTGTCCCAGCTTATTCGCCCCGCTGTAGCATCTATAATAAGGTCGTCGTATTCTAACTTTGCGTAGTATCTATGCTTAAGATTTCTAAGGTCTCCACCGAAAGCCTCCCTTTGGTCTGTGTAAGCGGCATAGAGTTGCGTAAAGGCTGAGAAGTCCTCCAATCCGTGACCGATATACGTCATAAGTCCTCTGGCGTTGGAAATGCACATAGCCCAATCGCGGAACTCCAATAATCTGCTGTCTTTCTTCAGCACTTCCTCGTTTTCTGGCTTCTCGAGGTATGCCTTCTCCCTTTCTCTCAGATTTCTGCTTTCTTCAAAAGTAACATATTCCTCTTCTGTAAGCAATACCGTGAGGTTCACGAAAGCCGCTAAATAGTAGTATCTGTTCAGAGGATTCTGGAAGGTGTGGAACTCCTTTCCCAATGCCATTGCCTTCTCGTAGTATTTTTTCGAGTTCTGTCGCTCCTCGCGAAGTCCCATGCTTGAAATCTGATGCTTGTAGAATCCGGCACAGACATATAGGAACATGAGATGCTCTCGGTCGTTTCTTTTCTCGTAGTAAGGAATGAGTGCTTTTAATAATGTGTCAGCAATATAGAGATCTATTATGGTTTCATGGTAAATATGCCTTAGTCCAATGAATAACATCTCGTATGTCTCATCAGACATGCCACCTTCTCCAAGCCATTCCCGAAGGTTGTTAAGATTATTGTTGTTTTCCTCATATAAATTGGAGAAGCAGTGTGCTCGGCGAAGGAAGAGCGCAATCCATTCCCGATTGCTCTTTTCAACATATACGCTATCGATATACGAATTGTAGGTGTTGTAGTTCTTTTCGAAAATATTGAAGAATCTTCTTACATCTGGTGCCCCCTTTCCCTTCAATGCCTTTTGGAGTCTTATGCTGTCTTCTCTTTCTACCTGCATATAGATATTTTTTGACCATGACGCACCAGTCGCAACAGGGTATATGTAACTCTGTCCGAAACACTCTGTACACCAGCACAGTAGAAGAAACACATATAGTAAACAGTATCTCAGCATCTTTTGCTTATTCAATTTGAAAAACTTTTGGCAAAGTTACAATTTTTTTCTCTATTTCACACACTTCTTGCACATTTTTTTCTTTAGAGAGTGAAAAAAGATGAACAAAGTGTGTGAAACACGGAGAAAATTATTATCTTTGCATAAAGAATTCAAAAGAGAACAACATAGAAAACATGGAGAAGAACAACGATAAGAATATGGAGAAGAAGATGATCACGATAATAGGACCAACCGCCTCGGGGAAGACAACCCTTGCCGCTCATCTTGCTGCAAGTTATTTCACAGAAGGTATTCCAGCAGAAATTCTTTCTGGAGACTCACGGCAGGTATACCGTGGCATGGACATCGGCACTGGCAAGGACCTCTGCGACTACACCCTTTGCTGGAACGGCACTCGCCTTTCTGTTCCTTATCACCTCATAGACATCTGCGACCCTGGCACAAAGTATAATATCTACGAGTATCAGGAAGACTTTCTGAAGGCTTATGAAGATGTTCGCAGCCGTGGTGTACTCCCGATTCTTTGTGGTGGCTCTGGACTTTATGTAGAGTCTGTAATCAGAAACTATAACCTCTCTCCCGTCCCAAAGAACGAAGCACTCCGTGAGGAACTCTCCACGAAGAGCATGGAAGAGCTCACTGCCATTCTCCTTGACTTGAAGGAGAAGAACCATTCTGACATGCACAACAAAACAGATGTAGACTCTCCACAGCGTGCCATTCGTGCTATAGAGATAGAGCAGTATAACTACACGCATCCTACTTCCGACCGCCCTTTCCCTGCTATTGACACAACGGTTATTGGTGTGGACATCCCTCGTGATGAGCGTCGCCAAAAAATCTCTTCTCGCCTTAAGGCTCGTGTTGATGAAGGTATGATCGACGAGATAAAATCTCTTATTGCCAATGGTATCAACCCAGAAGACCTTATTTATTACGGACTTGAATATAAGTTCGTTACAGAATATGTCATTGGGCGCACGTCATACGACGACATGCTTCGGCAGTTAGAAATACACATTCATCAGTTTGCTAAGCGCCAGATGACATGGTTCAGAGGAATGGAACGCCGAGGCATAAAGATTCATTGGGTCAACGCTCTCTTGCCTATGGAGGAAAAGGTACAGGAAATCAGGCGCATTTGCGATGAATAGCATCTCAAAATTCAGTGCCTCACTTCCTGCTACTTAGGAAATCAGCAACAACGTAGCTTGAGCCTCCAACGAAAATGAAGTCGGCTGGAGAAGAATCAGCAAGAGCAGCTTCAAATGCCTTGGCAACAGTAGGGTAGGGTCTGCCAAAAAGTCCGATAGTGGCAGACTTCTCTCTGACAACGTCTGCCAAAATGGCACGATGTGTGTCAGCTTGTGTGAAATACATCTCCGCATTCTTTGGCAACAATCCTAAAACGGTGTCAAGATCCTTGTCGTCTACCATTCCGAAAACCATTCGAAGTCGGGAGTCCATTCCTTGTTTTTTGAATTGCAATGCTCTTTGCTTCCACGTCTCTGTGATCTGCTTTGCGAGGAACTCCCATCCCGCAACATTGTGCCCAGTGTCACAGATCACGAGCGGTTTCTCCCCGACTGTCTGCCATCTTCCTCTGAGTCCTGTAAGGTCACAGACGTGTTCCAATGCGTAGCGTACGGTCTTTGTGGCATTAGGAATTCTTACACCACGTTTTTTTAATTCTCTTGCCAAAGGAAGGAGGCAATGGAGAATCGTGTTTAGGTTGTTCTTTTGGTAGAAACCCTTTAGTTGGAAATCAACGTCAAGAGGAATCTTACTATCTTCTGCAAAGGAGAGAGGAGTGCAAAGTCTCTCAGCCACCTCTTGGAACACCTCTCGAGTCTCTGCGACTGTCTCTCCCACAACAACGGGCACACCTTTCTTTATTATTCCCGCTTTCTCGCGTGCTATATCATGTAGTGTAGAGCCTAAGAACTGAGTGTGGTCGAAGGAGATGTTCGTGATCACGGAGAGCACAGGAGTGATGATGTTCGTGCAGTCGAGTCTTCCGCCCAATCCCACTTCCACAATAGCGATATCCACCTTCTGGTCGCGGAAATACTCGAATGCCATTGCTGTGGTAAGCTCGAAGAACGAAGGAGAGAGAGGTTCGAAGAAACTGCGGTTTCGCTCCACCCAGTCAACAACATATTCTTCTGGCATCATTTCTCCATTCACTCTCACACGCTCTCGAAACGTCACCAAGTGAGGAGAGGTATACAGTCCAACCTTCATTCCTGCTGCCTGTAGAATAGCAGCAAGAGAGTGCGAGCAGGAACCTTTTCCATTTGTTCCCGCCACGTGAACAGTAAGGAAAGAACGGTGAGGATGCCCAGCATGGCGGTCGAGTTCCTCTGTGTTGTACAGTCCCTCCTTATAAGCAACAGCCCCAACCTTTGTGAAGGCAGGGGCTGCGTTGTAGAGATAATCTATGGTTTCTTTGTATGTCACCTTTTCTACGATTTTTTCTTGTTTAAAAAGTTCTCGCAAAATCAATCATTCTTGCATTTTCTAAAAAATTGCAGTTAATTGCCTTGTCTTTTCTCAGAAGCAATCATTCTTGCCTTGCCATTCCCTCGAAACGACTGTTATTAGTTGAAATAGCTGCGGAACTTCTCGAATATCGTGCGTTTTGTAGCGTTATCGCCCTTGAAATTGTCTGATTTCTGCAGAGTTTCGAGTGTCTTCTTCTCTTCCTTGGAGAGAGTCTTAGGCACATAGACAGAGATGTTCAGAACCATATCGCCAGTACCGTAGCCATAGCCTTGCACAGAAGGGAGACCCTTTCCTCTTAGGCGCAGAGTCTTTCCTGGTTGTGTTCCCGGCTCAATGGTGACCGCCAGTTTCTTTCCGTCGATAGTAGGCACTTCCACCTTTCCGCCAAGAGCTGCTGTAGGGAAGTCGAGCAGGAGGTTATAGCGCAAATCGTTTCCATCGCGCACGAAGGTATCGTTAGGCACTTCTGTTATAAACACTTGAATATCACCGTTTACGCCATTCCTTGCGCCAGCATTTCCCTTTCCAGAAACGGTGAGAACCATTCCGTCTTGAACACCAGCAGGAATCTGCACCTCAATAACCTCCTCACCTTTCACAATTCCCGTTCCGTGACAGTGGTGGCACTTATTCTTTATTACAGTTCCCTCACCGCCACAATCGGGACATGGAACCGTTGACTGCATCGTTCCGAAGAGAGAACGCTGAGTGCGGTATGTGTAACCCGTACCATGACAAGTCTTACACGGCTCTGGTTGTGTAGAGCCCTCAGCACCTGTTCCGTTACAGTGAGAACACTTTATGTCCTTGCGCACCTTGAATTTCTTCGTAACACCAGTAGCAACCTCCTGAAGAGTAAGGTTGACCTTCAGACGAAGGTCTGAACCTCGATGAACAGCAGGCTTGCGACGACCACCGCCACTGCTGAAACCGCCTCCGAACATATCCTCGAAGCCTCCGCCACCGTTTCCTCCGCTGAAGTTGAAGCCTCCGCCAAAGACTGTGTTCAGAATATCGTTGATGTCAAAGCCGTCGAAGCCGCCACCGCCTCCGAAGCCTCCGCCCATCTTCGGACCGTCAAATCCGAACTGATCGTATTGCTGGCGTTTCTTATCGTCAGAGAGCACGCTATAAGCCTCTGCAGCCTCTTTGAACTTTTCCTCAGCGTCTTTCTTCTCCTCCTCACTCTTTCCGCTTTGGCGGTCAGGGTGGTATTTGATGGCCATTTTTTTGTAGGCCTTCTTTATTTCATCAGCCGTGGCACCTTTTTGGACGCCAAGCACTTCATAGTAATCACGCTTTGCCATACCTTAATAAAAAATATATAATTACTGACCTACTGCCACTTTCGCATGGCGAATGACCTTATCGTTCAGCGTATATCCCGTCTGCACGCAGTCAATCACCTTGCCCTTGTTGTCTTCGCCCATGCCAGGAACAAGAGCAACAGCCTCGTGGAAGTCGGTGTTAAACTCCTTACCGAGAGTGTCTATCTTCTGTACGCCCTGGCCTTCGAGAGTCTTTATGAATTTCTTGAAGATGAGCTGCATGCCTTCTCGGAGAGCAGCAACATCATCAGACTTTTCTGCTTGTGCGATGGCACGTTCAAAATCGTCAAGAATAGGGAGTATAGCCTTCACGGTTTTCTCTCCGCCGTTTAGAATCAGTTCTGCCTTCTCTTTCATGGTGCGCTTTCTGAAATTGTCGAACTCCGCCTGCTTATAAAGCATCTGCGTCTTCAGTTCCTCAATCTCTGCTAACGCTTTTGTAAGAGGGTCAACCTCCTGTTCTGTTGCTTCACTATTTCCTGCAGTCTCAGAACCGTTGGTCTCAGAACCGTTAGTCTCAGAATCTGCAGTTTCAGAACCGTTAGCTTGAGAGTCAGCCTTATCGACTGTTTCCTCAGTGTTATTCTCCATCTCTGTGTTTTCTTTGTTCTCAGCGTTCTTGTTGCCTTCAGCGGCAGTTTCTTCCGCCATATTCTTCACTGTTTCTTGATTCATCGAAGCTCCATTGTTTTTCTGGAGCTCCTCGTTTGTTATGTTCTGTTCTGTCATATCTTTAATATTTTGGTTTCCCTTTGTCTTCCTACAAAGTTTGTGCCAAAATTTATTTGCCATATAGTTTTGCCTTTTGTTCCTTTATCTGTTCGTCGTAAATATACTCGTCGTAGGTCATGAGCTTGTCGATTGTTCCGTTTGGTGTCAGCTCAATAATACGGTCTGCCACGGTGTTTATAAACTCGTGGTCGTGAGAAGAGAAAAGAATGTTTCCCTTGAAAGAGACAAGGTTGTTGTTGAAAGCCTGAATAGACTCAAGATCGAGGTGGTTTGTTGGAGTGTCGAGAATAAGGCAGTTGGCGTTCTTCATCTGCATGCGAGCAATCATACATCTCATCTTCTCGCCTCCAGAGAGCACGTTCACCTTCTTCTCTACCTCCTCCTGCTTGAAGAGCATGCGTCCGAGGAATGCCTTCATTGCAACCTCATTGCCTGGACCAAACTGACTGAGCCAGTCAACGAGATTCAGCTCGCTTTGGAAGAATTTCGTATTGTCGAGAGGGAGGTATGCGGTTGTGATTGTCACACCCCATTTGTAAGTACCTGCCTGCGGTTCTCTATTTCCATTGATAATCTCAAAGAGGGCAGTCATTGCCTTTGGGTTGTGTGAGAGGAAAACGGTCTTCTGACCTTTCTCAATGTTGAAGTTGACGTTGTCGAAGAGCACTGTGCCATCTTCCTCAACAGCTTTTAATCCCTCAACCTCAAGAATCTGGTTTCCTGCCTCTCGGTCCATGGTGAAGATAATGCCTGGGTATTTACGTGTAGAAGGTTGAATTTCATCAACGTTAAGCTTCTCGAGCATCTTCTTTCTGGAAGTTGTCTGCTTTGACTTTGCCACATTTGCAGAGAATCGACGAATGAACTCCTCAAGCTCCTTGCGCTTCTCTTCTGTCTTTGCCTTCTGGTTTTGTGCCTGACGGAGAGCCAACTGACTGGACTCATACCAGAACGAATAGTTTCCAGAGAAGACAGTAACCTTGCCGAAGTCGATATCCACCGTCTGTGTAGATACTGCATCAAGGAAGTGACGGTCGTGAGAAACCACGAGAACGGTTTGCTCTACGTTTGAGAGATATTCCTCTAACCACTGTACGGTGTCGAGGTCGAGGTCGTTCGTAGGCTCATCGAGGAGAAGGTTGTCTGGATTTCCAAACAATGCCTTTGCCAGCATCACGCGCACCTTCTCGTTGTTTGAAAGCTCAGCGACCTGCTTTTGGTGTAGAGTCTCTGGGATTCCAAGGTTCTGCAGCAGCTGAGCAGCATCGCTCTCTGCTGTCCATCCTCCGAGTTCTGCAAACTTCTCCTCCAGTTCAGCAACCTTCACACCGTCCTCATCACTGAAGTCGGCTTTCATATATAGTGCCTCCTTCTCCTGCATATTCTCCCAGAGTGGCTGGTGACCCATGAGCACGGTGTTCATAACGGTATATTGGTCATATTTGAAGTGGTCCTGCTCAAGAACGGAGAGACGCTCTCCAGGTCCCATCTCTACAGTGCCCTTGTTGGGCTCTAACTCTCCAGAGATTGCTCTAAGGAGTGTAGACTTTCCGGCACCGTTAGCACCTATCACACCGTAGATGTTACCATTTGTGAACTTTATGTTGACATCCTTGTAAAGTACTCTTTTTCCGAACTGTATCGCTAAGTTTGTTACTGTAATCATTATCTGTTCTGTATGCTTTTGTTTTTTTGGGGGGTATTATGAAAAATCCCTTTAGGGGTAATGAGAATTAGTATGCGTTTTCAAATTCCTTCAAGAACGGAGTGTAGTTCTCTGAGAACATGCGGAGGTCAGAAACCTGATATTTAAGGTTTGTGATGCGTTCAACGCCGAGACCGAAGGCATAGCCGCTATATACAGAGCTGTCTATTCCGCAGAGCTCCAGAACGTTAGGGTCTACCATTCCGCAACCGAGAATCTCCACCCAGCCAGTATGCTTGCAGAATCCGCAGCCAACACCACCGCAGATGTGGCAAGAGATATCCATTTCGGCAGAAGGTTCTGTGAATGGGAAGTAAGAAGGGCGAAGACGGATTTTCGTCTCTGGTCCGAACATCTCCTGTGCGAAGGTGAGCATAACCTGCTTGAGGTCGGTGAACGACACGTTCTTGTCGATGTAGAGTCCTTCTATCTGATGGAAGAAACAGTGTGCGCGAGCAGTGATTGCCTCGTTGCGGTAAACACGTCCAGGGCAGATAACACGAATCGGAGGTTGTGTTGTCTCCATGACACGTGCTTGCACGCTGGAGGTGTGTGAGCGAAGGAGAATATTCTTTGTCACATCGTCTGTCTTTGTCTGCTCCACGAAGAAGGTGTCTTGCATGTCACGTGCTGGATGGTCGGCAGAGAAGTTCATCTTTGTGAACACATGAAGGTCGTCTTCTACCTCTGGACCGTCTGCGAGAGTGAATCCCATGCGCTGGAAGATGTCAATGATCTCGTTCTTAACAATTGTCAGCGGATGTCGAGAGCCGAGCTCCACGGGATATGCTGTTCTTGTGAGGTCTATGGCATCATTTCCTCCCTCAGCAACGGCATTGTTCTCCTTCAGCGAGTTGATTTTCTCTATTGCCTGCTGTTTGAGAACATTAATCTTCATGCCCACTTCTTTTTTCATTTCCGCAGGTACGTTGCGGAACTCATTCATGAGAAGAGAAATGGCTCCCTTCTTACTAAGATATTTTACGTATAGTGCGTCTGCTTCCGATGCGTTCTTTGCTGTGAGATTCTGAATCTCTTGGCTTAATGTTTCGATTTTTTCGAGTATCATAATTCTTTTTATTTAT
The DNA here is from genome assembly GCA_945829115.1 of uncultured bacterium. Lineage (GTDB taxonomy): Bacteria > Bacteroidota > Bacteroidia > Bacteroidales > Bacteroidaceae > Prevotella. Next base: position 15,718 of record CALZTP010000031.1, on the reverse strand, counting down.
ATTTTGGGCACAAAATTAGTAATTTTTTTTCAAAAAAGGGAATAAATAAAAATAAAGTTGTAATTTTGCACCCAAATTATTGACGAATTTATGGAAATGTTTTTATGAAAAGGTTTTTTTACGGAGTTATTGTGCTGATTTTCGCCACATTATTCTCCACGACAGGATGCACGGAAAAGACAGGAAACAAAAGCGACAGCATTTGCGATTCCATCTATCAGGATACTCTCGGAACAGATACCCTTGAGACCCTCCTTGAAGAAACGGCAGTTCCGAAATCTGCCGACGGACTCTTTGACGATTTCTTCTTCAATTTCGCTGCGAACAGAAAACTGCAGTTGTCGAGAATCGTCTTTCCACTTCCACTGAACACGTTCGGAACTCAGTCAACGATCAGCAAGGAACAATGGAAACCAGAGCATTTCTTCATGCGACAGGGATTCTACACACAGGTGGCTGGAAGCTATGATGACCTTGAAAGTAACAAGAACAGAAACATCACTGTTGCCACCGTAGAGAAAGTGCTGATGCCAGAACACTCGGTCATGCAGTATATCTTTCAGCGCACAGAAGGGCAGTGGCTCTTGAAAGAGATGCGGAAACAGCGTCTTGAAGAGAATGTGAACGGTGAGTTTTATGCCTTTTATAATAAGTTCATGCGAGATTCGCTCTTCCGACAGAACGCCTTAGCAGAGAATGTGGAGTTCTCTGGCCCTGATCCTGACGACGATTTCTCACGTATTGAAGGTACAATAATGGCAGAGCAGTTCTCTATGTTCGTACCAGAGATTCCTCGTGGCACAATATACAATATTATCTACGGTAAGCAGCCTTCAATGGGCAATCAGCGAATACTTGTTCTTCGTGGTGTCTCAAACGGTTTTGAAATAGAGATGATCTTCACGAAACAGAACGGGAGGTTCATTCTCACGGCTTTGAACACATAGTAGCACTCCTTCACACAATTTTTTTACTGTAAAAGAACACTATAGATGATAGATAAAATTAATTATAACCTCTTAGAACATAACACGTTCGGAATCAATGAAGAATGCAGACGTTATGTCTCTTTTGATACAGAGGAAGAACTGCTGCAGGTGCTTCAGGCTCTCCAGCCTTCCGACCTCCCATTCCTGATTCTCGGAGGGGGAAGCAACCTCCTTTTGACAAAGAAATTTGAGGGCACCGTTTTGCATTCTGCAATACGTGGTATAGAGGTAAAAGATGAGGGCGAGAGTGTGTTGCTCAGATGCGGAAGTGGAGAATGCTGGGACGAGGTTGTTGATTATGCTGTTTCCCGTGGCTACTATGGCGCAGAGAATCTCTCGCTAATTCCTGGCGAAGTAGGTGCTTCTGCCGTTCAGAACATTGGTGCTTACGGTAGAGAGGTGAAAGATATTCTTGAAACAGTTGAAGCTGTTGATGTTAAGACCTTCGAGAAGCATGTCTTCAAAGCCAGTGAATGTGACTACGGTTATCGCCATAGCAGGTTCAAGGCGGAGTGGAAGAATCGGTTTGTAATCACTCATGTCACCTACCGTCTTCAAAAGACCTTCACTCCATTCATTGAATATGGAAATATTCTTGGAGAACTGGAGAAAAGAGGCATCTCACATCCAACGGCCTCGCAAGTTCGAGAGGTCGTCATCGACATTCGCAACGCAAAGCTTCCCGACCCAAAAGTCTTTGGTAATGCAGGTAGTTTCTTCATGAATCCTGTTGTAAAAATAGAGATGTTTAAGGCGCTACAACAGGAATACCCTTCCATGCCGCATTATCCTGTCTCTGAGCAATTTGAGAAGATTCCTGCTGGGTGGCTTATCGACCAATGCGGTTGGAAAGGTCGTGCCCTCGGTCGTGCTGCTGTTCATGACCGTCAGGCGCTCGTTCTCATAAACAAGGGTGGCGCAACAGGCGAAGAAATACTCTCTCTCTCTGATGCTGTCAGAAAAGACGTGAAGAAGAAGTTCGGAATAGACATCTCTCCAGAGGTAAATATCTTGTAGCCTGCAAGAGTTCTGCAGATTTGGCTTTTCATTAATGTAAAAAAAGAAATAGATGAAGGTAACTTTCTTAGGAACTGGCACATCGTCTGGAGTTCCAGTGGTGGGATGCAACTGTGAGGTGTGTAGGTCGCGAAATGTCATAGAAACGAGAACGAGAAGTTCCTTAATGATAGAGACACAGAAAACACGTGTCATCATTGACTGTGGACCAGACTTCAGAACGCAGATGTTGAAGGTCCCTTTTCGAAAGATTGATGGCATCTTGCTGACACATATCCATTACGACCATGTCGGAGGCCTTGACGACCTTCGCCCATTCTGTGTCTTTGGAGATATTCACGTCATGGCAAACAGTAAAACAGCAGACATGCTCCACCAAACCATGCCTTACGTCTTTGCAAAACATCTCTATCCTGGAGTTCCAAAGATAAACCTTGAGGCGAAAGAGCCGTATAAGGAGTTCTGGATAGGAGATATTCCCGTGATGCCTTTTGTTGTAAACCATGCAAAGCTGCCCATCTTTGCTTACCGATTCGGGAATTTTGCTTATATCACAGATATGAAAACCATCAGCCCTGAAGATGAGGCTGTTGTAAAAGGTGTAGACACCTTGGTTGTCAATGCGTTACGCTTTGAAAAGTCTCATCTCTCCCACATGCTTGTCGATGAGGCTATCGCTTTCTCAAAGAGGGTAGGGGCAAGGCGTGTCTTCTTCACCCATGTGACCCATGAAATCGGCTTGCACCACGATGCCAACGACCGCCTTCCGCAGGGTTTTGAATTTGCTTATGACGGTCTTCAGATAAACGTGTAAAGGCGTTAAGGTGGCTTGTGATGAGTGGTGATGAGGTTGACATAATATCTCTCATAATACCTCTCATAACACCTTATTATTATAAAAATATTAAAAAATACATGCCTTTTTAACCATATCAGAGTTTTTTTTTCTAACTTTGTAGCGTTAATGTGCAAAAAATCAGATTATCACTAAAAATTACACAATGAATACAGGAAAAGTAGACGTTCTGCTGGGACTTCAGTGGGGCGATGAAGGAAAAGGAAAGGTAGTCGATGTCTTGACTCCGAAATATGATGTTGTAGCACGATTCCAGGGAGGTCCTAATGCAGGACACACACTGGAATTTGAGGGACAGAAATACGTGCTCCGTTCCATCCCTTCTGGAATCTTCCAGGGAGGAAAGGTGAACATCATAGGTAATGGTGTGGTGCTTGCCCCAGACCTTTTCATGGGAGAGGCAAAAGACTTAGAGAAGAGTGGGCACGACCTTCGTGAGCGTCTCCATATCTCAAAGAAGGCGCATCTTATCATGCCTACCCACCGTATTCTCGATGCTGCCTACGAGTCACTGAAGGGAAAGAACAAGGTCGGAACAACAGGAAAGGGAATTGGACCTACTTATACCGACAAGACTTCCAGAAACGGACTTCGTGTAGGAGATATACTCGATGGCTTTGAAGAGAAATATACAGCACGAAAGGAACGCCATCTCAGCATTCTCCGCTCAATTGGTTTTGAATACGACGAGGCCGCTTTTGCAGAGACCGAAAAGGTATGGATGGAAGGCATTGAATACCTCAAGAGTTTCCATATCGTTGACTCGGAACATGAGATAGGCGGTATCCTAAAGGCTGGAAAAACAATACTTGCTGAGGGAGCACAGGGCACTATGCTGGACGTGGACTTCGGCTCTTATCCTTTCGTAACTTCAAGCAACACCATCTGCGCTGGTGCTTGCACCGGTCTCGGTATTGGTCCAAACAAAATTGGTGAGGTGTTCGGAATCATGAAGGCTTACTGTACTCGTGTTGGAGCAGGACCATTCCCAACAGAACTCTTCGACGAGACTGGAGAGAAGATGCGCGACATCGGTCATGAGTATGGAGCCGTGACAGGACGTGAGCGTCGCTGCGGATGGATAGACCTCGTGGCATTGCGCTACTCAATCATGGTGAACGGTGTCACTCAGCTCATTATGATGAAGTCAGACGTGCTCGATACCTTCCCAACAATCAAGGCATGTACTGCTTATAAGGTGAACGGTGTGGAGACTCGCGACTTCCCTTACGACATAGAGAAGGGCATTGAGCCTGTCTACGTAGAACTTCCAGGATGGCAGACAGACATGACGAAATACACGTCTGAGGCTGAGTTCCCACAGCAGTTCAAAGACTATATCAAGTTCCTCGAGGCAGAGTTGGAAACTCCAATAACAATCATCTCCATTGGTCCTGACCGTGAGCAGACCATCGTAAGGGGATAGTTCTCTCTCTTCCTTTCAAAAGAATAAAAGTACAGGTGTTCAAAATTCCGTACCCTAACCCTACGTGTTTTGAACACCTTCATTTATTATATTGTGGGGAATCTTCTTCCCTCGAATTTTTTTTCTTACACATACACAATGGCACAAAAACCAGGAATACCTAAGGGCACACGAGACTTCGGCCCTGTTGAGATGGCAAAAAGAAATTATATCTTCAACACAATAAAAGATGTCTATGCACTCTACGGATTTCAGCAGATAGAGACTCCTGCCATGGAGAACCTTTCTACTCTGATGGGAAAATACGGTGAGGAAGGCGATAAGCTACTCTTTAAAATTCTGAACTCTGGAGACTTCCTTCATGGAATGACTGCCGAAGAGGTGGCAAACACATCTATTGCACGCCTTGCCGCACATATCTGTGAGAAAGGTCTTCGCTACGACCTTACCGTTCCTTTCGCTCGCTATGTTGTGCAGCATCGTGAAGAGCTTCAGATGCCTTTTAAACGCTATCAGATACAGCCTGTCTGGCGTGCCGACCGTCCACAGAAAGGTCGCTATCGTGAGTTCTACCAGTGTGATGCAGATGTTGTTGGTTCCTATTCTCTTCTCAACGAGGTGGAGCTGATGCAGATTGTTGATACCGTTTTCACGAAGTTCGGAATCCGAGTGCAAATAAAAATAAATAACCGGAAGATTCTTACTGGCATTGCAGAGGTGATTGGTGAACCAGATAAGATCGTAGACATCACGGTGGCTATCGACAAACTCGACAAGATAGGCCTTGATGCTGTCAATGAAGAGTTGCGCTCTGTCGGCATCTCTGAAGAAGCCATTGGAAAGCTTCAACCAATCATCATGCTTGAAGGCACGAACGAGGAGAAACTAAACACCATAGCCACTGTTCTCGCAAATAGTGAGACTGGCATGAAGGGAATTGAGGAATGCAAATTTATTCTCTCATCACTCGAAGGCTCACTAAACAACGAAATTCAGCTCGACCTCACTCTTGCTCGTGGTTTGAACTATTACACTGGAGCAATCTTCGAGGTGAAAGCACTTGATGTGCAGATCGGTTCTATTACTGGTGGTGGAAGATACGACAACCTTACTGGTATCTTCGGTCTCCCTGATCTCTCTGGTGTGGGCATCTCCTTTGGTGCCGACCGCATCTACGATGTTCTCAACCAGCTTGACCTCTATCCGAAGGAGGCTGTCAATGCAACACAGCTGCTCTTCATAAACTTCGGAGAGAAAGAAACTGCCTATTGCCTACCTATTGCAGTTGCTGCCCGCAAGCAAGGCATTCGCACCGAGGTTTACCCAGACTCTGTAAAGATGAAGAAGCAGATGTCTTACGCAAACGCCAAGTCAATTCCTTTCGTCGCTCTTGCTGGAGACAACGAGATGGCAGAGGGTAAGGTCACTCTGAAGAACATGCTCACCGGAGAGCAGAAGCTCGTCACTCCTCAAGAACTGCTCGAGACAATTAAATAGCAGGGAAATAGCAGGGAAATAGCAGGTAAAGCCCCTTTCCCTGCCCCTCTTGCCAGTGTGCCCCTCTTGCCAGTGTGCTCCTTTTGTCAGTTCTGCTTCTGCAGTTTTCAGTTCTGTTCCAGCTGCCAGTCTTTGCCTTTCGCAGGCTGCCAGTCTTTGTCTCGCTTTCGTTTGTCTAAGGCTTGTCCTTAACTCATGTGCTGCCATGCCGTTAATAATCCGGGCATCTAATGCCCGGTGTCCAGCTCATCTCATCTCTAGCATCCAGCCCATCTCATCTCTGGCACTTCTTCCCAAGCACTCATTCCCCTTCAAACACCCCTGCCCCCAAAAGAAAACACTTAAACACCTTTTATCTCTATGACAAACTTCAAAAACGTAATCTCCGCAGGAGCCATTGTTCTTGCCCTGCTCGGATTGTTAACTCTCTTCACCTCTGCCAAGAAGCAGACCACGATCTTCACGATCGGAGACTCCACCATGGCAGACAAAGACATTTCCAAAGGCTCTCCAGAAAGAGGGTGGGGAATGGTCTTGCAAGGTTTCTTCTCAGAAGACATCGTTGTTGAAAACCACGCAAAAAACGGGCGCTCCTCACGCTCCTTCATCGACGAAGGACTCTGGGACGTTGTCTTAAACCGCATAAAGCCAGGAGATTATGTTTTCATACAGTTTGGCCATAACGACGAAAAGGAAGACAAGCCGAACAGCAAGCGTCACACTGACCCAGGCTCCACCTTCGATGCCATCCTCACGAAATACGTTGAAGAGACTCGCGCAAAGGGTGGCATCCCAGTCCTCTTCAATTGCGTAGAGCGCAGGCTCTTCTTCGACAAGAACAAGTCTCAGCCTCTTGCAACAACAAACGCAAAGGCAGACGACGAAACACTCCGCGACACGGAATATGGCGATGAAGAAGTGAACACACAATACCTCGTGCCAACCCACTTTACCATCCATGGCGACTACACCGTAGCTCCTCGCCTTGTGGCAAAGAAGCTGAACGTTCCCTTCATCGACGCAAACTACATCACAAAGATCATGGAGCAAGACCATGGTGTTGTTGGCTCGCGAAAGCTCCATGTGTGGCTGAAGCCAGGAGAGGTGGCAAGCATACCGAAGGGTCGTCGCGACAACACCCACTACAGTGTCTATGGTGCCCGCACTGTCAGCAGTCTGCTCGTAGAGGCTATTGGCGAGAAGGTACCGGCATTGAAGAAATACGTCCGTCACTACGACTATGTTGTCTCAAAGCGAGGCAGAGGAAACTTCCTTTCCCTCGACGAAGCTGTTGCTGCTGTTCCTGAAAACACGAAAGCAACAATCCTCATTCTCGACGGTGAATTCACAAAACCTCAGACAACAAAGAACATTCGCTACGAGGTTCGCTCTTCTGCAAAGCTTTCAAAATAGAACATCCTTCAAAAATAGAAAATCCCTCAAAAATCGAAAAGCTTTCAAAAATCGAAAAGCTTTCAAAAATCGAAAAACGTTCAAGAATCGAAAAGCTTTCAAGCATAGCAAGGCGTCAAAGATACCAATCCTCAAACAATATCAATCCTCAAAAAATTGAAGCCCCCTCTTCCCTAAATACAAAACATCTTTTCTGCTTGAAAAAAACGAAAACCATAATACGTATTCCTTTTTCCTTCCAGAGAATCTGGACGGCAGGGGAATACGTATCGTTTTTTCTCCTACAACCAATCCTTCTTCTCCTTCTCGCCTCCTGCTCCACGAACGAGAAACTGCCAGAGGGAGCCTTGGAGATAAAGAAGGTTGTGGTGGTGTCAGAGAACAGCAGTTTGAATACCGACCGCTACCGCCCTTACGTCATCCAGCAGCCAGGACTTAGGGAAGGAAAGAAAATTCGTGTTGCCTACGACTCCCTAAAAACCGCACAGTCGTGTGAAGACATTGCGAAGGCGCTATCAAACGATGGTTTCCTAAAAGCCACAGTACGCTCGTTGTGTCATGTCAAGAAGCACACTCGCAAGAAAAGAAACCCCAAATGTGAGGTGGTTTACTTCCTGCATCCCTCTACACCTTATTATATAGATAGCATCACGTGCGACATTCCAGATCGTAGAATAGACTCCATCTTATCTAACGACTATGAGATGTCGCTGAAGAAAGGAATGCAGTTCTCTGTCTCTGCACTCAACGAAGAACGCTCTCGAATAACAGCTTTCCTGCAGAGCAGAGGGTTCTATAAGTTCAACAGAGATTTCATACGCTTTGTGGCAGACACAATCAACAAGGGAAACCTCGTAAACATCTCTATGCAGCTTCTACTCTATCGTGCAAACATTCGTTCCGCAGAGCAGCAGCATCCTTGCTATTTCATTAGAAACATTGAATACACCTCTGGGACAGAAGGGTTGAATGTGAACCTGCGCCCTGGTGTGCTCGATGAGAACACCATGCTGCAGGCAGGAAAAACCTACGATGGCAGTGCTCTACAACGCACCTACCAGCGATTCTCTCGTTTGAACGCTCTTGCCTACACAAACATTCAGATGAAGGAGTTAGAAACAGACTCCTTAGACCGAAACCTTGACTGTCTCATTCAACTCTCACCAAAGAAGCCAAACTCCATTTCCTTCCAGCCAGAGGGAACAAACACAGCGGGAAACCTTGGTGCTGCCCTCTCTGTTGTCTACGAAAACAGAAACATCTTCCGTGGCTCTGAAACCTTCTCGCTCGAACTGCGTGGTGCCTATGAGGCAATAACAGGTCTTGAGGGCTATAACAACCAAGACTATATAGAATACGGAATAGAGTCACGCCTTGAATTTCCGAGGTTCATTCTTCCTTTCGTGTCTCGCACATTTAGACGTAACATACAGTCAACAAGTGAGTTGAGCGTTGCCTACAATCTTCAAAACCGACCAGAGTTCCATCGCCGAATGTTCTCTGCAAAATGGAGTTATAAATGGGCGGAACCTCGACATCATAGCAAATACACCTTTGATGTTCTCGACCTAAACTATATCTACATGCCATGGATTTCAGAGACCTTCAAACGTGATTACCTCGACTCGCTCACAAACTCCAACGCCATTCTTCGCTACAACTACGAAGACCTCTTCATCATGAAGATAGGTATCGGAGGAACCTACAACAACGGCATTAACGCTCTGAAATTCAACGTGGAAACTGCTGGAAACCTTCTCTCTGCCTTCTCTCGCATCGCTTCGCTGCCAAAGAACTCTAACAACCAGCACACGCTCTTTAACATCGCCTTCGCTCAATACGTGAAGGGAGACATTGACGCTACACATGTCTTCAAAACTGGACGCAACTCAGAACTCGTGCTCCATGGAAGTCTCGGCGTGGCATACCCATACGGTAACAGTGAGGTGCTACCGTTCGAAAAACGCTATTTTTCTGGAGGTGCAAACAGTGTGAGGGGATGGAGTGTGAGAGGACTCGGACCAGGCTCTTATAAAGGCACCGACGGTCGCATCGACTTCATCAATCAAACGGGAGACATAAAGCTCGACCTTAACATGGAGTATCGCACTTACCTCTTCTGGAAATTCTACGGAGCTGCCTTCCTCGATGCAGGAAACATCTGGACAATCCGAGATTACGAAAACCAACCTGGCGGACAGTTCCGCTTCAACCAGTTCTATAAGCAGTTAGCAGCTGCCTACGGACTCGGCATACGCCTTAATTTCAATTATTTCATCCTTCGCTTCGATGCCGGAATGAAAGCCGTCAACCCTGTTTATAACAACAGTCGGGAGCATTACCCCATTTTCCATCCAGACCTCTCACGAGATTTCGCCTTCCATTTCGCTGTTGGCCTACCATTCTAATGCCTACCAATCTTACGTCTACCTATCTAACGCCTACCAATCTTACGTCTCGCAAGAAACATTCCACACCACAAAAAACTGTGATGTGGAATGAAACGTTTGTTGCAAAATTAAGTGTTATTAAAACTCTTTTGCTCTGATAATTAGAAATTTTTATTCGTTTTTGTTGATATATATCAATATTATTTTGCGATTTAACAATTTCGTAACGTTTAATTAAAAAAAAATGTATAATTTTGCATTTTGAAAGGGGTAATTATCTGTTCATTACCAATTATTTACCCCTCATTCCACCCCCCAACAATCTCTCAGGCTCTCTGTCTTGTTCGCTGCGATTAGCGTTATAAGAATCAGATTCCAAGCAGAATTCAAAACAGATAGATACATACAAAAAGATACGTTATTTTTATACATATAAGACAATTATATTATTTTACATTTATATTATTAACACAATCAAAAAAGTTATGCAGAAAAAGATTTCTTTTCTTGTGGCTATGATGATGATTGTGGTCAACGCAGCAATGGCGCAGATCACGACATCAAGTATGGCGGGCAAGGTATCTGCTGATGGCCAGGACGTTCTGGGTGCTACCATCGAGGCTGTCCATACACCTTCTGGTACACGCTACAACGCAGTGTCAAACGCAAAGGGTATGTATACTATCAACGGTATGCGTGTTGGTGGTCCATACGAAATTTCTGTTTCTTACATCGGTTACAAGACTCACACCGTAAAGGGAGCAACACTCCAGCTCGGTGAGACTTTCAACCTCAATGTCAATCTCTCTGAAGACTCTGAACTCCTTGGAGAGGTGGTGGTAGTGGGAAGAAACACAAAGTTCACTACCGAGAAGACTGGTGCGTCTACAAACATTTCTAACGCACAGATTCTCAACACTCCAACCATCACACGTGGCATCACCGACTTCACTCGACTCTCTCCTTACGGAGGTAACGGCATGAGCTTTGCAGGTGCAGACGGACGTACCTCAAACTTCACCGTTGACGGTGCAAACTTCAACAATAACTTCGGTCTTAACGAGAAGCTCCCTGGAGGTGGCTCACCAATTTCTATCGATGCTATCGAGGAACTCCAGGTGGTGATCTCTCCTTACGACGTTCGTCAGACAAACTTCATCGGAGGTGGCATCAACGCCATCACAAAGTCTGGTACAAACACCTTCCGTGGCACAGCATATATCTACCATAAGAACGAGAACATGCGTGGTGATGCCATTGAGCGTGAGCAAATCTCTGGTGCTCGTGCAAAAGATCAGCAGACAACCTACGGCTTCACACTCGGTGGTCCAATCATCAAAGACAAACTCTTCTTCTTCGTGAACGGAGAGATTGTGAAGACTCCAACAATCGCAAACCGCTGGCGTGGCTCAGAAGATGGTATTGGCGATGCCGACAACTATCTCTCACGCACAAAACTCTCTGACCTTAAGGCTGTTTCTGACTACGTAAAAAACAAGTATGGCTACGACACTGGTTCTTACACCAGTTTCCCTGCCGACGAGACAAACAATAAGCTCCTTGCTCGTATCGACTGGAACATCACAAACAACCATCGTCTCGCTCTCCGCTACAACTACACAAAGAACCGTAGCTGGAGCTCTCCAAACGGAACTTCTATGGACGGTGGCACACGTGCTGCAAACTCTCGTACTTCAGCCTACTCAATGTCATACTCAAACGCAATGTATGCCATTGACAACCTCGTGCATTCTTTCTCTTTCGACCTCAACAGCCGTCTGACAGAGAATCTCTCTAACCAGCTCCTCGCTACTTACTCAAAGCTCGACGACGTGCGCTACACAGACTCTGCTGAGTTCCCATTCATCGATATCCTCGATGGCGGTCAGAAGACTGTTGATGGCACTGCCGATGCTGACGGTACAGACAACTATATCGCTCTCGGCTACGAGCTCTTCACATGGAACAACGCCGTTCACAACACCATCTGGAACGTTCGTGACGACGTGACCTACTATCTCAACAACCATAAGATCACTGCCGGACTCAGCTTCGAGCATCAGATGGCAGACAACGCGTACATGCGTAACGGTACTGGCTACTATCGCTACAATAGCGTGTCAGACTTCCTCAATGGTGCTACACCACAGGTTGTTTGTCTCACCTACGGCTACGATGGCGAGAAGAACCCTGCTGCTCGCGTGCAGTTCAATAAGTTCGGCTTCTATGGTCAAGACGAGTGGAACATACTCGACAACTTCAAACTGACTTACGGTCTCCGCGTAGATGGCTTCGTGTTCAACAACTCTGACCTTATGAGAAACCAGAAGATCTACGACCTCGACTATAACGGACGCCATATCGATACTGCCAAGTGGCCTTCAAACTCTCTGAACTTCTCTCCTCGTGTTGGTTTCACTTGGGACGTGTTCAAAGACAAGAGCCTAAAGGTTCGTGGAGGTACAGGACTCTTCACAGGCCGTCTCCCACTCGTGTTCTTCACAAACATGCCTTCAAACTCTGGTATGGTGCAGTATCAGGCACAGCTTGGTCCAAGCACTGTATATGACAAGCTTCCTGACGCTGTAAAAGGAAACTACGGAAGCATGAGCGAAATACTTGGCGCTTTCAAGGGCGGTCTCGTGACAAACAGCGAGGGAAAGGCAACCACACAGGCACTCCTCGACAAGCTCATGGCGATGGGATTCCCACAGACAATCACTCCAGAGGAGGGCGCTCTCCCTTCTTCTATCTCTGCGGTAAACCCTGACTTCAAGATGCCACAGGTGTGGAAGTCTTCAATCGCTATCGACTATCAGGTGCCTGTTTCTTTCCCATTGTCTATCACAGCAGAGGGAATCTTCAATAAGACCATAAATGCAGCAACCATCTACGACTGGTCTATTCCTAACGTAGGTGGCTTCGCACACTTCAACGGAGCTGACGCACGTCCTCTTTATCCAAAGGGTTACCGCCAGAACCTCAAGGCATTCGTGCTCGACAACACCAGCCGCGGATACGGATGGTCTGCAAGCCTCCAGCTCTTCGCAGAGCCAGTGAAGTGGATGAGCCTCATGGCTGCTTACACACACACTGTTTCAAAGGAGATCACTTCTCTCCCTGGCTCTAACGCTGAGTCTGCCTTCACATACGTTCCAACAAGTCAGGGTCCTAACAATATTGCCCTCCACAACGGTGTGAACGTAACTCCTGACCGTTTCGTTGCTTCTCTCACCACACACGATAAGAGCGGAAACCACTTCAGCTTCATCTATGAGACATGGCGCGGTGGCTACAACTATTCTTACATGACCGTAAACGACATGAACAACGACGGCTACAACTACGACGCTATCTACGTGCCAACAGACGCTGAGGTGGCTAACGGTGAGTTCCGCTTCGTTTCTGAGGACGACAAGACTCGCTTCATGGACTACGTTCACGCAAACAACTACCTCAAGAATCGTCAGGGTAAGTATGCTGAGGCATATAGCCTCTACTCTCCTTGGGTACACCGTGTTGACTTCAGCTACAAGCACGACTTCAAGCTCGACATCGCAAAGACAAGCCACAAGCTCCAGCTTAGCTTCGATATGAAGAACGTTCTCAACTTCTTCAACTCTTCATGGGGTGTAAGCAAGTATCTGAACCCTGCAATCGGTTCCGACCCACGTATTCTTAAGTACGAGGGTGTAGACGCTGAGGGCTATGCAACCTTCTCTACTCCGAAGTCTATCAACGGAAATACTAAGACTTTCGTGCCTAACCACGCTATTGGTCAGTGCTGGTATGCTTCTATCGGCATAAAGTATTTCTTCAACTAAGCAAAGGCTTGTAAATCAATTTCTAAAGAAAAAATCTTATGAAAATAAAATATTTATTCACAGCTCTAGCTGCAGCCCTTATGCTTTTCACAAGCTGTAGCAGCGATGAGGATATGGCTACTCTCGACTCTGTGCAGGTATCTCAGTCATATATCTCTCTGCAGGCCGCTGGTAGCTCTGTAACCATGACTGTAAAAGCAAATAGCGACTGGGAGTTCACCGATATCCCAAAATGGCTCACCGTTACTCCTGTAAAGGGAGGTGCTGGAGAAACAGATGTTACTTTCTCTGCTGGTGCCACAACATCTACTAACAGTGCTACTGTAGCACTCCTCTGCAACGACGAGAAGCAGCTCATAAACGTTCTCCAGCAGACAGAGAAGGTGGAGCTTCCGCTCTCTACATGTAAGGAGGTTATTGCTGGTGCTGATGGCGATACCTATAAGGTAAAGGGTACTGTCACTCGCATCACGAACACCACTTACGGAAACTGGTATATCGTCGACCAGACTGGCGAGGTCTATATCTATGGCACTCTTGATGCCAATGGTGCTGAGAAGAACTTCCTCAGCCTTGGTCTCGAGGCTGGCGACATCGTAACCGTTCAGGGTCCAAAGACAACCTATAACAACATCGTTGAGCTTGTGAACGTCACAGTGCTCTCTATCGAGAAGTCTCTCGTGAAGGTCGATGAGCTTTCTGTTTCTGAGATCGAGAAAGAGGGTGGCGAGTTCACCGCCATTCTCACCTGCAAGGGCGATGGCATTAGCGTAGAGGCTCCTGTTGACTGGCTTGCAGTGAAGTCTATAAAGACTGCTGGTCAGACTGCTGAGGTTACGTTCTCTGTTGCTCCTAATGCTGGTGGCGAGCGTTCTGCAACCATCACCTTCAAGACCACAAAGAACAACAAGGAGTATTCTGCCACTACTGACATTGTGCAGAAGGGCTCTATTCTTCCTGCAACTGTTGCTGAGTTTGTGGCACAGCCTGTTGGTGATGCACAGTTCCGCCTTACGGGTCTCGTAACAAAGGTTGACGATGCTGCTTCTGGAAAGTACTATATCAGCGACTACTCTGGCGAGCTCTATGTCTACAAAGCTTCTGGCACTGTTGCTCTCAACGACGTGGTTACCATCGTTGGTAAGCGTGCTGAATACAAGGGTGTTGCACAGGTGGGCAGCGGTAGTCTGGAAGAGGTTCATGTCTCTGCACAGCCAGTCTCTCTCGCTGAGTTCAACGCAGCTGCTGACGACAACGACAAGTATTACGTTCTCACTGGTACTATCGACGAGATTGCAAACGACAAGTACGGAAACGTATACATCACAGACGAAACAGGTGAGCGTGTATACCTCTACGGTGTCTATGGCGACTGGTCTGGTGAAAACAAGCAGAACTTCCTCTCAACAAACGGAATCGTTGTTGGCAGCAAGATCACTGTTGTCACCATCAAGACTTCCTACAAAGACGCTCCTCAGGGCAAGAACGCTGTTTGCTTCGCTGTTGAGAATTAAAAAACAAGAAACCCTCGCTATCGTTGATAGTGAATGAAAACAATAAAGGCTGGTTCCAAGCATTTGGGAATCAGCCTTTATTCTTGCCTCAAACAATGAGGTTTTAGAAATATGCTTTTTCATGATTTACAGTCATTTATTTTCCGCTAAGTTCCAGTCGTTTAATGTTCTGTGCTAAGGGTAGAAGTTGATGACCTCCTTCCTTCTTGCTCTCGAAGATGCAGCGGTAGAGATTAGCTTCATCTATGAAGGTAGCAGGGCGATAACAAGTGAACTCAAAATGTCGATTTTTGCTGTTTGTAGATACGTCATTTGAAATGACGCCTCTAGAATCGAGTCGTTTCTTAACATCCCTTGAATTGTTGATACCCAACGTCCTGCAAACGTCAAAGAGACAGAACCACTCCTTGCCGTCGTTTTCAATCACCCTCAGTTCACTTCTTTGCGGACTATTGAGGTGTACTTGTTTTATTTCCAAGCAACTTTTTCTAACTCTTCGGTAGATAATCGAAGTCGTTCACCGTACCTGTCTCTGAGGAGAAGCTGATGCCCACCTTGAAGAGCTTACGACTGTCAGTAGCATAAGGCAGAGCATATCCCTTTTCTTCTATCTGCTTTAAGGCAACTTCTGCGGTGGCATTTAGCTTAAACTCAAAGATATAGACATATTCTGGACATTCAAGAACGCAATCTATGCGCCCTTGGCTTGTCTCCTTTTCAACGTATGTGTTATACCGCCCAAGCATCTGCATGATGAGGTAGAACGTGTATTGGAAGTAACGCTCACACTCC
>CALZTP010000030.1 GCA_945829115.1 uncultured bacterium | reverse complement strand
TGCTCAGGAACTTATAAATAAAGTTAAATCAAAGTGTTGCGGAATTAAGGATAATAATGAATTATCAAAAACTACTTCTTGACAAAATCAATAAGTCAATTCGTGAAAACGAAGAGAAAATAGCATATAAGGCAGGAGAAAAGGCGGTGACCTACCGTGAACTCGACATTCTTTCCAACAACATCGCCCTTTATATCGACTCAACCCTTTCTGAAGAGTCGAAAAAGAAGGAAGAACCAGTGAGAATTGGCATCATGTTGCCGAGAAATACCGATTTCGTTGCCTGTATTCTTGCAGTGGCGAAGTTGGGCTGTTCGTATGTGCCTATTGATACTGCTACTCCTTCCGAGCGTGTGGCTTTCATAAAGGAAGATTCAAAGATGGATTTCCTCATAAATACTGGTAATCTGTCTGAGATTTATGCATTCCAGTCTTCCTCAACAAAAGTGCCTTCATATCATAAGGAGTTTTCTGAGGCATATTTGATTTACACCTCAGGCACAACAGGCAGACCAAAGGGGGTCTCTCAGACATATCGAACCATATATAACTACATGCTCAGAGCAACACAACCAGACGATTTCAACGTCTCTGTGAACTCTATCGTTCTGCAGTTTGCAAGCATAAACTTCGATGTCTCTGTGATGGAGATCTTTGTCGCTCTCTTCACTGGAGCAACGATGGTTATTGCTCAAGATGCTCAAAAGCGTGACTCTTCAAAACTTTATGAACTGCTGATTCAGGAGAAAGTGTCGTTCTGTTATCTGCCTCCGTCGTTCTTGATAACATTCCCTGATTTTAACTTCCCAGAGATGGACACGCTGTCGGCTGGTGGAGAGGCAGTGCCATATAATCTCACAAAGAGAATAGCAGGGAAATACCCTTACAGATTCGTGAATGGATATGGTCCAACAGAAAGCTTCTATGCCACTACTCATGTCATTCGCAATGAAGACGACTGGAAGTGCATAGGAAAGCCAGTGCCAGGGGTTGTTGGATATGTTGTCGACGAAAACATGAATCGTGTGTCGCCTGGGGAGTCTGGAGAATTGCTTTTAGGAGGAAATCAGTTGGCAAACGGATATATCAACCTTCCAGAACTCACTGAAAAGGCTTTCGTGAAGAATCCATTTATAGAATCTCAAGAGGTGGCTCCAGTGCTCTATCACACTGGCGACCATGTTGTGCTAAATGCCGACGGCAGCTATGACTATATCGGGCGTTTTGACTCGCAGATAAAGTTTCATGGATACCGTATTGAGCTTTCTGAGATAGTCTCTGTCATTGAGCGCAACAAACGGGTAACACGTGCCTTCGCAATAGTGGAGACAATAGGGAAAGCACAGCATTTGGTGGTGTATTTCTCTACAGAAGATGGTTGTGAAGATTATGCAGACATTCTTGAAGATGCAAAGACTTTCCTGCCTCCTTACATGATTCCGTCTTTCTGGATATTTGTTGAGAAGTTCGAATTGAACATAAACGGCAAGATTGACAAGTCAAAGCTGGTGAACAAGGCTATTGACCGTCTTACAGAAAACGTGCAAGAAATAACCAATGAGCAGTCTGTTTTCATGAGGGAAACAGCTCGCATCATGGGACTTGACAGCATAAATATCGACATCGACCTCTTCGATGAATTAGGGCTCTCTTCAATAGAAGCAATGCAAATTCCAGTGAATCTCTCTGCTCTTGGAATGTATTATTCTGTTGAGGATATCTACACCAACCGTACAATCAGAAATATTGTTGCCAACCACAAAAACAGAAAGGCTTACTGGTATAACGACCCTGAGGGAAACACCGAAAAACCTGTTATTGTTGTTGTGAGTGGATATAGCAGCTTCAATTTCTTATATACAAAATGGGCAGAGGAACTCAAAGACGAGTTCTCTATCTTCGTTCTTGAAAGCTATCTAACATTCATAGGCTTCAAGGTCTATGATATGGACGCACTCATTGGAATGTATGTTGAGGAATTAAAAGAAATCGTTGACAAGTATAATATTGTTGCCTTTACCGGATTCTGTATGGGTGGCGATCAGGCAATGTATCTTGCACATACTTTATATAAAGACAACCCACAGAAACCTACTGTCGTTACCTTTGAGGGCGACCCAAGAAGAGACCCTTACAAGGAACACACCATTTTGCTGGAGTGGGATTTCTACACCAAAGAGCAGAATGACATTCTTATGGATGCTTCCATGAACTTAATAGCCACTATGCCTCACTTCCATTAT
This sequence comes from uncultured bacterium, assembly GCA_945829115.1. Classification (GTDB taxonomy): domain Bacteria; phylum Bacteroidota; class Bacteroidia; order Bacteroidales; family Bacteroidaceae; genus Prevotella. The sequence continues at coordinate 26,965 of CALZTP010000030.1, read as the reverse complement.
GACGGAAGGGTGATTGTTACTCTGTGTGACACCTTTGAAGGTCAGCAGTCGTTTGTGGAGGGGGTGCATCCGGTTCTTACGGAAGAGAATATCAAGTGGGCAAGGATTTTCTTCGACCGTACTCCTGCTTTATGGAAGGAAGATTATCCTGACTGTACTCTTGTGACAATTCCAGGGCATCATGATAACTTCATCAGAACGGAAGAGTCTGTAAGGCAAGTAGCAGACATCTTCCTGGAACTAAAAAAAGTGTAAGTAATTAAAGGTGTTAAGGTTGTAAAAAAAGGGGGGAGGTGAGGTCCTTTCTTATATATATTCTCCCACCTCCTCCAAAAGAGTCTTGTTGTAGTCACGACGCCAGTCATCTGCCTTGAACCTTTCCTCGCCATAGAGAAGAATGTCAAGGTCAAGAATTACCTTCCCAGCTCGCTTCTGCTCCACAGTGCGCCCCAAAGCCTTCTCGATGTTCTTCAGAACGCAACGCAGGGCAGGGTAGGGCAGAGAGGTCTCGCCAGAGGCAATGGCATTGCAGAACATCCAGTTGTTTTCCATGCCAACGGGTTCTGTCATTCTCCTGCTTGAAAACACTATGGCAGAGAAGAATGCTCTCAGCATCCTCTCTGCCATAAGAAAGTTTTCTTGCTGATGGTAATTTGATGATAAAGAGATTATTACCTTCATGTTTCGTTTTACAAAATCTGTCCTCAAACGCTACAGTGAAGAACGTCTGAAGACGGTGCGTGATTAATAAGCACGTGCAATGATCACACGATACTTGGCTGGCTTTCCAGAAACCATGTCTGTGCCCGGAGTCTGCTCGTAAGCGAAAGGAACGCAACGAATGGTTGCCTGAGTCTCTTCCTTTATCTTTGCCTCTGTCTCCGCAGTACCGTCCCAATGGCAGAGGAAGAAACCTCCGTCTTTTACCTTCTCCTTGAACTCCTCGTAGTTCTCGCAAGCATATACATGCTCGTCACGATACTTGCGTGCCTTCTCAAAGATATTCTTCTGAATTTCGTCAAGGAGTGTCTCTACACGGTCGGCAATACCCTCAAACGGTACAGACTCCTTCTCAAGCGTATCTCGGCGCATAACCTCTATCGTGCCGTTCTCAAGGTCACGAGCACCCATAACGAGACGAACAGGTACGCCCTTCAACTCGGAATCAGCAAACTTAAAACCAGGACGCTTGTTGTCTGCATCGTCGAACTTCACAGAGATGCCCTTCTTCTTCAGTTCTTCAATAACTGGCTGCAGCTTCTCGGAAATAGCGGCAATCTGATCGCCCTTGCCAAGAGGAATGATCACAACCTGGATTGGAGCAAGCTTTGGAGGAAGAACAAGTCCGTTGTCGTCAGAATGTGTCATGATGAGTGCACCAATAAGGCGAGTGGAAACGCCCCAAGAGGTTGCCCATGGGGTGTCTTGAACGTTCTCCTTGTTCAGGAACGACACCTCAAACGCCTTGGCGAAGTTCTGACCAAGGAAATGGGAGGTGCCTGACTGGAGTGCCTTGCCGTCCTGCATCATTGCCTCTATCGTGTAGGTATCGAGAGCTCCTGCGAAACGCTCTGTCTCTGACTTCACGCCCTGAAGAACAGGAACTGCCATCCAGTTCTCAGCAAAGTCGGCATACACCTTCAGCATTGTCTGAGCATTCTTCTCTGCCTCCTCACGAGTGGCAAACGCACAGTGACCTTCCTGCCAGAGAAACTCTGAAGTGCGAAGGAAAGGGCGGGTGCGCATCTCCCAGCGCATCACGTTACACCATTGGTTGCAAAGCAATGGAAGGTCGCGATAAGAGTGTATCCAGTTCTTGAACGTATTCCAGATCATTGTCTCTGAGGTTGGACGAATGATCAACTCTTCCTCAAGACGTGCCTCTGGGTCTACAATAACTCCATCGTGCGTCTCGTTGGTCTTCAGACGGTAGTGGGTAACCACAGCACACTCTTTTGCAAAACCTTCAACATGTTCTGCCTCACGAGAGAGGAATGACTTCGGGATGAGAAGAGGGAAGTAGGCATTCTGAACACCCTCTGCCTTGAACATATCGTCCATAGCGCGTTGCATCTTCTCCCAGATGGCGTAGCCGTATGGCTTTATAACCATACATCCTCTCACAGAGCTCTGCTCTGCAAGGTCTGCCTTTACAATAAGGTCGTTATACCACTGACTGTAATTCTCTGACCTTTTAGTAAGGTCTTTTAGTTCTTTTGCCATAATATATTCTGTTTATTTTCCTTTTTTTGGCGTTGATTTACATATTTCCTTGCAAAATTACAAAAAAATGTTTTATTATTGGCATTATTCCAGAAAAAAAAAGTATTTTTGCAAGAAATACGTGATATCTTTCTAAAAATAAGAACTTTTTATGTATAGACAATCTATTATAATGGTTTTTTTCCTGCTTTTCTCAACGAGCAGCCTTGCCCAGCGTCATGAGGTGCTAACAGGGAATATTCACTCTCTTAGAGTGCTGACGTCTCAGCAGGAAATCGGACTTCCAATAATCAGTTTGAACGCAGGAGATTATGTTGACATCTCTTTCGATGTGATGACTCACGACTACCATCGCTATAGCTACATCATAGAGCATTGTGAGGCTGACTGGAAGAAGAGTGAAGGAATCTTCGATACCGACTATCTTGATGGCTTCACCTCTGGAATGATTATCGAGGAGAACGAGAAGTCTCTGAACACAGCAGAGATTTACACGCACTATTCTCTTCGCATTCCGAACGATGAATGTCAGTTGAAGATGTCGGGAAACTATCTTCTCACCATCAAGGACGATGATGCCGATGAGGAGGTTGCGAGAATCTGCTTCATGGTCGTGGAGCCGAAGATGTCGGTTTCTCTCAATGTCACATCACGCACAGACAGAGACATAAACGGGCGTCATCAACAGTGTGAGGTAAAGGTGGACTACAGTGGCGTGAACGTCATGATGCCAGAACAGCAGGTGAAGGTATATGTTCTTCAGAACTACCGTTGGTCAACGGCAAGACGTCTGTCGAGACCAATGGCATTCACCTCGCAGGGCATGGAGTGGTATCATTGTCAGGACCTTCTCTTCCCTGCCACCAATGAATATCGAAAGTTTGAGTTCCTCGACCTTAGGAGAAACACCATGGGCATAGAAGATACAGACTATAAAAGCGGAAAATACATCGTGAACCTCTATCGTGACTACCCTCGCCCGAACTACATCTACGACGAGGATACCAATGGCGCCTTTGTGATCAGAAATTTCTACGATAGAAACAACGACACCGAGTCAGAATATTTCCTATGCAATTTCTCTTACCATGCTCCTCTCCCATTCGATGGGGACGTGTTTCTCAACGGTATCTGGACAAACGACCAGCTTTCTCCTGAATATCGAATGACATATTCTCCAGAAGAAAAATGTTATCGAGCAACAGTGATGTTAAAGATGGGCTATTATTCATATCAATATCTCCTAAAGAAGCCAGATGGTGAACTTATCTATCTACCTTCTGAAGGCAATTTCTTCCAAACAGAAAACCATTATTCCTGTCTCGTCTACTTTCGTCCTCAAGGTGGCAGAACCGATTTGCTTTATGCCGTGATAAAATAACTTTTTCTCACTGGTACGGATCGACCTGGTCGAGCCGCTTTATCTCTCCCTCAGTTATCTTCTAATTGCGAAGCAAGTGATAGCGGTGGCAATGGCGACATTCAGTGATTCTGCCGATTCTCTTCCTGCTGGGTAGTTCGGAATAAACAGCTTTTGCGACACCCGTTGCCTGACGGCATCTGAAATGCCCTTGCCCTCGTTTCCCATTACAATGATTCCCCTATTTTCAAGTTCCATCGAATGAATATCTTCCCCATCGAGGAAGGTGCCATAAACAGGGAAACCCTTAGGAACAGAGTCGAGAAGTCTCTCCAATGAGACATAGCTAACGTTTACTCTCGCAATGCTACCCATAGTGGCTTGCACAACCTTCGGATTCCAAACATCCGCACTGTCTTGACTGCAGAAAATCTGTGTAATGCCAAACCAGTCTGCAATGCGAATTATCGTACCGAGATTACCTGGGTCTTGCACGCCATCAAGGGCAAGATAAAGACTCTCCGTATCAAAGGAAAAACGTTTTTCCAAAAACTCCTGTGAAGCACCTCCGCTCCCCAATTCCTGTGACGCACTCATCTCCCCCAACTCTTGGCAAGTCCATTCACAACTTTTCTGTGGAAACACTGCCAATACCTGCTGCGGTGTCTGGAGGAAAGAAATCTTTTTCAGCTCGTCTTCAGTAACGTCATATAGCTCACAAGTAGAGGGAATCAGCTGTCTGTTCTTCTCAATCCACTCAGGCACTGCCACAATGATTCTTGGCGTGAGAACCTTCATGATATCCCCAACACCTTTCACTCCCTCCGCAACAAAGACCTTCTCTGACTTGCGATTTTTCTTCTGCTCAAGAGAACGAACAAATTTTATTTTTGCCTTGCTAATCATGTCTTCTTTTAAATAACGTTTCCGGAACTGACTCTTTTACAGCCAGCACCGGAAAAAACTGCATCTATTAGACTCTTCGTGATCGTGTCACAACGTTAGAGCACTCGCCCCTCCTTTCGTGCCTTTCTCACGACTGAAATTCAAGTGTCTCCTTATTCTCGCTGACCTTCACTTTTATCGTGCTTCCCTCCTCTGGGGTCTCAGAGATAATCATATCGCAAAGACCGTCTTCAACATACTTCTGGATGGCTCGTTTCAGTGGGCGAGCTCCATATTGCACATCATAGCCTTTTTCTGCAATGAAATCCTTTGCCTTCTCAGTGACCTTTATCTTATATCCCTTCTCTGACAAGAACGCAGACAGTTTCTTCAGCTCAAGGTTTATGATTGCCTTTACAGACTCTTTCGACAACTGGCGGAAGGTGATGATCTCGTCAAGACGGTTCAAAAACTCTGGAGCAAACTGCTTCTCAAGTGCCTTACGAATGATGGAAGAGGAATAGTCTTGATATTCCTTCCCATTCACATCTTCACGAGCAACGGTGTTGAAACCAATGCCTTTTCCGAAGTCTTTCAGCTGTCGGGTGCCAGTATTTGACGTCATGATGATGATGGTGTTTCTAAAGTCTATAAGTCTTCCGTTGCCATCGGTCATCCTACCTTCATCGAGAACCTGCAGAAGCATGTTAAAGACATTCTGATGTGCCTTCTCAATCTCATCGAGAAGAACAACAGAATATGGCTTCCTGCGAACACGCTCTGTGAGCTGACCGCCATCATCGTATCCAACATATCCCGGAGGCGCACCAATAAGACGCGAGGTGTTGAAACTCTCGTTGTACTCACTCATATCAATGCGTATCAGAGAATTCTCAGAGCCATAAATCTCCCTTGCTATCATCTGTGCCAGATAGGTTTTGCCAACACCAGTAGGTCCTAAGAAGAGGAAGACACCAATAGGGTGAGTGTTACTCCTAATGCCAAGCTTACTCCTTTGTATGGCTCTCACAACGGTGTTGATGGCGTCATCTTGTCCAATAACCAATTTCTTCAGCGTAGGAGAGAGTGACTTCATTTTCGACATATCACTCTCGCTAAGCCTTTTCACCGGAATGCCAGTCATTCTCGAGATCACAGCATTTAGATGTTCTATTGTTACAGGCTTGTAATGCTTTGGGTCTTTCTTCTTTTTATGGAGCTGACGAATATTCTCTAACTTTTCCTCGAGATATCTCTGACGGTCACGACAGAAGGCTGCCATCTCGAAGTTCTGGTTGACAACAGCTGCGCGCTTTCGTTCCATAGCTTCTTGAATATCTTTCTCTAACTTCCTCTGTGCAGCAGTCGATTGGGAGTTCTTCAAGAAAACGAAAGAGCCCACCTCGTCAAGAATATCTATTGCCTTGTCAGGGAAGCATCTGTCAGAGATATACTGCCTTGCAAGAGAGACACATGCCTGAAGCACCTCCTCTGAATAGAGAACGTTATGGAAAGACTCGTATTTGGGAGCTATGTTCCTAAGAATGGCGAGGGTCTCCTCTGTCGTTGGCTCGTCAACAATAATCTTCTGGAATCTGCGCTCCAAAGCGCCATCTTTCTCTATCGATTTACGGTATTCATCAAGTGTCGTAGCACCAATACATTGTATGGTGCCTCGAGCAAGAGAAGGCTTAAGAATATTCGCTATATCAAGCGTACCAGCTGCGCCTCCTGCTCCAATGATGGTGTGTATCTCGTCAATGAAAAGAATAATGTCGTTGCGACTTTCCAACTCTTTCACGAGTTCCTTTATTCTTTCCTCAAAGTCTCCTCGGTATCTCGTGCCTGCAACAATTCCGGTAATGTCAAGGGAAAGCAATCTTTTCCCGTTAAGAAAACCAGGACATCTGTTTTCTGAAATCATCTGGGCAAGACCTTCAACAATGGCACTTTTTCCAACTCCTGGCTCTCCAATAAGAACGGGATTGTTCTTCTTTCGCCGACAGAGAATCTCTGTGAGGCGAAGAATCTCTTTCTCCCTTCCCGTCACGGGGTCAAACTCAAAGCGTCCCGCCTTTTCCGTGAGGTCGGTAGTAAAGCGGGAGAGAATGTTATTGCCATTTCCACCGTCTTCCATTCCTCCGTTGTCGTTTCCTCCATTTGAAGAGTTATTCCGATTTATGGCATGCCTACTCATCATTGAATCCATGAACTTCTCAAAATCACGGAAAATATTTTCTGCTTTTTTCCGTGCCTCGCTGTTCTCATCATCTTTATCATCATCGTCATCATTGATTGGCGAGAAGTCTTCATCGTCGTCATCTTCATCGTTAATCGGTGAGAAGTTGTTGTCTTCAAGCCTGATGACAACCTCTTCCCCATACAGAGCCTTCTCCTCTGGGGTGTCTATCGAACTATTTATGTTTTTTTTCTTCATTCTTTCTATTCTCGTTTTCTGTTTTTTCTATTCTCGTTTTCTAATTTTTCTTTTCTCGTTTTCTAAACAGCCAAGGCAGGAAGTCTTTGAAGTCGTGTTTAAAGATGATTCCAATTCCTTGCGTGTTCAGATTTGATTTTGTGAAATATCTGTCTGAGGTCTGGTTGTATACCCTTACTAAGAGATTCCCGTTTGGGAAGAGCAGGTAACGAATGTCAAAGTCTCCAATGAAAGAGGTGGTGGCATTGGCATTGTCGCGATATCCAAACTGCCCGTTGACAAGGAGGCGGTTGTTAAGCATACTGCCAGAGATAAGTCCCTCATATTCAGCATTCATCATTCCCTCATCTCCTGGTGATATGTTTGCGCCGAAGTTCCAGTTTCTATTCTTCAGTAGGGCATCAGAGATCACGTTGTTAATTTGTTGCGAGAGAGTGCCAGAGAGGAACGACTGCATGGCGAGCGATGCCTGCGACTGTTCTGCTCCCTTTGCAGCATCTTCAGCAGCATAGAAGCGCCCAACCGATAGCAGATAAACCACCTGTTGCATTCTTCTCTGTTCGGTATCCATTGCTGCCGTTATCATTTTCTGCACATCAGCACTTGCCTGTGGAATATTGAGGTCGAAGTCTACCTGTGGATGCTCTGCAGTTCCAGTGATGTTCATCAGGCAGTTCACCTTAACATTATTGTTCTTAAACGAATTTCCGATGTTCAAGTCAGAGAGTGGCACTGACGGCAATACATATTGCGCCTGGAGGTTTATTGCCGATTCAAACGGTTCACCGCCAAAGACGATTGTTCCTCCAGGAAGAAATTCAAACGACTTCTTTATAACCTTCTGAATCGTCATCTTGTATTCCCCATCAACAACATTATAGTTGCCGAAAATCTGTAAACCTCCTTTATTATAATAGGAGGCTCGCAACGTACCATTTCCATTCAGCGTGATATAGTCTCCCGTTTTCTCGTCCATGAGAAGGCGGAGGGTGCTCTCTGGAGTGGCGTGGATGAGGAAGTTCAGACGAATGTTCGACCGGAACTCGCTGAGATAATAATGCTCCTGCTTCCAATCGGCTGCCTCCTGCTCACTTTCGCACTTCTTCCATGTAATGAACTCCTGATTCTGTATAGCATCTGGAGAGGCTACATTGTAAGCAATCTCAGTACCCTTCTCTGGTCGGGCATCGATATCGAACACAATCTCTCCTGCTCTGCCCCTGATCATACAAGTGCCACTTCCAATCACATGTCCGCAGAATGTGGAGCCTTGGAATTCAGGGAAGTCGAAGCAAAGCAGGTGTTGTGCCTCTATGCCGATGTCGAAGGTCATTCTCGACAGGTGGTCGTGATGCAAAGCGCCAGTCAAGATCGCTTTGTTGCCGTGCATGTCGTAGATAGGGCACTCTTTGAAACGAATATCGTCTATCACGAGCTCCACACTGTCGTTGCGGAGTGTATACCACGTGTTCAAAGGAGTCACGTGAACAGTGCCGTTCGCAACGAGATTCCCCGTAAGGTTTACGTCGCTAAGGTCGCCCCATAACCTCACCCTTCCATTTGCCCACACCTGCACATCGTCAAGGAAACTGCTGCAGAACGATTCCATGAACTCTGCTCGTGTGTTCCTCGCTCGTATGTCGAGGTCGATGTAGTTCTTCTTTATCGAGACATAACCGTCTATCTTCGTCTCGCCATCCAAGCCGATAGCAGCTAAACCGCTTCCCGAATATCCGTTTCCCGAAGATCCGTTTCCCGAAGAGTCGTTTTTAAGTAAGTCGCTCCCTAAAGAGCCGTTCCCTTCTGCATAGAACCCCTTGGTAACCACATCATCGTCTGAACATCTTCCGTCGATATCAATCTTTCCCTCTTCGTTATCCCATGAGGCGTGAACCGTCAGTGTGCCCATTCTGCCTTCCTCAAACAAGAAATTCCTCACATCGAGGTCGGCATAAGCTTCTGGCTTTTGCATAAGGTTTTTTGCAACAATCTTTCCCGTTGCCAATCCCGCAAACTCCACCGAATGGAAGTTTATGAGGTTCATGATATACGCAACGTCAACATCCTGTAGCGACACGCTCAGCGAGTCGGAGAGGTTCTGTGTGGCTTTTCCGTCAACGATGATATGCTGACTGTCGTGTTGCACAACGAACCTCTTCACTGACAAACGTTTCGGAGAATGAACAATCTCCGACGGGTGGATATGCCACAAAGAGTCGCCCATGGTGATTGTTGATGGCAGCACTTTTATCATCGAGATATTCTCTCCCTCTTCGCTCTTGAAGAAAGAACTCTCTGTATGCAGAGTGCCAGAGAACTCCTTCTTACCTTTGTTAGCAAAGGAGAATAGGGAAGAGAGCTTATTCTCTGTCACCATACCGTTCAGAGAGATAACGGTCTTTCCTCCGTCGTCGTTGTTTCTCACCGTAGAAAACTGCACATCGAGAGTGTCTCTAACAAGAACAGAATGCAGACGACTGTCGTTCAGTGAACTTCCACCAAGAAGAACAGAGTCGTTCTCTATTCTTATCTCTGCCATCTTCATGTCGTCATCGATATTGGCATATATCGAGAGTGGAGACCTTGTCTCTAAATCAATCTTTGCCAGCTTAGAGATCACTCCAGAATGCCTAACAATGCCATCCACTCGAATGCGGTTGTGAACGTCATGGTGATATTCCAGCCCAGTTATCGTAGGCAGCTTTGAGGCAAAGAGGTTCATCAAAGAGTGGGAGAGAGTGCTCACGTCAAAACGTCCCGTCACGTCTATATCGGCAAAATCAGACGAGAGTGTGATTCTCTGCTCTCCACGACTGTCTCGAAAGGCTGTGGCAGAAATCCTGTTGCTACTCGTTACGCCAAGACTGTCGCAAATAGAGAAATCAGAAACCTCCAAAGAGGTGTTGTGAAGCAGATCTTCTATGTTCCAGCATTCTGCATGGAGCATTCCACTGAAGGTGGTTGACGCGTAACGCTCGCTGAGGTTCAGAGCTTCGAGGTTCAGATGGCTAACATCACAGTCAACAACAATGTTTTGGAAAAAAGCATTTCCAGCATCAACACCCCTGCTGCCAGCATCAACACCCCTGTCCCTGCTGCCAACATTAACGCCCCTGCCTTTCTTCAAACACCCCTGTCCTGCCTGGTGTCTTTCGACTTGGTCGAAAGAAAAAGCACCCCTGCTGGCAGCTTCCGCTTTCAGCAACACGTTTGCGTTGAGGTCTTGTAGTGACAGTTCTGCAAATGCTTTCCTCGGCCCCAGTGCTATTGACGCAGAGAGATTTCGGTATGGATAGCTCTTAATTGTGAGTAGAGGCGCCTCTATCTTCACCGTTGCATTCTCAGCCTTTTTCAGAGATTCGTTGAGCTCTACCTCACTGTATATGTTTAACTCGCAGTCGCCCAATGTGTTATCGTTCAAAACTCTTCCGATTTTCAGTGTGCTCGTAATAATATCAGTCGTAAGGGTTTTATTGCTATAGCTAATACTATGTTGACAATCACCTATCTGCGAAGAGATTTTTCCCTTGAAAAGAATTGCTCTATTCTTGCTGATAGCTTCTGCCGTGTAGTTTATATCGCCAAGATTCTGCAGTTTTATTCCTTTGGCATTCAGCGTTTTCGACAAGAAACTAAGAAAGTCCCCCTTTGCATTGAGGCTATTCACCTTCACCCTCCAATCGCTCTCAAGAGGTGCTTTCAGCAACTTGTTGATATCGCTATCCGACTGCCCTTGCAAGGAAAGTAAGAAATCTTTTGCTGCAGAGCGAATCGTAAGCTCTTTGCAGAAGCAAGAACGCTTGTCGCCTCCCATCTCTGCATCGATGAAGATGCTCTTGTTCTCGTTCGGTAGGTTAGGCAGGAAACAAGAAAGGTCGCGACTGCCAATAGCCGAGTGGCGACTAACAGCCTCAAAGCTGGTAATCTCCTTTCCTTTGTGGTTGACGGCAATGTCGAGACTGATGTCACTATTCTCTGTCCTGAGTGCGAAATCCTTCACCTCTGTCTTCTGCTCTGTGTTATTGAACGTAAGCGAGAGGTGGTTCAAAGAGAAACCTGAATGCTCTTCCTTGAAAGAGAATTTCTTTATTCTGGCAGTGAGACTTTCGTTGGTTAAAGAGTTAATAACGATGTGACCGCTTATATTGTTGACATATAAGTGATTAACATCGAGAAACCTTTCTTTCCTCTTCTCATTCAGAACGTCATATCTCACAGAAGAGTTGCGAACAACAAGAGAGGTGATCTGAAGGCTCAAACTGTTCCCTTTCTCACTGTCTTTAGAAGACAGAGAGTCAATCAGAAACTGACAGTTCAAGGAACTCTCTGCACTCTTTCGAGAGAGCGTGGCGCGAAGTCCGAAAACCTGAGCGGAAGTGATCTCTATGCGTCCTTTCAATAGCTCCACAACATCTATCTTTGCCGACAAACGGTGACAGGCAAGCATCTCTTTCTTTTCTTGGTCGGCGATAGCAATCTCGTCAACCGTGATACGGTTTAGAAGACCAACAGAAATCCTTCCCACTGCCACCTTCGCACCGATTTTCTTTCCCACCTCCTGCTCAAGAAAATCCCCACACGAATCCTGTATTGCTGGTATGTGCAGCAATACAATTATTACTGTGTATATGCTTATTATAACCCACAGCAAAATGGCGATTATGTGTTTCGTTGTCTTGATAAATGATATTTTTGTTGCAAAATTACTAAAAAAATGCATGATTATGAAATTTTTTCTGCAATTAAATACTATTATATAGTTTTTTTTTCTTAATTTTGCACTCTGTAGAGGACTTTTTCTTTTGCTTCTACACAATACTGACTAAAACAGATATAAGGTATTATAAAGTATTTTGTAAAATTTTTTACAGATGGTAAACATTATTAAGTTACGTAAGGGCCTTGACATAAAACTCAAGGGTACGGCACAACTCAAGGATGTTCAAGTGCCTGCAGGAGATGTTTTCGCATTGTGTCCTGCAGACTATCATGGCGTCACTCCGAAGGTTGTGGTGAAAGAAGGAGATAAGGTATTGGCTGGAGACAGCCTCTTTGTCAATAAACATTTCCCTTCCGTTGGTTTCGCCTCTCCAGTGAGCGGTACGGTAACTGCCGTAGTGCGTGGAGAAAGGAGAAAGGTGCTGGCTGTGAAAGTGCAGGCAGACAGCAAAGTGGAATATCGAGACTTCGGCAAGAAAGATCCTAAGGGGCTTTCTGGAGAGCAGGTGAAGGAGGCAATCCTTCAGGCTGGTCTCTTCGGTTTCATAAACCAGCTGCCATATGCCATCTCCACAAATCCCGACACCACACCTCGCGCAATCTTCGTGTCTGCTTTCCGTGACATGCCTCTCGCTTCTAACTTCCTCTATGAGCTGAAGGGAAACGAAGATGCCTTCCAGGCTGGCGTCACGGCTCTCTCTCGCATGGCAAAGGTCTATGTGGGCATCAATGAGGCAGAGGAGAGCGCACTCGGTTCTCTCAACAACGCTGAGGTGACCATGTTCAAGGGAAAGTGCCCAGCAGGAAATGTTGGTGTGCAGATAAACAACATTGCACCTGTCAACAAGAACGAGGTGGTGTGGACGGTCTCTCCAACAGTAGTGATCTTTATCGGACGTCTCTTCCTAACTGGAAAGGTAGACCTTCGCCACAAGGTCGCTCTGGCAGGCTCTGAGGTTCTCGACCCAGCATACTCTGAGGTTCTCGTAGGTCAAGACATTCAGACAATCCTCAAGGGAAGAATTAAGACAGAGGGCGTGAGAATCATAAATGGCAACCCTCTCACTGGTGTGAAGGTAGAGGGAGAAGCCTTTGTTGGTCCGCAGGTTAGCGAGGTAACGGTAATCCCAGAAGGCAACCATGCCGATGAAATGCTCGGATGGATAATGCCTCGTTTCAATCAGTTCTCTGTCAGCAGAACATATTTCTCTTGGCTCTTCGGAGGAAAGAAAGAATATGTCTGCGATGCTCGCATAAAGGGTGGGGAGCGACACATGATCATGTCTGGAGAATACGACAAAGTGTTGCCGATGGACATCTATGGCGAGTATCTCATAAAGGCAATCATCACTGAAGATATCGACAAGCAGGAGGCTCTCGGCATCTACGAGGTGAGCCCAGAAGATTTTGCCGTAGCAGAGTTCGTGTGCTCTTCAAAGCTTGAACTGCAGAAAATCGTGCGCGAGGGGCTTGATATACTCCGCAAGGAGAATGAATAAAACGGGTGGCGATTTTCTCGCCTCTAAAACAAACCATTAAAAGTAATTCAATGAAAGCTTTAAGAAAATATCTTGATCAGATAAAGCCAAACTTCCAGCCAGGAGGAAAACTGCAGGCGTTTGGCAGTGTCTTTGAAGGCTTTGAAAGCTTCCTCTTCGTACCAAACGATACTTCTAAGAGTGGAGCCCACATTCACGATGCCATTGACTCTAAGCGTGTCATCAGCTTCGTGATCATTGCCTTGATGCCTGCTCTCTTCTTCGGCATGTATAATATTGGATATCAGAACGCTCTCTATGCTGGAGCTCTCGAAGAAACCTCATGCTTGGAGATGTTCATATACGGATTCCTACAGATGCTGCCAAAGATTCTTGTCAGCTACATAGTGGGACTCGCAATTGAGTTCGCATGGGCTCAGTGGAAGCATCACGATATCCACGAGGGATATCTCGCAACAGGTATTCTCATTCCTATGGTGCTGCCTGTAAACTGCCCACTGTGGTGTCTCGCCATAGCATGTGCCTTCAGCGTGATCTTCTGTAAGGAGATCTTCGGTGGCACGGGAATGAACTTCGTAAACCCAGCACTTGCGGCTCGTGCCTTCCTTTTCTTCTCCTATCCTACTGTGATGTCGGGAGAAAACTGCTGGGTGGCAAAAGACCAAATCTTCGGACTCGGACACAACATCGCCGACGCAACAACAGCAGCAACTCCACTCGGCATAATCTCTCAGAACCCTGACGCTCAGATAGACACCATGAACGCATTCTTCGGACTCATTCCAGGCTCTATGGGTGAGACAAGCTTCATAGCGATTGCAATAGGTGCCGTCATCCTCCTCATCACGGGTGTCGCTTCATGGCGAATCATGCTCTCTGTGTTCATTGGTGGCGGACTAACAGCGGCTCTCTTCAACCACCTCGGGCTCTCTCCTCTCACCGCTTGTCAGCAGTTCGTGCTTGGCGGTTTCGCATTTGGTGCGGTCTTCATGGCAACAGACCCAGTCACTGCGGCTCGCACAGAGACAGGAAAATGGATCTATGGCTTCCTAATCGGTGTCGTTACCGTTATGGTGCGCGTCATGAACCCAGGATACCCAGAGGGAATGATGCTCGCAATCCTGCTTATGAACGGATGTGCTCCTCTCATCGACTGGTGTGTCGTTCAGCGGAACATCTCCCGTAGAATGAATCGTACAAAATAATATGGAGGACGGAAACAATGGCAAAGAAATTTAATACAAACAACAACCTGTACATTATTATATATAGCATCGTACTCGTTGTAATCGTTGCGTTCGGTCTTGCTTTCGTATATACTTCCTTGAAAGACAAACAGGAGGCTAACGTTGCGCTTGACGTGAAGAAGCAGGTGCTCGCTGCTCTCGATATTCGCGAGTTTGCAGATGATGCTGACGCTGAAGAGAAATATAAGCAGATTGTTGTTGCTGTAGATACGGTCTCAGCAGAGAAAAAGGCTATCGTATACACTTGTAAGCTAAACGGAGAAGATAAATACATACTCTCTGTAAACGGAATGGGACTCTGGGGACCTATCTGGGGCTACATCGCTCTCAATAGCGACAAGCAGACCGTCTTCGGTGCCTATTTCAACCATGCAAGCGAAACAGCTGGTCTGGGTGCAGAGATAAAAGATTCTAAGGCTTGGCAGGATCAGTTCAAGGGAAAGACGGCATATGCCGACAATACCGTACTCCTTTCTGTCAAGAAAGCAACCGATATAAAGCCAGAAGAGAAACCTTACACGGTTGATGCTGTAACGGGTTCTACTCTTACTTGCAATGGCGTGAACAATATGTTCAAGGAAAGCATAGCACTCTATGAAGATTTTCTTAACAATAAATAAGCAGGAGGAACAACACTATGAGTAAACTGTTTTCTAAAGAGAATAAAGAGGTTTTCCTCACTCCTTTGAATGGAAATAACCCGGTGCTTATACAGGTACTCGGAATATGTTCGGCACTCGCTGTCACTTCACAACTTAAGCCGGCTATCGTAATGGGATTGGCGGTGACAGTGATAACGGCATTCGCAAACGTTATCGTTTCTATCATTCGTAACACCATTCCAACACGCATTCGCATCATCGTGCAGCTCGTTGTCGTAGCAGCTCTCGTAACCATCGTAAACCAGATTCTCAAGGCATTCGTATACGACGTCAGCGTGCAACTCTCTGTCTACGTCGGACTCATCATCACGAACTGCATACTCATGGGACGTCTCGAGGCTTTCGCCTCTATGAACAAACCATGGCCGTCTTTCCTCGACGGCGTGGGTAGCGGACTGGGATATGCGCTCGTGCTCGTCATCGTGGGTGGTGTGAGAGAACTCTTTGGACGTGGCTCTCTCCTCGGAGTGCAGATCATTCCTGATAGCCTCTACGACTTTGGCTATATCAACAACGGTATGATGACAATGCCTGCCATGGCAATGATTCTGTGCGGAATAGTAATCTGGGTACATAGAGCATATTTCTATAAGGACTAACCGCTTTTCATACATCCTTTCATTTATAAAATCATTATGGAACATATAATATCACTTTTCTTCCGAAGCATCTTCGTTGATAATATGATCTTTGCGTTCTTCCTCGGCATGTGCTCATATCTTGCCGTTTCTAAGAGCGTGAAGACTTCCTTCGGATTGGGTATGGCGGTAACATTCGTACTCCTCATAACAGTACCTGTCGACTATCTACTCCAGACAAAAGTGCTGGCGGCTGACGGAATTCTCGGAGTAGACCTCTCATACCTCTCACTGATTCTTTTCATCGCAGTCATTGCGGGCATCGTGCAGCTCGTGGAGATGATCGTGGAGCGATTCTCGCCTTCCCTATATGCTGCTCTCGGTATCTTCCTGCCGCTCATTGCTGTGAACTGTGCCATCATGGGTGCTTCTCTCTTCATGCAGCAACGCATAAACCTCGACCCTACCAACACACAGTATATCGGGGGAATAGGAGACGCACTGGCATTCGCACTCGGCTCTGGAATCGGATGGACTCTCGCCATCTGCCTTCTCGGTGCAATCCGTGAGAAATTAGCCTATTCAGACGTGCCAAAGCCTCTTCAGGGACTCGGAATAACGTTCATCACCGTGGGTCTTCTCGCAATGGCGTTCATGTGCTTCTCAGGATTGAAAATATAGCATTTCTAACGGTGGAAAAATATTTGGCAGAAAAACAGCTCAAGTAAACTGCCATGTCTTTCTCCATCATTAAAAAGATATTTATTACAATGGATATACATTTCATTTTAGCGAGCATGGGAGTGTTCCTGACAGTCATCATACTCCTCGTTATCATTCTGCTCGTAGCAAAGAAATATCTGTCGCCAAGTGGTAACGTGAAGATTACCATCAACAACGACACCGTTCTTGATGTGCCACAGGGAAACTCCGTAATGGCTACTCTAAACGAAAACGGCATCTATCTGCCTTCTGCTTGTGGCGGAAAGGCTTCTTGCGGACAGTGTAAGGTACAGGTGTTAGAGGGTGGGGGAGAAATCCTCGACTCTGAGAAATCGCACTTCTCTCGAAAGGAGATAAAAGAGGGATGGCGACTCGGATGCCAGTGTAAGGTGAAGGGCGACCTGAAACTTCATGTCGATGAGTCTGTCATGGGTGTGAAGGAATGGGAGTGCACCGTCATCAGCAATAGAAACGTGGCTACCTTCATAAAGGAATATAAGGTTGCTCTGCCTCCAGGAGAGCATATGAACTTCGAACCAGGCTCCTATGCGCAGATTCGCATTCCTGCTTTCGAACTCGACTACAACAAAGACTTCGACAAGTCACTCATCGGAGACACTTACCTCCCTGCATGGGAGAAGTTTGGACTCTTCTCTCTCAAGTGCACAAACACTGAACCAACCATTCGTGCCTACTCCATGGCAAACTACCCTGATGAGGGCGATATCATCACTCTTAACGTGCGTATCGCTACTCCTCCTTTCAAACCAAAAGAGCAGGGACCTGGCTTTATGGACGTAAACCCAGGCATCGCATCTTCTTATATCTTCTCGCTAAAACCAGGCGACAAGGTGGTGATGTCGGGACCTTACGGAGAATTCCGCCCTCAATACGGAACTGGTCGTGAGATGATTTGGGTTGGTGGCGGTGCTGGAATGGCTCCTCTGCGTGCTCAGATCATGCATATGCTCAAGGGACATGGCATCGCTCCAGAGGATCGACTGCGTCCAATGCATTATTTCTATGGTGCAAGGGCAATGGAAGAGATTCCTTTCCTCGACGACTTCCTACAGCTCGAAAAAGACTTCCCGAACTTCCACTTCCACCTCGCTCTCGACCGCCCAGATCCAAAGGCAGATGCTGCCGGACTGAAATACACTGCTGGTTTCGTGGCGCCAGTGATGGGAGATACCTACCTAAAGCAGCATGAGAACCCAGAAGATTGTGAATACTACCTCTGTGGACCTCCAATGATGGCGAAGACAGTCCTTGACCTTCTCCATTCTCTTGGCGTAGAAGACAATATGATTCGCTTCGATAACTTCGGAGGGTAATCATTCTGTTCTTTCGGAACTATTTCAGAAGAAAACCCTTCAATAACTTCTAAGGTTAATCATTCTTCTTGAATATACTCAACAAAAGAGGGTGTGTCATTTCTTTTTTTGACACACCCTCTTTATTTTCTCTTTCTTCAGCAGTAGTCAGGTGGCTTCGTAATCATAAAAAAAATCGTTGGAAAACTTGCATATACTGAAAAAGATTCGTATTTTTGCATTCAAAAAACTGAAAAGAAACATTTACTAAGGGATTATACGCAAAAAGAAAAAATATGATGACATTTATAGAAAAACTGAACAAACTGGTGATTGCGGCTGGAGAACTTATGTCTACTGAGCGTTTTGAGATAGAGCAGAAAAATGGATGCGAGAACATCGTTACTTCTTCTGATCTTGCTGTGCAGAACTTCTTGTGCGAGGAGCTGTCAAAGCTTCTCCCTGGTTCTGGATTCCTCTGCGAGGAGAGGGATATAAACGATTGCGAGCATGAATACACATGGATTATTGACCCGATTGATGGCACCGCGAACTACAGTCGTGGAATTGACGAGTGTGCTGTTTGTGTGGGACTGAAACACAATGCTGAGATGGAGGCGGGGGTGGTGTTCCTCCCTCGAAAGAATGAACTCTTCTATGCCAAGAAGGGGAAGGGGGCGTTTCTGAATGGAAGGATGATAGATGTCTCTTCGAGACCGTTCGCAGATGCTATGCTGTGTACTGCTCTTCCTGTCTACCATAAGGAGTATGCTGCCGTTTGCTCTGAGATTATTCTCGATGCGTTTGGGAAATGTAACGACATTCGACGCTTTGGGGCGTGCGCACCAGAGTTGTGCTATCTTGCCATGGGGAGGTGTGAGCTCTATTTTGAGTATCTCCTCAGTCCTTGGGACTTCGCTGCTGCTTCGCTGATTCTGACAGAGGCGGGTGGTATCATTACTTCCTTGGAGGGTGATGCTCTGTGTCTGACTGCTCCCTCTGGTGTCGTTGCTGCCAACAATCGGGAGAACCATCTCCAGCTCCTTGAGATTGTGAAGGAGCACAAGAGATAGTCTCTTTTTCCTCCCTCCTCACCGTGGCATCTGTATGCTGGGTGCTCCCTTTTTTCTTTTATGCCACAAAGGGCTATTGCTCGTGCCTGAGGTAGGTGTGTCCTATATTAATAAGGTGTAAAACCGACATTCACTTCTTTCTCGAAGAAAAAATGGGGAAAAAGAAAAAAATTGCATAAAAATTTGCAGGATTCAGAAAAAAGTAGTACCTTTGCACCGCAATTGAGAAATCACTCATCTCAAAAAGCATGAAACATCCCAATGGAGAGATGGTAGAGTGGTCGATTACAGCGGTCTTGAAAACCGCCGTACCGAGAGGTACCGGGGGTTCGAATCCCTCTCTCTCCGCTTAATAAACTTGCTGTAAGACAAGTCGGATTATTGAAATTAAAGTTAAATTTAATCTTAATAATCCGACTTTTTCTCTATATCGGAGACATAGGCAAGGAAATGATGCGTGGAATAAGTTGTGTGACTTCTTTTCCATAAATGTCTTCTATCATGAAGTCCGCAGTTTCAAAAAGTCATGAATCACTGATTTTTGTGCATGTTTTATATTTGTGTTAGTGCATCTGAAAAATAATCGTGATTCAAAACATTTAAAACAGATGGTAAACATCAATTATCAATCTTACGGAACTACGGGATTTAACCTTCGTTTACGTTTTTATTTAGATGGAGAAACAAGATTTCTCGCAGTGAACAAACTATTAAAAGAAAAGCTTCACACGAAACACTGGAATCAGAAGAAGCAGCAGTTTATTCCCTCTGCTCCATTCAGTGAGGAGAATAATGCTATTCTTGTGGAACTGAAGCAAAAGTACGATCGACTTGCTATGGATTGGGTAGTCAAAGAAAAGAAAGGCAAAGGACATGTCTATATCTCAGTTTTGTTGAGATAAAATGGTTGTTTCTAAAGGAATCATGTCTCTGTATCAGCTGTTTATGTGAAAACGAGTTTCTCTTATAGCGCGAAACACCTTTTTTGTCAACAATCCTTGATATTAATAGTGTGTATATAGGAGTTTGTGTTGTGACACTGGTGGTTGTTGCACAGTCATGTCTCGTAGGCGAGGGGGAGTTGTGGTGTCACATCTTGAATTTTTTGATTACACATTATTCGTATATATAAAAGGAGGTGTCTCAACGCAGGTGATGGAGTTTCTGTTTTTGCTTGCGAGATGCTGGAAGGGATTGCCGCTCGACCAGGTCGAGCGGTACCAGGAAGTCTAAATGTGAAAAGCTGCAAGAATGTTTGTGTGTCCTATGCAAAAAGATTTTGCACATGGTAGATGAACATTTTTAAATTATTTAATGTGGAAATGTTGTTTATGTCAGGAAAAAGTAGTAATTTTGCAGGCGGAAAGGTGAAACATGTGCGATTATGCAGAATTTTTTTGCTCACTTTTGCACACGAAAACTTTTCTTCTATCGCAACAACTTTAATTCAAGGGATAAGAAAACCAAGGGGCTGACTGGATTTGACAGCGGGTTGAAGCGGTATGTAAGCATGTAGAGCTGAGATGGTAAGCTCTTTAATCTCTGCTATCAAAAATTTATCTGGCGAAACAAAGTACGCTCTCGCTGCCTAATCGAAGAACAGTAGATTACTGGCCTAATTTCGGCACCAGGTGCTGAAACGAGACATCGCTCAGAAGCTCTTGTTCCGAGGCGTCTGGTATAGCGGTGTAGGAGTATCGGGAATAGTCGTTGGGAATGCCTCGTGCCCGCGATGAAACTTTAGAGGATAAGGTTGCAGTTGGTGGTTCAGGTCTTGCTGCTGCCCGACAATGAAGTCTGAAATAAACATGTAGAAAGCATATTGATTCCCTGTTTGGACGAGGGTTCGATCCCCTCCAGCTCCACAACTATTTCAAATAACTCACCGATTACCAGTGGGTTATTTTTATTTTAAGGGCATCGCTCCCCAAGGTGCTCCCCTTATCTACTTTTATATTAATTTAACTATCCTAAGTAGCAAATAATACAGTTCCTTCTCCCTCTTGCGTGTGGTTTGCGTATCTGAATCTAATGACACTTGAAAACACACTCTTGTGCTTTTGCAACACCCCCGTGCTTCCGAAACACCCCTGTGCTTTCCCGATATTCTGTGAAAGAAAACTAAAATAACGAAGATTATTTTGGCAGATATGTTTTTTTCGGTAACTTTGTGTGATTTTGTAAGAACAAGAGAAACTGCCAGGGAACTTGCTGGTGGTAGAAAAAGAAAAAAAACACATAGAACATGGAATACTTATCTCAGGAATGTTACGATGCACTCGTGGCGGAATTGAATGAAATGATAAACGTGGAGGTTCCGAGGGTGAAGAACGCCATTGCAGAAGCCCGTGACAAGGGAGACCTCAGTGAGAACTTCGAATATCATGCTGCAAAGCGTGAGCAGGCTAAGCTGTTCAGTCGTATTCGCTTTAAGCAGCGCGTTTTGGAGAATGCTCGTGTCATGGACACCTCACATCTCAAGGACGATGTGGTTGGGTTGTTTCGTAAGGTTACGATGACGAATATGAAGACAAACAGTCAGATGACCTACACGATTGTGAACACCCATGAGGCGAACCTTAAAGAGGGGAAGATCTCTATCAAGTCGCCCGTTGCTGAAGCGCTCACGGGAAAGGCGGTGGGGGATGTTGTGGAGGTGAAGGTGCCATCTGGAATCCTTAACCTGAGAATAGATGCGATAACGGTTGTGTAGTTATTGTTTACCAACACCCCTGTTAACCTTTATTTTTTTCAGAAAAAGAAGAGAAAAAACATTTAGATTATGTCAGAAGTATGGATTAGTGCTGCAGGACTCTGTGGAGCAACGGTAATAGGCAGTCTGCTTGGATTCTTTATAAAGGAGCTGCCACATAAATGGAACGACTCTATTCTTGGCTATTGTGCAGGCATTATGCTTGCTGCCTCTACGATAGGGTTGATTCTTCCTGCTTTCGAGCTTAACGAAAGCTGGTGGCTGGTGGCAGTAGGAGTGATGGCAGGAGCTTTCTTCCTGAACCTCTTAGACTTTGTCACTCCCCATCTGCATCATATCACTGGACTTGGTGAGGCAGAGCATCACAACAATGCGAAGCTGAACAACGTGTTGCTCTTTGTAATGGCGATTGCCATTCATAAGCTTCCAGAGGGAATGGCGGCAGGAGTGAGCATGAGCGATATCGATGCTTCCTCGTGGACGGTGAGCATGGGAATTGCGTTGCAGAATGTTCCTGAGGGAATGGTAATCATCGCACCATTGATTATGGCGGGTGTGAAGCCGTTCCGAACATTTCTTATCTCTTTAGCCATCGGTCTCCTTGAGGTTGTGGGGGTGTGGCTGGGATTTGCCCTTGGCACAGTGTCTGCTGCACTCCTTCCCGTTATGCTTGGATTCGCTGGTGGCGCTATGTTGTATGTCACGAGCGATGAGATGATTCCTGAAACGCATGCCCATGGCTATCAGAAACAGGCTACCTATGCCCTCCTGCTTGGTTTCATGACCCTCTTGCTCATCGAGAAATTTTTGGAATAAATATTCTTTATAGAATATGAGTGAAATAGTTATAAAAGGAAAAGAGCAGGTGCTTACCAGCAAAGAGCTGGAAGAACTGTTTCTCTCTGTGGAGTGGTCGTCAGGCCATTACCCAGATAAATTGGAGATTGCCATGCGTAATTACGCCACTGTCTATACTGCTTGGGATGGCGACCGCCTTATTGGGTTGCTCAGTGCCATGGACGATGGCATCATGACCGCATATATTCATTATCTCCTTGTGCGTCCTGAATATCAGGGTCGGGGAGTTGGTAAGATGCTTCTTGAACGCACAAAAGAGAAGTATAAGGACTATCTTCGTATCGCCCTTGTGGCATACGATAAGGAATGCGGCTTCTATGAACACCTTGGCTTTAAGAAAGGGAAAGACGAGACACCAATGTTTATCACCTCACTATGGACATGATGGAACAATTAGAACAAAACACCACGAGGAAGGCACCAGAGATTGCTTCCTCCTCACGGAACGAGCGCATGCTCTTTGTGAAAGAGCAATGGCGATGCCTCTTCCATTGTCCTTCTTGTGGAAAGTGTTATGTGCTTAGAGGCCGTAACCCTTATGAGCTGTATGCAGACTTCATAGAGGGCAGAAGGGAATATATGGAAATCACTGCTGAGATTCGTCAGAACAACGTGGAGAAAGAATAATATGACAACACTACAGAAACGGTTGTATGACATGCGTGACGAGGGCTATGCCACCTTCCAAGCGAAGCTGACTCCAGGAGTGGCAGAGGAACTGTTTATTGGAGTTCGTGTTCCCATACTCCGTAATTTTGCGAAGGAGTATGCCAAGGAAGAGGAGAGCAATGTGTTCCTAAAGGAACTGCCCCATACGTTCTATGACGAGAACATGCTTCATGCACTCCTTCTCTCGCAGATAAAAGACTATGACAGGTGTATTGAACTGACCGACACTTTCTTGCCCTATGTGGACAACTGGGCAGTTTGTGACATTCTCTCTCCAAAGGTGTTCTCGAAGAACAAAGGGCGGCTGATGGAGAATATTCTTTCTTGGGCAGCATCTCCATATCCCTTCACCTGTCGCTTTGGAATAGAGATGCTTATGTCTCATTTCTTAGATAAGGACTTTAAACGGGAATATCTCAATATCCCTGCCTCTGTGCAAGGAGAGGAGTATTATGTTCGGATGATGGTGGCATGGTTCTTTGCTACTGCACTTGCTAAACAATGGGATGCCACAATTCCTTTCATCGAGAAGAACGTTCTCGCTACTTGGACACATAACAAGACAATACAGAAAGCGATAGAAAGCTTTCGCGTTACACCGGAACAGAAACAATACCTTCGCACGTTAAAGAGAAAGGAGGGCTGAGAGGGTGCAGAAAACATTAGGAGCTTGCCAGTCGGCAAGCTCCTTTTTTAATCAATAACTAAAACTTAAAACCTAATGTCTAACAAATAATAACTAACTTCTAAAAACTAAAACCTAATAACTAAAAACTAAAACCTAATAACTTAAAGCTATGTATGAAAGATGTTCTTTTGTATTTTTTGATGCAAATGGGCTGAATTATCGGTGGTTGGGGCGCGGAGGACAGGTGTTTCTGTCGTGGCGAAGCAACTCGTTCTCCATTCTGCGAACCTCAGAGCGAGAGAGGTTGCACTTCTTGCAAACACCATGGCGGTCGAAGTTGTGGTTGCCCTTGAGGATGTGTGCGCGAAGCTTTTCTCTCATCACTGGCTTGCGGTTTATGTTGCAACAGCGGTCGTGACCGTGACGCTTGTTGCAGGTGTTGCTTACTACCGTTGTGCGAACAACAAAGTGTGACTTGTTGTTGTGAACGTTTGTAGTTGTATTGCCAAGGGTGGTCATTGTGCCGAGGATCATCATTCCGATTACCATCATGCTCTTCATTGTTGTCTTCATATTCGTTTCTGTTTTTATGAGTGATTTATTTTCTGAGTGCTTCTTCGCACGAAAGAAATAGGGCTTGTCGTTTTTGTCCAGAATTTCTTCGGACGGGAACGGTGCCCGTCTTCTTTTTTCTGAGTGCTTCTTCGCACGAAAGAAATAGGGTTTGTCGTTTTTGTCCGGAATTTCTTCGGACGGGAACGGTGCCCGTCTTCTTTTTTCTGAGTGCTTCTTCGCACGAAAGAAATAGGGTTTGTCGTTTTTGTCCGGAATTTCTTCGGACGGGAACGGTGCCCGTCTTCTTTTTTCTGAGTGCAAAGTTACACCAAAATTCGAAGTCTGCAAAAGGTTTTTCTCTATAGTGAGAGGAGTTTTCCCTAAAGTGGAGTAGGGGAGTTCCACGAGGTGTATAAAAAGAGGGCAACGAAAAGAAATCTTTTCATTGCCCTCTTTACAGTTAAGCATATTTTTTTCTACCGCTTCTTGAATATTTTTCCTTTTCCCTTCTGGATGTAGACACCAGAATTCGGTATGTCTGGGAGTTGCTGTCCAGAGAGATCGTAGATGGCATCAGAGTTAGTATAGTCGATATTATATATAATATCTTCAATACCCGTTCCCTCAGGGAATGTGAATCGAATTGCCTTGACTCCATTTGACAATCCCTGTTGCACGTCTGTAGACACCTTGTCGGCAGGTAGCCAAGCACGCTTCGCCTTTAGTTCTGTACCGTTGAACTTGTAGAACCCTATTCCCCAGGTCTTGTCCGCAAGCACGTAGCAGCTGATATTCGTAGCAGGGATGGCGTGGTCGGAAGAGTTTCCCCTTAGTATTGTAGGCTTAGAGCCAACCTTTGATGTTGCCTTGAACGTATAGTCGCCCACAGGACCATAGACGATATATCCCATATCCTTGTTGAGGATAGATACTGGAGTGAGTGTCATGAGATAGTCAACAACGTTCTCGTTTTCCACCAGCTTGTCGTGTGCTGTAGCCGCATAAACGCTCACACCCTCCGGTGCCTTCGTGTTGGCAGAGAGACAGATGGTGCTCCAGCCATAGTCAGGTTTGTCGCCCACCTCCTTCAGTTGCAGCACATACTGACGCATACCATCGTATTTGATAGCCTTGGTAGGTGCTCCAAGACCACCGTACTGGTTTGCTGCCCTCACGCAATAAGTGCCCGCACCAAGGTTTATCTGGTCGAGGCTGATGCTCGTCTCTGTAACATTCCTCTTGTAAACCCATTTCTCGTTCTCGTATTTGAAGATGAAGTAACAGAGAGCGTATTCATTGCCGTCCCATCTCAGACGGTCATCGTCAATCTCGATGTTATCGTCCCAGACAATACTGTTTATGGCATCACGGTTGGCAACATCGCTAGAGGCAGCATCAATCTGTATGGTGCGCTCCTTCGGAGTATATGAGTCAGTGCCACCAAGAACGTTTTGGATGGTGTACTTTGCAGCATCAGCATCGTTCATGACACAGTCGTCAGAGCCAGCAGCAGGCAATGCGGCTGCCAGTGTTCGTGAACCAAGCGACAATACCGTGCCGTCACCGTCCATGCTATGGTTCTCGTGGAATCGGAGCACGGAATTTCCTGTCATCACGCCCCAGCCTTGGTCTCTTGGAAGTACATACATCTTTGTATTTATATAAGTGATGGCTGGCGATTTTGTTGGGGAGTTTGCCCACGGACGAGCGAGTGTCCATGTCTTGTCTTTCAGTTTCTCTGTTTGGTCGAGTGGCAGTTCTGGTTTTATGTTACAGTCTTTTAAGACATATCCCCATTGCTGTGTAACCTCCTGAGAAGGTGCTGCGACATTGTTTCCAGAGCGGTCGCGAACAATGATGTCGCACTGTTCGAACCAGATGTTTCCATCACCGCATATCCAATCGACGACACCTCCTAACTGGCAGTTCTCAAAATAGCCACGGTAGTCGTTGTCGGCATTAGCAGAGTAGTAGGTATCCTGCCAGCTCATCATGGAGACGTTCTTCAGAGTAGTGCGCTGCCCCTGATCCCAGAGCACCACGGCACGTCCGGCACCACTTCCTCCTCCCATGCTCGACCAGTATGGGAATCGGTTCTCCATGGAGAAGTCCTCGGCATAGAAGTCCTTTGCCCACTTGCCCACGTGTATGGTTGCGGTATATCCGATACCCTCCACGATTGGTTTGTTCCATACCATGACGCTGTCACGGCTCTGTCCGATTATAGACACCTTTGGTCTTGTCACCTGGGTCATGCCGTTTTGGTAGTTGTATTTCTTTTTCATATCCTCGTCAGTGACGGCATTACCATCACCATCACAAGGCCATGCACCATCGGAAGTGATGTTATACCTACCTTCCAACGACTCGTTTC
Source organism: uncultured bacterium (assembly GCA_945829115.1). GTDB lineage: Bacteria > Bacteroidota > Bacteroidia > Bacteroidales > Bacteroidaceae > Prevotella. The sequence goes on along the minus strand of CALZTP010000030.1, from coordinate 449 downwards.
CCGTCAGCTGGTATTCACCGTCAGGGATGAAAATCAGGTAGCGGTCTGTTCCCTCATCGGCATTAGCTGCATTGATGGCATCATCAAGGGAGCCGTCTGCTCCCACGATGAAGTCGAAGGTCTTGTGAACAATCTCCTTCGTGGTTCCTCGTGTCTTGAAGTGTATGATGAAATCTTCCTGATGCGGCATGCCGTAGATATCTACAAAATTGGTTCCCAGAATCGTGTCGTCAAGGGTTACGTTCGGAAGGTTCCAATAGTAGAATGTCAGTTCCTTTCCCTGCTTTGCCGAGAACGTCATGTTCTGACCTCCTAAAGGGACCGTAAGGTCTTTTGCCTTCATGGTGCGGTCGAAGGCAACCTTGATATATCCGCTGGAAGGCATATTCTCCATAGACACCTCATGGGTATAGAACTTCTCACCGTTTATCTCCGTATATAGGAACTTC
>CALZTP010000029.1 GCA_945829115.1 uncultured bacterium | reverse complement strand
GAGAACACTCTTCGGGGCTTGTTTCGTTTTAAACAACAACATTTTTGGGGCTTGTATCGTTTATATACCCCTATTTCAATCACCCGGTGGTATATATATATCTATTTACAAGATAGAAAAATCACCTTCTCTTTGATGCGAACATACAAAAAAAAGAAGTGAATACCAACGAGAATCACTCCTCTGTGGTATCCACTCCCAATCCGAATAATGCAAAGTCACCTTTTGTAGGATCTTCTGGGAACACTTTCCTTAGTTCTTCAGTAAGTTTCCTTGCATTCGCCATAGAAGTGCTTTTTGACTTTAACAATCCCATTTTTATTGACTCTGTAACAACGTGTACGTCCATTGGAATTATTAGACTGTCTTGAGCAATTATGTCGTTCCAAATTCCAAGGTCTACTGGAGATTCTCTTCTCACCATCCACCTTAAGAACATGCATACTCTTTTGCAGCTCGAAGAGCAATCTTTTGGAATAACACCTTTTGAGCCATGGTCCTTAAACCAAGTCGTAATGGCATCTATTGCTTCTAATGCCGATATTCTTCCTCCACAACCAATATTGCATGTCGAAATAAGAAAATGTTTCATGCTACCGTATTCTGTTACCATAGCTGCAAGTGCATCAAGGAATGTTCTGAATGTGTGGTATGAATACAAACGGTAGAAGGAATCTTTTGTATCTGGAAACATAACCTTATATCTGCCCTTTTTTAGCCATTCTGATGCTGCTTTAGGAGAGGGGCTGGCAACATTCTTACCATCTTTACTTTTAGAGTCCCAGAGCCTAATATCGTCAAGAATCTTCTGTATCTTTGGCAGAAATTGTTTCCTTGAGCCGTAGCTGAGTGCAGAGGCTATAAACGCAACTAATTCTTTATTTTCGTCTCCTTCTATTTGATGCATGAACCAGCTGGGGTCACCATTGATAAATTCTGGTTTCTCGTATTTCTGTGCCAGTAATTGTAGTGTATTCATATATGTTTTCTGTGAAATAATTTTCTTGTATCAATGACTGTTTGCTATTTTATTACACACTTGCTACAACGGATAGAACTTACTTTTCCCATGCCACGATATAAAAGAATCTCCCATTCCTTAATGAAAAAGAACGGGAGATTCACATTCTATTATGAAAGACTTAGAGAATAGACTTAACAGTCTCAAGCATACCCTTTGCCTGAATGTCGTTCAGGAAGCCCTCAACCATGTCTGTAAGTCCAGGGATTGTGTTGAGGTTGCCATGCTCACCCCAGATCCACTCTGCACCAAGTACGCCCTCTGCAACCTTTCTTGTGCAACCAGTCGCCCAGAGCTCTGTGAGGAGGTCCATAATCTTCTGATCGTCGTTAGGCTGTATAGGAGCACCGTCAGCACGAGTACCACCCTTGTAGTAAGTGATGATGGCTGCGAGACCGAGCACGAGACCCTTTGGCAGCTCACCCTTGCGCTCGAGGTATACCTTCACTCCTGGGAGGTCGCGAGCCTGGAACTTAGGGAATGAGTTAAGCATGATAGATGTCACCTGATGGTCTACATATGGGTTGTCAAAGCGCTCGAGAACGTCTGCAGCAAACTGCTGGAGTTCCTCCATAGGGAGGTTGAGAGTCTGCATGAGCTCGTCGTACTGTACCTTCTTGATATATGGACCAACAACAGGGTCGTGGAGAGCATCGCGAACGATGTTTATTCCAGAGAGGTAAGCAACTGGAGAGAGCACTGTGTGAGGACCGTTCAGGAGAGTAACTTTACGCTCGTGGTAAGGAGCCTCAGACTCTGCGATGAGCACGTGGAGACCAGCCTGGTCAGCAGGGAATTCCTTTCTGAGTTCCTCGCAAGTCATGTTCTCTGCCTTCTCTATCACCCAGAGGTGGAAGATCTCAGCCTGAACAACGAGGTTGTCCTTGTAGCCAATCTTGTTCTGTATCTCTACGATGTCCTTACGTGGGAATCCTGGTACGATACGGTCAACGAGTGTTGCGCATACGTAGTTGTATTTCTCGAACCACTCAGAGAAAGCCTGTGCCTTCTCTCCGAAGTCTGGAGTCCAGAGTTCAATGTACTTGCGGATGCAGTCCTTGAGATGGTGACCGTTTAGGAAGATGAGCTCACAAGGCATGATGATAAGACCCTTTGTAGGATCACCGTTGAAAGCGTTGAAACGGTTCCAGAGAAGCTGTGTGAGCTTTCCTGGATATGAAGAAGCAGGAGCGTCGGAGAGCTTGCAAGCAGGATCGAAAGCGATACCCGCCTCTGTTGTGTTTGAGATTACGAAGCGAATCTCTGGCTGTTCTGCGAGAGCCTGATATGCCCAGTGCTGTGCGTATGGGTCTATACCGCGTGAGATTACGTCAATGCGGTCGAGCTGGTTTACAGGCTCACCGTTCTGGCGTCCCTGAAGGTTTACGTGATAAAGGCAGTCCTGACCGTTGAGCCACTGTACCATACCCTTGTCGATTGGCTGAACAACAACAACAGAACCGTTGAAGTTTGTCTTTGCGTTCATGTTCCAAACAATCCAGTCTACGAAAGCGCGAAGGAAGTTACCTTCACCGAACTGAATGATTTTCTCAGGAGCAACGCTCTTAGGCGCAGTCTGCTTGTTAAGTGATTTTAGCTGTGACATAGTAATGATTGGTTATTTTTATTTATTTATAGAATTGTTTTCTATTCTTGCTAAGTAGGTGTGAAGGCTTACGGAAATGATTCTTCTTTCCTACTTATCTCTCCTTTGCCCCATAGTAAAGGGAATAAGTGTGCTGCAAAGGAAGAGTAGGGTGGTAGAGTCCATCTACCTTATTTACTCTGCAAAATTAGTAATTTTTTACGTCTTTCCGCATCCTTATGCCAGTAAATCGTCTTGATTTATGATAATTTAACTCAGAAGTCAAGAAGAAAGGTGTGTATGAGCCAAAACACAGTAACACTATGTTGGTATCCACCAGCAAAAACTGATCTTCCTTCTCCTGCAATGACTGTCTTGAAGAGATCATTGCAGGAAGTAGATGTTTATGTTCAGATTGTATATTGGAATATCTTATTAGAGGATATTCTTTGGGTCACTTGCAAACCCGTGTGGATTATCTAACACAATCTAACGATGTTGTCTATGGCTTCAGAAAGACGTTATTGCTTATACCATCCCGGTTTGTTGAAGTCTTCCAGAACTTTATCGATGGTGAAATCGAAAGGATTTACCTTTCTGAGCCAAGAGACACGAGAAGACATGTTTATTGGATTTCCGTTCTGATCGCGACTGTTATACTCCCCATAAAACACCGTTTTCTCTTTTTCTGCAGAATTCCAGTTGTGCCAACCGCAAGGCTTGATGAAATTCCCCATGGTGCAGCCGATATATACCGTCTTTGCATACGGTCTCCAAGGTCTGCCGAGATAAACCTTTGGAACTACATCCTCCTCTGCTGTTATTCTGCAGTCTTTGAAGACATATCCGTACTTCCTCTCTTTTGGTGTTGAGGCAGCTGTGATATATCCGCCTCTGAGACAGTGTATTTCACAGTTCTCGAAAAAAGCTGTTGAGGAGCCAAAGATGAAATCAACACATCCCTCAATGTAGCAGTTTCTGTACAGTTGCTTAGAAGCCTTTCCAAAGGTGTATAGAGTATCTTGAAAGCCTTTTATTCTGCAATTCAAGAATGTAATCCTATCTCCCGAAACGTAAACGGCAACCGCCTGTCCAACAGGTCCCGAACTGTTTGCGATGGTGATGTTTTCAAACAGTATGTCGTCTCCATGTACAAAGAGAGAAGCCGTTTCTGATGTGCTCATTTTTCCACCGTTTTCTTTTACCGTGAGCACATTGTCGTCAAAGAATATTATTGTGGAGTCGGGTGCCTCACCTTGGAATATGACATTCTTCTTGCTTTCTGGGATCACCAGTTTCTCCTTGTATTTTCCCCTTTTTATAAAAACGAGAGTTTCCAATTCGCAATAATCGGGTATTGCTTCTATAGCCTCAGCAATTGTTTTGAAGTCACCGTCGTTTCCTTTTGAAACGACATAAGTGTACATGCCTTTATCTGCCCATGCTACTGAAACCAGTATGAGGAATGAGAAAACAGAGGCTAATATTCTTTTCTTCATGTTCTTTAGTAGAGGAATTATTATTGGATAGGAATCTCGAATTGCGGTGCGGCGATATTGTCTGTATTGTAAAGAGTACAGAGTGGGAAATCGTCGTACGCATATCTGAAGACTCCGTTAGAGATTGAATATGTCGATGAGAGGGACTTGTTCATTGCGTTGATGTCGATTGTTAACTCATAGTCGCCAGTTACTTTTGCAATACCATCATTCAGCTCCCTCAGCTTTCCTGTTTTAGAGTCGAAAGAGATGATTAGTTCCTGACCTGACTTCTTGCAAGAAAGAGGAGCAGGTCCCTCGCTGACAATGTTCTCCCCATACGCATTACGGAAGAGCTGGAGAGCGATGCGATGAGCCACCGTTGCCTTGTCTTGTGGGTGGATGTCGTTGTATTCACCGCAGTCGATGGCAGTGACAAGAGAAGCATTTGTGTTCATTTCTGGTAGTGTGACTGCCCTTTGCTTGCTTCTCAACTGGCACCAGCCACTTTCGTATACACCGATGTGTCTGTCCATGAATCCAGCCAGCTGTACAATCACGCTATGCCAAGGTTTCTCTGCTGCCGAGAGTGTCGTGAACTGCTTCTGCCATTCCTCAATCATTGCTTTTAGGTATGTTGCATAGTTAGCTGGGTTACCCACGTTCGCCTCACCTTGATACCATACCATTCCTCTGATAGCAATATTTCCCAAAGGAGCAATCATTGCATTGTAGAGACCAGTTGGAGTGCCTACGAAATATGTCTGCCCAGGACGTTTCACCATGGTTGTTCCCACAGCCATTCTCCATTTCCTCTCTTTTCCATATAAAGGAATTGTTTTTCCTGGCAGTTCCAATTGATATTCCTTATCTTGTACGAATGCCGGTGTTCCATTCTGTGACATCAACCGAATAACAATATCATTTCTTCCTTCACGAAGTTTAGAAACGTCGAAGGAGTAGTTTCTTGGTGGGTATTGATATGTTGTGTTTCCTACATATTTCCCGTTCACAAAGACACTGTCCGCATCCTTGATGGCACCAAGTCGCAATAGTGCTTTGCCGTTCTTCGCATTAGAAATGTCGTCCTGTGTCAGATAAACGCAGTTATAGAACCAATAGCTACCGTTTGGCTTTTTCTTGTCGTAGAAAGAGCTGAATATATCCACCTCTCTCCATTTTGAGAAGTCGTAGCCTTCCTTTCTCCATTCACGAGAGATGACATCGTTCTTCTCCATTGTTTTCTCCCACTCCTGTGCCCTTGCGTTTTCCATGTCCATACGCTTCTGAGGCCAGTCAGGGTCGTTGTATTTTTCGTGAGAGAAGATATTTGAGTATTCTGGATATTGCATAAGGTTTCCCTTTGACATCCAGCATTCCACACCTGTTCCTCCTACCGAAGAGTTCACAATTCCCACGGCAACTCCCGTATGCTCCTGAATCTCCCTTGCCGTAAGATAGCTCAAAGCAGCCATGTTTCTTCCGTTTTCTGGATTGAGCTTCTGCCATCCACCTGTTTTGCAATCTTTCTGTGGAGCAACATAGTTGTATTGATGAGGAAGTTTTATCACCCTTGCCATATCGTTTCGATAACCGTTATAAAGTTCTCGCACTTTGGCATCGTCCATACAACGGTATACCATCAGCTCCTGATTAGACTGCCCAGAGAAGAGAAAGACGTCACCAAGCATAACATCTGAGAAACTCTTTGTGGCATTTTTCCCTTGAATGGAAAGCGTATATGGACCACCGGCAGGCATCTCTGGCAGAGTCACCTTCCAAGAACCGTCTTTCCCAGCTTTTGCTGATGCCTTTCTGTTTCCGAGTGTTACTGTGACTTTTTCTCCTTTTTTAGCCCATCCCCAGACAGAAATTTTAGCATCACGCTGAATAACCATGCCGTCACCGAATATTGCTGGCATTCTCAATTCCTGTTCCTTAGCCGCATTGTTCCCATTTGCCCAAGTTGACATTGCGAACATGCACAACAGTAGAACAAGACAGGTATATACATTCTTTCTATTCATGATGATTTTTGATTTAGGTTTTAAAAATTAGTTTAGTAAATGAAAAAAGTGGGTCAAGTGTTTTTTTGCTCTGCAAAAGTACTATTTTTTTTCTAAACATCCAAATTAATTTCATAATTAGTTGGTTTCTTCACAAGAAAAATGTTTTTCTATCTTTTTTAAAATGGTATATCCAGATTTTTTTGTAATTTTGCAGAGAAAAAAATATAATCATGATAAGAAAGTTACGAACGATAGAGATAGAACGCATTACAGTGGATGAGTTCCATTGTTCAGAGAAAATGCCATTGGTTGTTGTGCTTGACAACGTACGCTCAATGCATAACATCGGTTCTGTGTTCCGCACCTCAGATGCCTTCCGTGCAGAAGGTGTCATGCTCTGTGGCATAACGGCTACACCTCCTCAGAATGAAATTCATAAGACAGCCCTCGGAGCAGAAGAGAGTGTTGAATGGACATATTACAAGGACACGACAGAGGCTGTCCGTACACTCCACGACAGAGGATATAAGGTTTTTGCTGTTGAGCAGTGTGAAGGCTCGACGGTTCTTCCCAACGACAACTTCTGTGATTTCTCTACTGCCAAAGGTTTTGCTGTTGTGTTAGGGAATGAAGTGCATGGCGTAGCTCAAGATGTGATAGACCTTTGCGATGGCTGTCTTGAGATCCCACAATATGGCACGAAGCATTCGCTAAATGTTTCAGTAACTGCCGGTATAATTATTTGGGAGTTTGCCCGTCGATTCTTTTAGCTCCAATTCGTATTTCTAAGGAATGCATAAATCATGTTTCTGTAATTGAATGTGCGGTGCTTATCCTAAGAAATGTTGAACAGAGATTTTTAATAATCTTAACTAATTATTGTTAAATGAACTCTAAAGCTCTCTGTGTTCCATTACATGATATGAGTCAAAATGTTGAAAATATACCCCTGATTTGACTCTATTCTGTTTTAGTTTTCAGATTTGCTGTTTTCAAATGGTTTTTTAACCATCTTTTTTGACGTAAGCAATAATAGCCATGCTGCTCGTAACTTATCGTATTCTGACATTAGATCATAACAAAGGGTGGAATAATTCGTATTCTTTAGGTGGAAAAACTTGCAATGATATCTAAAGATATTGCAAAAACCAATAATTTCGTTTCAGAAACTAACATAAATCAATAGTTGAACTTCTTTCGTCTTTTTTATTCCCATTCCCATCGAAACAGTGTCTTTACCCACCAAATAACATTGTTCCATCTTGGTGAAAAGAGGGGTTTATATTTGCTGTTTCCTAACTACATTTAGTTTTTATTTCTCAGATTCTACATAAAAATAAAGATGCGATGAAAATCGACATATGAGCAAAGGGAATAATCTTTACAAACGTTAAATTATTCACCATTTTTATAAATTGTAAGTTAAGAAACGTTACATTTGAAAAATTACATCTCAAATTATTCTTTATTTTATGATAAAAACAATAATTTTGCAATCGTAATACAGAAGAAAAGTTTTAGCTAACCGCATTCTCTCTCTCTTCAGACCGTTATATACATTATTATATATACAGCCTATTTCGAGAAAAATTAACAATATTACAAAACAAATCTAACTACATATAAACAACCAAAAGTCTTCGTAAAGACCAAAACTAAAAAACAACCCACCCCTGCTAAAAAACAACAGTTCCCCTTACCGATTAAACATAAAAATCAAAAATACTAACTTTATCTACTAACTTCAAACTTTAAGTATGAATTTTTTAAAGTCACTACAAAAGCCATTAGTGATGTTGTTCCTACTCTGTTTGCTCCCGTTGGGAGCTATGGCTCAGAGCTTAGTAAAAGGAACAGTAAATGATGAATCAGGCAATCCAATTATTGGTGCCACGGTAAAGGTTGTAGGTACACAGGCTGGTGCTGTGACAGATGCAGAGGGAAAGTTCTCTGTAAATGTAGCAGACAATGCCGTTCTTAATGTTTCCTACATCGGTTATCTTTCAAACAGAGTTGCTGTTGCAGGAAAGAAGCAACTCCTCATTGTTTTGAAAGAAGACAATACAATGTTGAATGACGTTGTCGTTATCGGTTACGGTACGATGAAGAAGTCAGACATCACTGGTTCTGTCGTTTCTGTTGACAAGGAATCAATGATGAAGAAATCACCAACAAACATTGGTCAGGGACTGCAGGGTGCAGCTCCTGGTGTTATTGTCACAATGCAGGACGGTTCTCCAGACTCAAAGGCACAGATTCGCATCCGTGGTGTCGCTACGATCAACGGTTCTGCCGCTCCTCTTTATGTTGTAGACGGTATTCAGGTAGGTACAAATGCCGACTTCGTATCTCCTTCAGATGTTGAGAGTATCGATGTTTTGAAGGACGCATCAGCAACTGCTATCTATGGTGCAGCAGGTGCTAACGGTGTTATCATGATTACAACAAAGCACGGCAACAAAGGTCATGCAAGTGTCAATGTAACAGCCGACTTCGGCCTCCAGACCCTTTCCCGCACTCTTGATGTTTGTAGCGTAGACCAATATGCAGCAAACCTTCGTCAGGCACGCATCAACGACGGTCAGGTAGATGCAAATGGAAATCCTCTTATGTGGAACCCTGTTTGGACAGCTCAGTATGACGGCAAGCGCAATGCTATCGACTGGCAGGACGTAATGACCGATGCTGCTTGGAGACAGAACTATAGCATCTCTACTTCTGGTGGTACAGACAAGAGCCAGTATGCTGCTTCTGTTGGTTTCCTCCGCAACGACGGTATTGTTGTAAATACCCAGTATCAGCGTATTACAGCTCGTGCAAACGTAAAGACCACTGTAAACAAGTATCTTGAGTATGGTGCTGAGGTTAGCTTCACTCATACAGACTCTCACGGTTCAAACAGTTCTGTAGGTAACTTTGGTAACCTTTCTTCTCTCCGCGACTTCGCATTCGCATGTCCTTCTATGGACTTCGTGACAAGCAACACGGTTACTTACAAGGGTGTTCCTGCAGGTACTTATGTATCTCCTAAAGTTGTAAACCCTGACGGCACTTTCGGTGAGGTCACAGGCGGAAAGAACTTCAATGATGGTTTCTGGGGCACAACACTCGGAAACATGTATGCAAAGCAGATGGAGAACAATGCACGCAATCGCTCTAACCGTGCGCTTGCAAACGCATATCTCTCAATCACTCCTCTCAAGGGTCTTAACATCAAGTCTCTCATTTCTTACGATTATAACTCAGCATCTTCAAACAACTTCATCGGTGGTATCTACTGCCAGCGCTTCAACTACGTGAATGGTGAGCGTATTAATGTTGTTAACGGACTTGCTGGTGGCGGTGCCGATGCAGTGGGTGATGCTTACTATGCACCACGTGACGGTAACGAGTATGCATTTAGCTTGAGCAACAGCGAAAGTCAGACTCTATACATCTCAAACACAATTAACTATCACTGGGACAACGGAATCCACGATTTCAACGTAATGCTCGGTAACGAGGTGTCACGTTGGTATGGACAGTGGACAGGAGCTAATGCAACAGGTTTCGAGTCTTCTGACAACCGCGATATCAGCCTTACAACAAACAAGTTCGAAAGCCGTAAGGGTAACGGTGCTCTCAACCTTGAGGTTCGCGGAATCTCTTACTTCGGTCGTTTCAACTACAACCTCCTTGACCGCTACCTCTTCACAGCAACTGTTCGTCGCGATGGTTCTTCAAACTTCGGTTCCATGAACCACTGGGGAACATTCCCATCAGCAGCCCTTGGCTGGCGTATCTCTGAGGAAAGCTTCATGAAGGACGTTAAGTGGGTAGACAACTTGAAACTCCGTCTCGGTTGGGGTCAGACAGGTAACTCTGGTGGCGCTACAGACCTTTCAGTAAACGGTCTTAACGTAGATGGTAAGTATGTTTACTACGGTCCTGGTTCAGGAATGGGTCTTGGCAACAACCCTAATGTTGTGAAAGGTTTCTATCCAGTTCTTAAGGATGCTAAGCTCAAGTGGGAGACCAACGAGCAGACAAATATCGGTATTGATGCAGCATTCTTTGGTAGTCAGCTTGTAATTGGTTTGGACTACTTCATCCGTACATCAAAAGACCTCCTTCTCTACCGACAGATTCGTGCTTCTTCCGGTTATCAGGAGATCTACACCAACTACGGTGAGATTCAGAACAAGGGTATTGAGGTAATGGTTGGCTGGAACAAGCGTTTCAACAAAGACCTCTCTCTTAACCTCACCTTCACAGGTTCTACATTGAAGAACAAGGTGAAGAAGATGGGTGACCCTATCTACGCAACAAACTCTGACTCTTCTGGCGCAGGAACTGGTGACGGTTCAAACACAGGTGCTGTGGGCTCTGCAGACGGTTATCACTGGGGCAACCACTCTATCAGCATGGAGGGTGAGGCAGTAGGTTCTTTCTACGGCTATCGCACAGACGGTATCATCCGCAATCAGGAAGAACTTGATGCTTACAAGGCAGCCATGAGCGGTGGTATCGACGCTTCTGAGGTGAACATTGGTGACTATCGCTTCAAGGACCTCAATGGCGACAAGAAGATCGACAGCAAGGATATGGACATTCTCGGCAACGGATTCCCTTCTTTCAACTACGGTTTCAATATTGGTGTAACCTACAAGCAGTGGGATGCAAACATGCAGATGCACGGTGTGCTCGGTCAGAAGATTTATTCTTACTCAGCAATGCGCCTCACAAACATGTTCTCTTCTGACGACGGCTGTTCACCAAACATCCTCCAGTCAGCAGCAGCTGCAGCATGGTCTCCATCTAATCCAAACGGTACAGAGGCTCGCCTTTCTATCGTTGACAAGAACTACAACATGCGTGCAAGTGACGCATGGGTAAAGAATGGTGACTTCCTGAAGATTTCTAACTTCCAGATTGGCTACACTTTGCCACGTGAGATTTCTCAGAAGCTTCAGATTCAGAATGCTCGCTTCTATGTTGGTATCCAGAATCTTCTTTGCATCTCTTCTTACAATAAGTATGGTGATCCGGAGTGTGGTCAGGGTTCAGTGCTCTATACCGGTCTTGATACAGGCCGCTACCCAATGCCACGTACTTACAACTTCGGTGTTAACGTAACTTTCTAAAAAAATAATACAGACTTACATTATGAAAAATATTATAAAGCTTTTCGGCGCTGCAGTTGTTGGATGTCTGGCTTTCACATCTTGTGACAATGATAAATTTCTTGATGTGACCCACTACTCATTGCTTGCAGAAGATGCCATGTTCGAGACAGACCAAAGCGCCATCAAGGGTATGACAGGTTGTTACGACCTCCTTCACCGCCGCAGTGGAAAGAACGATGACCCTTATAAGTATTGGATTTTCAACGGTCTCCACCCAACAATGGACTCTCAGGCTTCTGGATGGGATAAGGACTTCATGACACAGAACTGGACATCAAAGAACGAGCAGCTTCGTGACTTTTGGCGCCAGTCTTATGCATGTGCTTCTCGTTGTAATGACTTCCTTGCTGGTCTTGAGACTGCAGAAAATATAACAGAGAACACCAAGCGTCACCTCAAGGGTGAGGCAATGGCACTCCGCGGATTCCAGTTCTTTGCACTTGCAAACACCTTCGGTCGTGTTCCTCTCCTCATCACTGGTGAGAACTACAACAACACTCCAACAAAGGAGCGTGCTAAGACCTTCGAGGAAATGTGGGATTTCGTTATTCAGGACTTCCAGGGAGCCGCAGAACTCCTTGACTGGAAACCATTTGATGGTCTTACAGGAGTTCCTCAGTACGGTCGTTGTACAAAGGGTATGGCACTTGCATTCCTTGGCGACGCATACATGTGGAAAGCGTTCACATGTCCTGACAAGGCTAACGAGTGCTATCAGAAGGCTTACGAAGCATTCCAGCAGATAATCAACAGTGGTGAGTATGAGCTCTCTCCTTCTTTTTCTGTTCTCTACGATGCTGATGAGGCATGGCCAAAGGAGGCTATCTGGCAGATCGTTCTGAACTCTGGTGACAAGTGGGGCTCTTGGGATGATAACGATAATGCAGGTGCCCGTGGTTGGACTGGTTTCTATTTTGGTCCTACTTCAAATGGTGCTTGGGGAACATATCAGATGTCTTACGAGCTTTATGACTGCTTCGAGAACTATCTTGACGGACAGTATGCAGGCTCTTTCGACAAGCGTCGTGACGCATCAATGGTTTCTGCAACAATCCCTTACGAGCTTCGCAAAGACCATCCAAAGTGGGAGCAGCGCGTAAAGCCTTCTTCTAATTGGCTCAAAGCAAACAGCAAGTACCTCCGTGGCTATAAGGATGGTGTCTTCAGTCAGGCAGAATACGATGCTTACAAGATGGACGATGAAGGCGGTAACGGAAAATACGACCCTCTTCACCCAATCGGCTACAACCCATTCAACCAGGAGTTTGTAGGATGGTGTGGTTTCCACTGGGCTTCAGCAGATCCTGCTCCAACTGTTTACTCTACAAAGCACTGGCGTAACGGTCGTGGTACCGACTGGTCAACAGGTGCTCTCTGGATTCCTGACCATATCTACTTTAAGCGTTTTGCAAACGTAATCCTCGACCAGGCAGAGTGCTGCTTCCGTCTTGGAAAAGAAGCAGAAGGCTGGGCATACATTGATATGATTCGTGAGCGCGCATTCGGTAACAATGAGGTTGGAAAAGACCTTTCTAAGTTCATCACCATGCACCAGAAGGTTGCTGACTTCTATGGCGATAGCGATGGTCACGGAGATGCAGTAGATCTTGAAGGCTATCCATTCCCATTCAATACAGAGAAGGTAAAAGTTCCTTCTGCAAAGGAGTATTATACAGCTCGCAAGTCAGAGATGGGCTACTCTTCACCTGTTTGGTTGGTTGCTCTTGGCGAGGAGCGTCGTAAGGAGTTCAGTGCAGAGCCTTACCTCCGTTCAGACCTCCACAAGTCTGGTTTCCTTGAGGACCATGTAAATACTGTTTATCCAAAGAACTCCCTCCCAACACTTGGCAAGGAGACCATCACAGAGTGGAGAACAGCACGTAACTTCGATTTCAACATGGCAAAGATGTTCATGCCTATCCCAGAGGATGAGACAATCAAGAATCCTGCTTGTGACCAGAATGAGGGTTACGGAGATGCAGAGTAAACAAGAATCAATGCAGATAATGCTTTAATTGAATAATTCAATTCGCCACAGTTCAAAGAAATTGTGGCGAATTTTTTCGTTTTGCATAGCTGTTTTTGCAGTTGATTATTTATTTCCTTTCAGTTGCATCCTTCGTTGTTTTAGCAGTTGTTTTCTTCGTTGTCTTTTCATTTGCTTCCTTCGTTGCTTTAGCAGTTGCATCCTTCGTTGTTTTAGCAGTTGCTTCCTTCGTTGTTTTAGCAGTTGTTTTCTTCGTTGTTTTAGCAGTTGTTTACTTCGTTGTCTTTGCAGTTGCTTCCTTCGTTGTCTTTGCAGTTTCTTCCTACGTTTAATTCCCCTAAGTTTTTTTTCTTTCAAAAAACTCTGATATTTTTTTGTACTTACCCATTTTTTCACTATCTTTGCACTGTTATTACGAAATTTGCATACACCTCTGCATTGCTTGTGCACACCTATCATAATAATTGCTGACTAATGAACAAAACAACACTCTATTTCTTAATAGTAACAGTTCTGACAACCATTGTCACCATATCAATCTTCTCCATCTCCTCATCAGTATTGATGTATTCTGAAGGAATGGGCACTTTTTATTGGGACAGACATATATTCTGCGAACAGATATCACAGAATGGAGTAGGGGAGACCATGCGCACTTTCTTTCTTCAGTTTTTTGCCATTCCAAGAATAGGAGTGGCGGTTATGACGGTCGGAGCACTTCTCTTGGTAATTGCTGCGATTGCCATTACGCGACTATTTACAAAGAAAGCAGAAGCACTTCTCCTTGCTTCTCTTCCCGCATTTTGTTACGCATTTGGAATGCTCGCTTTCCTCAGTCCAATAGGACTTCAAGTCCTTACGGCACGCTTCACAGAGTCAGGAAAGCCGAACAATGATTATGTCTGTTTGAGCATTTTAGCGAGAGAACGAGAATGGACAGGCATCATCGAGAAATGTGAGCAAGACGGGACAGTCACCAATCTCCTTAGTCAGAACTTCCTAAACATGTCTCTTGCCGAGGAAGGACTCCTTGGAGACCGACTTTTCGACAATCCTTGCCGTGATATCCGCTCTATTTATAATGATGTTCTGTTGAATGAAGATTTTGCCGTACTCCTTAGTGATATATATTTCTCCATGGGGCATGTCGCCCAGTCTCAGCGCTACGCCTTTGAGCTGAACGAAAAGAAAAACAATATCTCTCCACGCATGTTGCAACGCCTTGTGCAGACAAATATCATCTACGGACATTATCGTGTTGCAGAGAAATACCTGCTGTGGCTAAAGAAAACTCTTTTCTATAAAGAATGGGCAGAGAAGCAAGAAAAGTTCCTTTTCAATGATGTTGCTGTAGAGAAAGACCCTGAATATGGAATGAAACGTAAGGCACTAATCGCCGACAACCGCTTCTCTGGAATAAAAGGTCTTGACGATGACCTTCTGAATATCGCCCGCCAGACAAGAGGAAGCAGGCAATGCTCCACCACCCTTCAATATCTTGGAAGCCTTTACCTCCTTGCTCGCTACGATCAACAGTTCATTAGCCTTTGCTCTGAGTTCCCAGAGTATAAACTGACGGAACAGAAATATTTCGGCGAGGCATATAAAAAACTGAGGGGAGCAACAATAACTGAAGAGCAGTAAAAAAATATAAACATCAAGAATATGTATAACGAAATGAAAAAATACATCTTTTACTTCTTGGCAACGCTTTGCCTGACAGCATGCACACTGTCAAAGCAAGAGGCAGAGAAGTTGGGAAAGGCAGTAAAGATATTCCCTGACTACGCTGGAACTCTGCTCCCCGTGAATCTCTCTCCACCTACCTTCGCTCTCACCGACAGCACAGAATCTCTTGACAATCTGCAGGCTGTGTTCTCTTCTGGAGAAAAGACCGTTGTTGTTGCTAACGATGGAGAAGAGGGCTTCTGTCTCTCCGAAAGTGATTGGAAGAAGCTCAAGGAGTTTTCTCAAACCATTTCTGTAACCATACAAGGAAAGAAGAATGGTGAATGGGTGGAGTACGAGCCTTTTGAAATGTTTATTTCCCCAGATTCCATCGATAACACGATCGTCTACCGCCTGATAGAACCAGGCTACGAGGTGTGGAACGAAATGGGCATCTATCAGCGAAATATAGAGAACTACGAAGAAGAAGCCATCATAACAAACCGCCTGACAGATGGTGGCTGCATGAACTGTCACTCTTTCTGCAACTACGACCCAGAGACACTCATGTTCCACCTTCGTCTGAACTATGCTGGTACCTACGTAAAGAAAGCATCTCCAAAACTTCGGAAGCTCGTGTCTCCCAAGTCGCTTGTCTATCCATCCTGGCATCAAAGCGGTCGGTTTATTGCTTTCTCTCAGAACAAGACAAAGCAGATGTTCCACACAACTGACCGAAACAGAATAGAAGTCTTTGATATCTCCTCAGATGTTGTTGTCTACGACCTTGAGACAGACACTCTCCTCTGCACCCCTCTGCTAATGTCTAAGGAGAAGTTTGAAACCTTCCCATCATGGAGTGCAGACGGAAAGACTCTCTTCTTCTGTTGTGCAGACAGTGTTGAGATTCCTGCCGACTATGATAAGGTTCATTATTCTCTCTGCAGCATATCCTTTGATCCTGAGAAGAAAGCGTTTGGAGACAGCGTAACAGTTCTCTTCGATGGAGCGAAAGCCGCAATGAGCGTCTCCTTCCCACGATGCTCTCCAGATGGGAAATACATTGTCTATACCCTCTCCAACTATGGCAATTTCTCTATCTGGCACAGAGAGTCTCGGCTTATGATGCTTCCTTTAGAAGACATTCATACAGCAGAGCCCATTTCCTTGCTACCCGACTTCCGCGCCTCCTACCATTCCTGGAGCAGCTCTTCTCGCTGGATGGTTATGGCGAGTCGTCAAGACGATGGTCTCTACACCCGACCATATATCGTTCACATCTCCCCAGACGGCAAGGTGTCAAAACCCTTTGCCCTTCCTCAACCTGATGCCGGATATTATCTCAGAAAGATGAAGTCCTATAACCTTCCAGAATTTGTCAAGGGAAAGGTGAATGTCGATTTCCAGTCAGAAAATCATAAAGAATAACATCTATCGCCATCCCACTGGTGCTATTCCGTTTCAAATGATATGCTCCGTTGTATCGAGAGTCCAAATAGCGTAATCAATACGAAAACTTGCAATAATAATTCCTTTTCTGAACGCTTTACATTGACTTTATTTATCAAAATATGATACTATTTTATCATCGAAGTTCATTTCTATATATATCTATAAAAAGAATTGAATATATTGATGTAACTTTGCAGTCAAGAGACATGAGCCCTGCAATGGTGAGCGTAATTAGCTTCTCTCAAAAAAGCAGAGTAGAAAGAAATTGTCTCTGAAAGTAAAAAAGAACCATAACTATGAAATCCGTTCGCATGCAGGAAGCATGCTATTCGCATTTCTTCCCTGTGTGTGATTCTATGGTCTGTGAAGATCGTGCGGATTATAATCAGAATAAAAAAAACTAACTGACTACCGATTAAAACCAAATCTTAAGGGAAGTTCTGATAGTTAAACCTTAACTACTCAGAACTAACCTTAAGTGGAAAGCAGATAGTCAGTGTTTCCGCTTTTAGTGGCCTTAATCCCCAAAAAACATTATATCACTCAATAAAAAAATAATTTACTAACTATTAGAATCCATCCCTTTGCAGGAAACAGGAAGCCACACACTCTCTTCCCTCCCCCTCCCTTCGAATGTATGGAGACTAAATAAAAAACTATTTTAAAACTATGGCAAACGAAGCAAAAGGTTTTTACAAACTGTCTTGGCTACAGCGCATAGGCTTTGGCTCAGGCGACCTTGCACAGAATCTTATTTTCCAGGTAGTATGCATGTATCTGCTGTTCTTCTACACAGATATCTACGGTCTCGACCCTGTTGATGTGTCGGTGATGTTCACTGTCGGCAATATTGCCAACGTAATCTGGGACCCTATTGTGGGAGCGCTCATCGATAAGAAAAATCCAAAGCTTGGAAAATATCGTGCCTACCTTGTTTACGTAGGAATCCCACTCTCTGGCTTTGCCATCCTCTGTTTCTATGACGGCTTTGCCCCTTCTTTGCTTTATGCCTATGTGACCTACATAGCCATGACCCTTCTCTATACCTTTATTAATGTACCTTACGGAGCCTTGAACTCATCACTGACACGAGATACTAACGAAATCACTATTCTCACCTCTGTGCGTATGTTCATGGCAAACTGCGGAGGCCTTGCCGTAGGTTCTGGTCTTCCGCTCGTGATTGCCCTCTTTGCCACAACCTCTGGCAGTGAGCTTCCAAAAGACCCAAAGGCATGGTTCACAACAATGACCATCTATGCCCTCGTTGGCATGGCGCTCCTTTTCTTCTGCTTCTCACAGTGCAAGGAGAGAGTCGTTATGGATGCAAAGGATAGTGAGAACGTGAAAATCAGTGACTTGTGGATGGAGTTCCTAAGCAATCGCCCGCTCCGCATCATTGCTTTCTTCTTCATCACAGCCTTTGCCATGATGTCTGTCGGAAATGCCGCAGGAGCATATTTCATAAACAGCAACATGCACGGAACAGCCAGTGAACTCTCTATTTTCATGGGACTCGGTTCCATACCTTCCTTTATCTTCATGCCTCTCGTACCTTCAATCAAGAAGGCAGTAGGAAAGAAGAATATGTTCTATATCTTCCTCACCACGGCAATCGTGGGCATGGCAATGCTCTACGTTATAGCAAAGATGGATGAGCCAAGCATGACATGGGTATATATAGCACAGTTCATAAAGTCTACAGGTGTCATCGTGGCAACAGGATACATGTGGGCACTCGTTCCAGAAGTAATCTCTTACGGAGAATACACCAGCGGAAAGCGTATTGCCGGTATTGTGAATGCCCTCACTGGTATCTTCTTCAAGGCAGGTATGACCCTTGGAGGCGTTGTTGCTCCTGCAGTCCTTGCTTACGTTGCTTACGACAAGAACGTCATTGACCAGACCCCTCTTGCTGAGGAAGGAATCCTCTGGCTTGTCTGTGTAATCCCTGCCGTTCTCCTTGCCCTTGCCATGTTCATCATCTCTCGTTACGAGCTTACAGATGAGAAGATAGACGAAATCAACAAGGCTATCGAGGAACGTAACAAATAAAAACAACAAGTCATTTTGAGTTTTGCATGTATTGAATTCATATTCAAGCATCACACGAAATTTCAAGCATCACTCAATATTTAAGTATCACAATCACTTTCAAACAACACATTCATTTTTACTGACTATAATGACTATTAGAAACATTGCATTAACCCTTTTCGCCCTTCAGGTCTCTGCGCTCTCCCTTCATGCGCAGACCTTGAAGGACGCATATAGAGACTATTGGTATACTGGAGTAAGTGTAAACCAATGGGAAGTGGCAGCCGAAACGAATGCCACAAACAAACATGATGTCACTGGGTTCATCAGTGCCGACCAGACTGCAAACTGGCAGGTTGTTGAGAAGAACTTCAACTCCGTAGTGGCAGAAAACTGCATGAAGATGGAAGTGCTTCATCCTGCAGAAGGTGTCTATGACTTCACCCTTGCCGACCAATTTGTAGAGAAAGCCTTAGCATCTGGACTCCGTGTTCATGGGCATGTGCTCATCTGGCATTCACAATGCCCTGATTGGTTTCATAAAGATTCGGAAGGAAATCTCGTAAGCCGTGAGGTTCTGAAGAAGCGCATGCGAGAGCATATCCACACGATTCTGGGGCATTTTAAAGGTCGTGTGTCGTCATGGGATGTTGTGAACGAAGCCTTTGAAGACGATGGCTCACTCCGTAAGAGTCTTTTCTATCAGATTCTTGGTGAAGACTTCATCCCTCTTGCTTTCCAATACGCACATGAGGCAGACCCAAACGTAGAACTCTATTATAACGACTTCTCTATGAACAAGCCGGCAAAGGTAGAAGGGGTCTGCAAGTTCTTCCGCCCATTGATAGAGAAAGGACTTCCAATCGACGCCATTGGAATGCAGGGACATATGATTTTTGAAGACGGACCACAGAAAATCATCAACCAGTACGACCATTCCATAAAGGCAATTGCTTCTCTCGGAGTGAAGACATTCTTCTCTGAGGTTGACCTCTCCATACTCCCAAATCCTTACGGCTTTGCTGGAGCAAACATCTCCGACCGCTTTGCATACCGTCCAGAGATGGACCCTTATAAAGATGGTATCCCTGCTGAGAAGCAAAAGGAAATTGATCAGTTCTGGGTTGACTGGTTCAAGATGCTTATCAGTAATAAGGAAAGCATAAACCGTGTCACCTTCTGGTGTGTGAACGATGCTAATTCCTGGAAGAACGATTTCCCTATTCGTGGACGCAAGGACTATGCTACGCTCGTAGATCGCAACAACAATATGAAGCCTGTTGTTCAGGAAATCATAGAGCTTGTAATGCCAAAGCCTGAGTGCCAGGCAAAGGGAAAGAAAGCAAAGAAATCAAACAATAAAAAATAAATAAAGAATTATGGCAACAAAGCGTTATCTCTTTCCAGCCGATTATATGGCTGACCCTTCCGTGCATATTTTCAATGGAAAAATCTATATCTACCCAAGCCACGACTGGGAGTGTGAGAATGTCGAGAACGACAATGGCGACCAGTATGTAATGAAAGACTATCATGTGCTACGCATTGACGGCGACCCAATGACCGGAGAGGTGGTTGACTGCGGTTGTGTGCTCCGTCAGGAAGACATTCCTTGGGCAGGACGCCAGCTCTGGGATTGCGATGTTCAGGAATATGAGGTAGAAGTACCTACCGATGCAGAAGAACAGCGTCAGGGTCTGGGCTTCAGCAAGAAGGTAAAGAAATATATTATGTACTTCCCACTGAAGGACCGTTGTGACGTCTTCCATTGGGGCATTGCCATTGCCGACAATCCAGAAGGTCCGTTCATTCCGCAGCCAGCACCCGTTCCTGGTAGCTACAGCATTGATATGTGCGCCTTCCGCGACGATGCAGACGGAGAGGTGTATGTCTACTTCGGCGGACTCTGGGGCGGTCAGCTTCAGCGCTATAAAGATAATATCCACCTTGAAGAGCCTTATCTTCCAGAAGGTGATGCCGACTCTCTCCCAAGCCGATGTGTGCGACTTACAAAAGACGGCATGAACTTCGCAGAGGCTCCACGTCCAATCCTTGTTGTCGACGAGCAGGGAAATCCTCTAAAGGCAAACGACCCTCACCGCTTCTTTGAGGCTTCTTGGATGCATAAGTACAACGGGAAGTACTATTTCTCCTATTCCACAGGAGATAGCCACCTCCTTTGCTATGCTGTAGGCGATAATCCTTACGGACCATTCACTTACAAGGGCGTTATACTTACTCCAGTAGTGGGATGGACAACTCACCATGCTATCCTTGAGTACGAAGGCAAGTGGTATCTCTTCCATCACGACTCAGTCCCTTCTGGTGGAAAGTCCTGGCTCCGTTCTGTGAAGGTTTGTGAGATTCACTACAACGAAGACGGCACCATACAGACCGTAGAAGGCATTGACAAATAGTCGGATATTTGTAATCCCCATTCCCGAACATATTTTCGTGAATCCCTGCTTCTGGGAATTGTTTACGCAGAAGAGTATGAGAAAAAACTTTTTTGCGTAAAAAATTCCTGGAATAGCATGGTTTTTCTATCCGATTAACCTTTTTTAGTTAATGAAAGGTTAACAATTCAAGAAAAAAGTAGTAACTTTGCGCTCGCTTTCAACATAGAAAAGCAAGGAAACAGTTTCGGAAACGAACAATCGGGGTGTAGCGCAGTTGGTAGCGCACTACGTTCGGGACGTAGGGGTCGGGCGTTCGAGTCGCCTCACCCCGACAGAATAAGCCTGACAACTAAAAACTGTCAGGCTTTTTTCATTATTTGGTGGGAACTGAGCTGAGGTGCAAAGGTGGTTGCCCCGCTCCCTTGCTTCAAAACAGAATATAACAACACAAAAAATACTATATTCATAAATATGGAAAAGATCATTCTTACTGGCGACCGTCCAACAGGAAAGCTGCACATTGGTCATTATGTCGGTTCTCTCCGCCGCCGTGTGGAACTTCAGAATTCCGGCGAGTTCGACAAGATATTCATCATGATTGCCGATGCGCAGGCATTGACAGACAATGCAGACAATCCGGAGAAGATTCGTCAGAATGTTATAGAGGTAGCACTCGACTACCTTGCTGCCGGTCTTGATCCGGAGAAGTGTAACATTTTCATACAGTCTGCCGTACCAGAGCTCACAGAGCTGTCTTTCTACTACATGAACCTCGTGAGCGTACAGCGTCTCCAGCGAAACCCAACCGTGAAGACAGAGCTGGAGATGAGGAAGTTTGAAGGTGGCACACCAACAGGCTTCTTCACTTACCCAATCTCTCAGGCTGCCGACATCACCCTTTTCAAGGCAACCACAGTTCCTGTCGGTGAAGATCAGAAGCCAATGCTTGAGCAGACAAACGAGATTGTTCGTCGCTTCAACCATATCTATGGTGAGACACTTGTAGAGCCAAAGATTCTCCTCCCAGAGAATGCTGCCTGTCTCCGTCTCCCTGGTACCGACGGTAAGGCGAAGATGTCTAAGTCTCTTGGTAACTGTATCTATCTCTCTGACACTCCAAAGGTTCTGAAGAAGAAGGTTAACAGCATGTTCACAGACCCTCTACATCTGAACATAGAAGACCCAGGACATCTGAAGGGTACATATACCGATGAAGATGGCGTAGAGCACGAATATCAGAACACGGTCTTCGTATACCTTGACGCCTTCTGCACCGATGAGGACTTCCAGAAGTTCATGCCAGAATATAAGAACCTCGATGAGATGAAGGCACACTATATGCGTGGCGGTCTTGGCGATGGCACCTGTAAGAAATTCCTTCTGAACGTTCTCAACGACCGCCTTGAGCCAATGCGCCAGCGTCGTAAGGAGTACGAGAAGGATATTGCTGGCGTTTATGACATCCTCCGTCGTGGAACCGAGGCAGCTCGCTCAGTGGGCAAGAAGACTCTCGATGAGGTTCGTCACGCAATGCGTATCGACTATTTCGACGACAAAGACCTTATCGCTGAGCAGCAGAAGCGTTTCGATGAAGCAAACAAGTAAAAGTGCGTCTGCTTTTCGAAGTCTGCTGATGAAAGAAAACAGATAGAGTGGCGACCCTTAAAGCCATTCTATGCAACGAACAGAAATTCATCTGTACAATATTCATTAACCGTAACAAGCGTATGTTTTCGGCAATCAAACAGTTCCAAAAGCATACGCTTTATTTTTTTTATCTATCAAACCAATTTTTACTATGAAAAGGCAATTGCTATTAATCCCATTTTTTGTGACTGCCATAACATCTTCTGCGCAGAAGATGTGGTACAGTAGTCCTGCATCGTGCTGGCTCGAAGCACTACCAATCGGAAACTCACACCTTGGAGCCATGGACTTCGGTGGCTTGGAAGAAGAGGAACTGCAGCTGAACGAAGAAACATTCTGGTCGGGAGCTCCTCACAACAACAATTCAAAGAAGTCTCTCGCACTCCTTCCACAGGTTCGAGAACTCATCTTCAACGGTCAGGAGCGCAAGGCGGCTGAGATCATCAATAAGGAGTTTATTCCTGGACCTCACGGAATGAGGTATCTCCCTCTGGGCAGTCTGCGAATGACGTTCCCTGGTCATGCCTCTGCAAAAGACTATTCTCGTGACCTGGACCTTTCGCAAGCTATTGCCACCACCCGATACTCCGTAGACAGCGTCACCTACACGCGCACCACCTTCGCCTCTCTGCCAGACGGAATCATCGTCATGCGCATAGAATCTTCTAAGCCTGGTTGCTTGAACATGAGCCTTGCCTTCAGCAGTCCGTTAGAGTCTTCTGTGAGTGTGAAGAAAAACATCCTTACGGCTTCTGTGAAGAACGTGGAGCAGGAGGGAGTCCCTTCTTCCCTAACAGCAAACTGTATCGTGAAAGTCGTTTCTGATGGAAAAACCGTTTCTGACGCTTCTGCCATAACCGTTAATGGCGGCACCGTGGCAACGATCTTTGTCAGTGCAGCAACCAATTTCAAGAACTATAAGGATGTTAGCGACAATGCTTCAAAGAAAGCACTCGCCTACCTAAAGAGAATAGAGCAAAAGACCTACGAGGAACTCCGCAAGAGACATACAGAGGCCTATCAGGAGCAGTATAACCGTGTCTCTCTTACTCTCCCTGACGGGAAGAACTCTGCCATGGAGACCAACCGCCGTGTTGAGCGCTTCGCCATTGATGGCACCGACCAGTCTCTTGTTGCTTTGATGTTCCAATACGGTCGCTATCTCCTTATCTCTTCCTCACAGCCAGGCGGACAGCCAGCAAACCTCCAGGGCATCTGGAACAATAAGATGAAGGCTCCTTGGGATTCGAAGTACACCATTAATATAAATACAGAGATGAACTACTGGCCTGCAGAGGTCTGCAACCTCTCTGAGACGGCAGAACCGTTGTTCAGCATGGTTCGCGACCTTTCTAAAACGGGAAGTGTGACAGCTCGTGAGATGTATGGCTGCAGAGGATGGATGGCACATCATAACACAGACCTTTGGCGCATTGCCGGACCCGTAGACGGTGCGCCTTGGGGAATGTTCCCGAACGGTGGCGCTTGGCTTTCAACACACATCTGGCAGCATTACCTCTATACTGGCGACAAGGATTATCTCTCTGCCTATTATCCTATCCTTGCCAATGCAGCACGCTTCTATCTTGACTACCTGCAGCGAGATCCAAGAAACGGATGGCTCGTGGCTGTTCCTTCGGTATCTCCAGAGCATGGTCCTGCGGGTACTGGAACTCCAGTTACTGCAGGATGCACCATGGACAATCAGATTGTCTTCGACGCTCTCTCTCAGGCTCTCTCTGCTCTTCAGCTGGTGGACTCTAACAACACTGCCTTTGCAGACAGTCTGAGAACGGCACTCGCCTCTCTCCCTCCTATGCAGGTGGGAAAACACAATCAGTTGCAGGAATGGCTGCAGGATGCTGACGACCCGAAAGATGAACACCGACATATCTCTCATCTCTACGGACTCTTCCCAAGCAATCAGATCTCTCCTTATCGACATCCAGAACTCTTCCAAGCAGCTCGCAACACGCTCCTTCAACGAGGCGATATGGCTACTGGATGGAGTCTCGGCTGGAAGACTTGCTTCTGGGCTCGTATGCTTGATGGAAACCATGCTTATCGCATCATCTCGAACATGCTCCATCTACTTCCTGACGAGGGGAAAGAGGCGCAATATCCTGACGGGCGCACTTTCCCAAACCTCTTCGATGCTCATCCGCCTTTCCAGATCGACGGAAACTTCGGTGTCACGGCAGGCATTGCAGAGATGCTTATGCAGAGTCACGATGGTGCTCTCCATCTCCTTCCCGCTGTTCCTGACGCTTGGCAGGAGGGATGCGTAAAAGGTTTGTTAGCGCGTGGTGGCTTCGTGATTGACGAGCTTTCATGGAAGGGTCAGCAGCTCTCTAACGTTGTTGTCACCTCACGACTTGGTGGCACTCTCCGTCTCCGCTCTTATGTTCCTCTGAAGGGTGCTGGTCTTGTTCCTGCAAAGGGTGCAAACGAAAATCCGTTCTATGCCCTGCCAGACATAAAAGCCCCTCTCTTCTCCAACGCCATAAACCCTCAGCAGCCAATGCTCTATAAAGTCTATGAATACGACGTAAAGACAGAGGCTGGAAAGACATACTCCTTTGAAAGGGAATAGCGAAAATCCTAAAAAAGAAATCATTGCAAAAAGATTCACAACCGACAATTACATTTGTCGCTTGTGAATCTTTTGTTTTGCAGTCTCTCACAATACCCCCGTGTGATATAAGGTTCTAACCGCAAGGAGTAAGTGTTTCAGGGTTTATCGGTTGCACCTATTTTAGCTCATGCACCATTATAATAACGGAGTCATGAAAACAGGGAGTAGGGTGGTGGCTCCGTCTTTTGCATAGTCCTTTGTGTAGATGAGGAAACGCTCCCCAACCCGGTCTGAATACTTCTTGCAGAAGGCATCAAGCGAGGCATGCGTTCTGTATCCAGATGATTTCACCTCTATCGGCCATACCTTGCTGCCTCTTGAAATGAGGAAATCAACCTCGTAAGAATGTTTCTCGTCTTTCGCCCATGTATGGTAGTAGATCTTATTGCCTCCTGCCACCAACATCTGTGCAACGAGATTTTCGTATATATACCCAAGATTCGCCGACAACTTATCGCTCAGCAGTTTCTGATAAATGCTGTTCTCGGTATAGTCCTTGTTCCAAAAAGCTAAGGTTACGAATAGCCCAGTATCTGCAGTGTAGATCTTAAAACAACTATTGTCTTTTGTTAATCCCATTCCTACCGAAGGGTCCTTCACATTGTATGCAACATTTGCCACTTTGCTTTCCTCAAGACAACGTATTGCTTCTACCATTTTGTTTTCTGACATATTCCCTACAACAGAAGAGAAGGAATACTTTGCAACATTCCGACTTAGTTGAGAGGGAATGGAGAGAAATAATCGCGACACAACCCCAGAAGGATCGACCTTCAGCAAATCGTCATTATAGAGATTGAGGATGTTTCGCTTCACCTTGTCAACCTTTTGAAGGTTATTCGTGTCAAGCAATTCATTGACAGCCTGTGGCATACCACCAACAAGCATGTATAACCGCAAATCGCGCATGGCATTCCTAAAAGAAGCCCCTGCTGCCATTCCCTTTTCCAACATCTTTCTGTAGATATCCATGGAAGCGTCGTCACCCATAGCCCATCTAAATTCCTCGAGATCCATAGGATTCATCTGGATTCTCTCTTCTTCGCTTGGGATGGTGATGCCTTCGGTGTTTTTTCGGATACTAATCAACGATCCCGTTTCTATGTAGTCGTAACGCCCGTCTGCCACAAGATATTTTATTGCTTGGCGA
This sequence comes from uncultured bacterium, assembly GCA_945829115.1. Taxonomy (GTDB): domain Bacteria; phylum Bacteroidota; class Bacteroidia; order Bacteroidales; family Bacteroidaceae; genus Prevotella. The sequence continues at coordinate 3,314 of CALZTP010000029.1, read as the reverse complement.
GCCTTCGGACAATTCTGTACCTCATCGAAGATAATCACTGAATTGCGCTCATAAAGGTTCACATGGAATGTTGCCTGTAGAAAGATGAACAACCGGTCAATATCCATTAAGTCGTCGAAAATCGACTTCACATCCTTCGAAACTCTATTGAAGTCAATGAAGATATATGATTTGTATTCGGTTTTTGCAAACGTCTCCACAATGGTTGATTTTCCCACGCGCCTCGCTCCCTCAATCAGCAAGGCTGTGCGTCCCGAAGACTCCGACTTCCATGTCTGCATCTTCTCGTAAATTTTTCGTCTAAACACTCTATTCATAGCTGCATACCTAACTTGTTAAGTTGATTTCTGGATGCAAAGATACAACATTTTTTCTTTCCCCCCAAAATTTTTAATGGCAAAAATCACGGTTTCCCCAAAATTTTTAATACCGAAAATCGTGGTTTCCCCGAAATTTATAATGGCGAAAATCGTGGTTTCCCCAAAATTTTCTGTCTTTCAAGATAGAGGTCTCTATACTTAATTGCTATACGAAAGTGGTGCAGAATATGCATAAAACATATCTCCGCACCACTTAATATTGTTTATGGGCATACCGCATAAACGAAATTTTATTTCAGCAAAGAGTTATTATAACGTGCGTTCTCCGCACATCGATTAGAATGCCATTTTTGCCGACCAGTTGCCACGTGCTGTTGTCACCTTCACAACTACCGTTCTACCGCTGTATGGCGTAGTGTCGATGGTGCAGGTGTTTCCGCTTCCTTCAGAAGTTTCGAGTGAGCTTCCTCCAAGGTCAAAGACTTCCACTGTCTTGAGGTCCTCACCATTTGCAGAGGAGAAGATTACGGCACCGTTGTAGCGGCGGAAATAAATGCCTAATTCCTTTGTTGTTGCTGTTTCTACAGACGTGCCAATGGCATCTGAATGCAGTCTGAAGAGATGCCAGCCACCGTATTTCTGAAGGTTGAAAGGAGATGCAGAGCCGATGTAGAGGTCATCGCCTGCCAGTGTGAAGTTACGAATTCCGTATGCTGCTCCATTTCCGAAACCGTTCTTTGTGACGTATCGTGGGGCTTTGTTTGGTGATGTCCAGCGGAGCAGCTCAAAGCCGAAGTTCTCCTCCTTCACGCCAGTAAGCAGTTTCACGATGTTGAACATCTGACTACCAGACTCGTCGCTTGCAGCAGCACCGAGAAGGTTCTCCATGTTCATTGTTCCAACATAGAGGTCGTTATGATATTCTGCCATTGTCCATGCGTAGGCAGTGAACACCTGTCCGAAGCCTGCACGTCCGAAGATAGGTGTGTATCCTGTCTTTACGAGACTCCATGTGTCCTCTCCTGTCAAAGGACGGTTCCAAACAGGTAGTTCCTCTTCTCCATAGAGTAGTTCAACATTGTCTCTTGAGTTTACGCGCCAGAAGGAGGTCTGTCGGAGCTGCCCCAAGATGAATGCCAATGCCTCTGGAGATGTCATGTCCTTATATCCCATTTTTGACGCCAGTCCTGGAATTATATACGATGCGCAGAACATACCCCAATAGAGCTTTCCGTTCCATACCTGCAGACCAGCCGTATAGGTGAAGTTTGGAGAGATGCTATTCTTGTCGTAGCTGTTGTATGTCCAGATGATATCCCATTCTGGCTCGTCGATATCCACTGGCTGCAGACCCCGAGTAGGGATCATTGGACCCTTGACAATACAGTTTCTCTTCTCAGAAGCGGTTGCCCAGCCACCAACATACATTCTTCCGTTGAAGACGCAGAGTTCAGCGACTTCGTTTGCCGTCCATCCCACTACCTTGAACTGCCAAGGGTTCTCCTTGTCGCCATACCAGCGGAGCACAGCACCACGGTCACGGCCGTTGCGGTCGGTCACCCTCACACCACAGTAAAGGATATCGTTATGCACACACCAGCGTCTGATGTCGGTAATCTTATTGCCATCGATATCGCTCATATCGTTGCAACCAATGAACTTCCCAGCATCTGCATCGTATGCAAAGAACGAAGAGCCCACTGTTTCACCAGCAGTTGAACCATAGAGCGACGGACCACCGAAGAAGACAACTCCCTTGTGGTAGCCTGCAGAGCGAAGTCCCTGACAGTCTTGAAGCATTCTGTCATAGTCGCCACCAGAAGGTGTGATATCCTCTGCCATGCCCGTCTTTGTGTCGTAACAATAAATGCGAGGCATGCGAGTGTCGCTATACTGCACATACTCTGGCGACACGGCTCCGTGTACCTTCTTTCCATACGTACCACTTTCAAACTCACACACCCAACATTTGTTCTTGTAACCTTTAGAGACATCCTCGCCAGGCTTACTGTTTGAGCCGAGTCCTGATGTGCCGCCTACGCAGAGGTAGTTGGTATTCGTACACCAATACACCTTACTTCCCACGGTCACCATACCCCAGAGATAAGACTGGTTGTGCTTCACCTGTCCGCCATGAGCAAGTCCTTCCGCAATCTCAGCCTCGCTAAGTCCCATCGGATTGTAGTTGTTGCGCTCGTCACCGATGCCATAGAAGATCTCGTCAACAGGAGCAGCAGCAATTGTGTCTATATCGTACTTGGCATAGATGTCCATATCAGGAATAGTACGGTTATTCATGATATAGAGGTACAGTGGGAACACCTTTTGTACATATGGGCCTACCTGCCCAGAAATCTGTTTGATGACTTCTATAAATGCCTCGTAGTCGGGAGTAGAGGAAGCGGCAGCAGCGAGAGCGGTGGTATTCCCTTTGTAATACTCCACTAATCCTGACAATATCTCTGAGTCAGCACTCTTCAGAGCTGGGTTCATAACCTTCAAGAGGTTCACGAACCGGTCGGTAGGCACTTTCTCGAGTTCCATGCGCAGTTCCTCAGAGATGTTCTCAACTCCTTCTACGTTGTTCAAGTTTACGCTTTTCTGTTTTTGGGCAGACATTGTAACAACTGATACTGCCATCAGTAAAAGCAAGAAAAGTTTCTTTTTCATTTTCATTCTTTTATAAAATGGGTTTAATACTTATGTGAATATATATGTGTTGTCTCTATCAAATAATAATAAAAATGCGGTGCAAAGTTACATAAAATAATCCATACGTAGAAATTTTTCTCTATCTAATAGTTCAAAATTGATAGATTGAGCAAATTTTTGACGCTTTGAGCAAATTTTGTCACATACTTATGGCGCTTTTGCTACATAAAGTCAAGGTTGTCTCCAGTTTTCTCCGTTGTCGTGTTATTCACTCACAGTTAAAGTTTTCTCCGTTGTCTCCGTTGTCGTGTTATGCACCCACAGTTAAGGTTTTCTCCGTTG
>CALZTP010000028.1 GCA_945829115.1 uncultured bacterium | reverse complement strand
GTGGTATTTCCTTTCCGATGGTTATATGCCCTTGAAGTAATTGGTGGTTACTGGTAGTTACTGGCAAAAACCATAGAAAACTCTCAGAACCTTCTTGATGTCACCATTGCAGGCAACGAGCAGGCGGTGGCAAAGGCAATCGATATTGCTCTCGATGAGAACACCAGCATTCTCTTTTACAATGATGAGGACTCGCTCGCCTGCGTGCTCACCGTAGCCTATATCTGGGCAAGGAATGGGTACGTCATCCATCGTAAACATGCCACTGACTAGGGCTTTGCCGACCTTGTGATGATTCCTCGCAGAAACGTCACCAAGCCAGCACTTATCATAGAGCTCAAATTCAACCACACAGTTCACACCGCCATAGAGCAAATCAAGTGTAAGGAATATCCAGCCCAAATAGCGGAATATACTGGCGACATCCTCCTCGTAGGCATTAACTACGACAAGGAGACCAAACAACACACCTGCAAGATTGAGAGATGCTGCAGGTGCTAAGAAATCGTGTACATCCACTTCGTGTCATCAAAAAATGTTCATTATCAAAGGTGGTGGGTGTACATATACTCTTCGCCTATCAAGAAAGGCTGGACCTAAGCAAAGACTAAACTAACAGTAAGCGAACGGAAGACTAACAGTAGACAAACGGTAGGCAAACGGAAGACTAACAAGCGTTGATGAAACGGTAATCGATTTGTTTACAAAGGGTCATGGTCACTTTAAATGGTGTGGAGGCAAGATGTCACAGAAAAGTTGTTTTTGCTTTGCATAATGATATTTAAGAATGGTGTGCGCTTTGAAAGTAAAAAATGCTCTTTTACCTACCAGAAACTCGCTTTTTTATCGTCCTCAACCACATTCTGATAATAATTCTACCCACTTGTTCTTTGGACGTACGTTCAAGCAACCTATGGACGTACGTGCATACATCCTTAGGACGTACGTCCATAGACCTTTAGCCCGTACGTCCATACGGCTAAGCCCGTACGTCCATAGGAAAATTCTTTAGAAAAACTGTCATTTAAGCTCCTTTGTCGCTCATTTTTTTGTTTCTATGAATTGAATATTTGTAGGGTAGGGGGAGGAGTCGGTTGATTTTGTCGCATTCTCAGGAACATTAAGGAAGTCAGAAAGTAAGCGAAAAGTGTTATATTGCATCATTGTGTCAGCTGGCGCTCTGCTCTATTTCATCGCATGCCACCATCTCCACACCACGATATGCTACATACACCTTGTGAAGCTTTTATGTGCACAATGTTGTTGTTCACGTTTACCGTCTCGACATAGCAGTATAGCCTTCTGATTATTATTCAACATAATCGAGCTTGAAGACAATGACACGGATTGCTTGGTCTGCCTTGTCGGTCTTCACTTTTGCGATATGCCAGTCGTCTGGGAAGAAAAGGAAGAACTTGTTTGGTGATGAATCGTAGAAGCGTGTTAAGGATTTATCGTAATCGTAATGCATCACGTCTGGCTTGTATTCACAGTTTTCTTTGCTGGAGAGATGTTCTATGATGCCGAACCGCTCTGTTCCTTTTACAACATATTGAAAATCAATATGATTATAGTGACTTTCACTCTTTCGCTTACTGAGTTCCTGATTCTCACTGTCCTCAACACTTGCAACAAACGAAGTCCCAGGAACAGGATGCTTACCCTTTGGAATGGCAAGAAGGTCGGTCTTTGCTAACCATTCGAACATAGCATCCCACTGAGCCTTGTTCTTGGAGTATTGACTATGAAACTCCGCAAGATTCACCGACTCGTGAGGAGCGGCAGCCGTGAAGCCGTTTCTCCATTCACCCTTCTTTACCCATTTCTCCGCAGCCTTCTGCTCCTTTTTTGTTACACTCTTTGTGTATACACCTTGTGCGGAAACGGTAATGGCAAGGATAGCCATTACGAATGACATAAGTATCTTTTTCATAGTGTGAAAATAATAGTTAACCAAATGTTTTTGAGTTATGTGTGCAAAATTATTTTTTGTTTGTCATAATCTCCAAAACCATACGGTCGGTCTCGTTCATGCCCTCAGAGCCAATGCGAGTCATGTTGTGAATGCTTCGGTCTACATCTTCTTCGATAAGTCCCTCGATAGAAGAGACATGCTTGTTTTGAACGGCAAGCATTGCAGAGAGAACAGCAGTAGAGACACCACTTGTAACCTTCAAGGCACATGAAGGCTTTGCACCATCACACACCATTCCTGCAAGATTAGCAATCATATTCTTTACGGAATAAGCCACCTGCTCGTAAGAACCACCCATAAGGTATGTTATGCCACAGCTGGAGCCAGTAGATGCCACCACACAACCACATAGTGCAGACAGACGCCCGAGACTCTGCTTGATATAAATGGCAGTGAGATGACTTAGCATGAGCGCACGAGTGATTTCCTCCTCTGTATTGTGGTTCTCATTTCCGAACACCACAACAGGCATTGTAGCAGCAATGCCCTGATTTCCAGAGCCAGAGTTAGACATCACCGGAATCTTTGCTCCCGCCATACGAGCATCGCAAGCAGCACTTGTTGCTGAGAGAATATGCGAGAACATTGATTCTCCCATGATGCCCCTTCCGAGTGGACGACTAAGTGTCTTGCCTAACTCATGCCCGTAGTTTCCGAGAAGAGAGAGACGAGAAGCCTCCGAGTTCAGCTTTGCAGCCTCGTTTATGAAAGCAATTTCTTCGAGAGGTGTAGTTGTTGAGAAGTCGTAGACGTCATGAAGAGTGAGAGCAACGTCTTCTGTTGCAGAATTATTCCCGCTCTTTGCGTTATCGGAGAAAATCACCTCTCCATTTTTCTCCACCATAACAAAATGTGTATGGTCGCCAGAGATTATGGCAACGGCATTTGAATCTCCCGACTTCACGTGAACCTCAATATACAGTTTGTCGCAATCGCCATTTTTCAGCGAGACAGAGATGCGATTCTCAGAAATCATCTCTTTGCCACGAGTCACCGCCTCTGGAGTGACATCTCGTAAAACCTCAAGCATATATTCGCTCTTTCCAACCAATGCTCCTAAGGCAATGGCAATAGGCAAGCCAACCATTCCCGTTCCCGGTATTCCTACTCCCATGGCATTTTTTAGCATGTTCGCACTCAGCTGAACATCAATGGTTTCTGGTTGTCTACCAAGTGTCTCCACCGCCTTTGCCACACAAAGTGAAACGGCAACAGGTTCTGTACAACCCATTGCAGGCACCACCTCCCTCTTTACGAGAGCAATTATCTGTTTGCGTTTTGATTCTGGTATCATAATTATTGAAAAAAGATTTCAGGAAAATATTTTTTAGGGATATAGATAAGAATGAAAATGAAGAACGAAGAGAAAACTCCGTTCTTCATTTAAGAAAGTGTTGTTATTTCTTGTAGTTCTTCAGACCAGTGTTGAGGAAATCAAGGTATTTTGCGATATCCTCATCATAGCTATAAGACGTGTTGAGTGGATGCCCCTCGTTGTCGAGGAGAACATAGAACGGCTGAGTATTGCTGCCGAATTTTGTTCGCTGGAGGTAGCTCCACTTATCGCCTACAGTACGAAGTTTTCTATTCTGTCCATTCTCCACAACCTCGATAGGCTCTGGGAGAGGAGTCTTGTCGTCTACGAAGAGCTGAATGAGAACATAGTCCTCAGTGATGATCTTCTTCACGCTCTCGTCGGTCCAAACGGCAGCCTCCATCTTTCGACAGTTAACACATCCGAAGCCAGTGAAATCAATCATAACAGGTTTCCCGGTAGTCTTCGCGATATTCATACCAGCCTCATAGTCAAGTGTCTGTGGCTCTATGTGCTCAGTCTTTGCAAGGTTGAAATCCTGAGTGTTCATAGGAGGTGCGAAGGCAGAAACTGCCTTGCAAGGAGCTCCCCAAAGTCCAGGAACCATATATACAGCAAATGCGAAAGAGCAGAGAGCCATGAAGAACTTCGTTACAGGAGTGCGATGGTTGATGATCTTCTCTCCCATCTCGTCCCATTCGTCCTCATCGTGAGGGAAGCGCACCCAGCCCATGAGGTAGCAACCGAGAATGGCAAAGAGCACAATCCAGAGAGAGAGGAAAGTTTCACGGTCGAGTATTCCCCATCCGTAAGCAAGGTCGGCAACAGAGAGGAACTTCAGCGAGAATGCCAGTTCTATGAAGCCGAGCGTCACCTTCACGTTGTTCATCCAGTTTCCAGACTTTGGAGCCGACTTCAGCCATGTTGGGAAGATTGCGAAGAGAGTGAATGGCAGAGCGAGAGCGAGTGCGAATCCGAACATTCCCACTGCTGGTCCCACAATATTTCCAGATGTTCCCATCTCAACGAGCAAGAAGCCGATGATCGGACCAGTGCATGAGAAGCTTACGAGCACAAGCGTAAACGCCATGAGGAAGATGCTGAGGAGTCCTGTTGTTGAAGACGCCTTACTGTCAACTGCATTTGTCCACTTTGAAGGGAGCACGATTTCAAAGCCTCCAAGGAACGAAGCACCAAAGACCACGAGCAGGAGGAAGAAGAAGATATTGAACACCGCATTTGTAGACAATGCGTTTAGTGCAGAAGCTCCAAAGAGTAATGTTACCGCTAAGCCAAGCACGAGATAGATAACAATGATGGAGAGACCGTATGTGATAGCATCACGAATACCCTTCTTCTTGTCGTCTTTCGCACGCTTTAGGAAGAAGCTTACGGTCATAGGGATAATAGGCCACACGCAAGGTGTAAGGAGTGCAATGAAACCACCGAGAATACCAAGAATGAATATCTTCCAAAGCGAATTCTCAGAATCTGTCTCTCCAGAGCCGAAAGAGTTTAGCTCGTCAATAACCGGAGTCCAAAGTCCTTCAAGAGGAGAGTTTTCAGTAGCAGCCACTGTTGCAGAATCGCTCTTCAGAGAATCGGTAGCAGCAAGCTCTGCAGGAGCCTCTCCCGTTTCTTCTTTTTCTTCAAGAGCCTTTGCGTCAGCCTTTTCTACTGTTTCTACACCCTTTCCAGAATACTTAAAATCAACAGCAGTAGGAGGCATGCAACTCTCGTCGTTGCAAGCTCCGAACTCGAAAAAGCCTTCAATACTGTATGTCTTGTCGGTTAGCTTCAGTTTCTGTGAGAACGTAACGGAATGTTCGTAATAGCTCACCTCCGCTTCGAACATATCCTCGTATTTCTTTGTTGCAGGCTTGTTTGCCTTCAATCCTCCCACGAGCTTTGCTCCTTGAATCTTGTCGACATTGAAAGTGGCAGGTGTTGGACCGTTATTTTCCGTAGGAGAATAGACATGCCATCCACTTGCGATTGTTCCCGAGAAGCTTATGGTCACCTCGTCAGGTGCCGTCTGCTTGATGCTTGGCGTGAATGTTATCTGTGCACTCATCGCCAGTGCTGAGAAAACAGCTAATAATGTTAAAAGAGTCTTTTTCATCTATGATTATTTTTTAGTATTTTTCTTCAATGTGAATGGTTGAGAAAACCGTGTGTCGATACATGCAACGGTAAAAAACCAAACAAAGGTACATAAATGGAACGGCTTGAACAAAATATTTATACATAATTAACAATAACGGTGCGTTTTCTTCCTTTTAGAAATTGAATCATAACGTAATCACTTTGTCGCAATATTTTTAATTTTTCAAGACAATTTTCTATTGATGTAAATAAGAAGAAACAATTTTATAGAGCAAAAGAATTAAAAGTGTAATATTTGTCAGAAAGCACGATTTTCGTCAATAAAACATTATTAAAAAAATATTTCAAAAATATGAATTTTAGACCGCTCTTCTTTAGGTGTTTAAAGAATTTTTTTGTAACTTTGCAAGCGGTTTTGAAAATATTTACAAATCAAATACTTTTTTATGTACTTCACTTTGTTTATCACCGTTATCATAACGGCTATTTTCCTGGTGGTAGCAGCATATGTGACAGCAAAGCTGCTGGGTCCACGAACCTACAACAAGGTAAAGGGAGAACCATTCGAGTGTGGTATTCCTACTCATGGCAGTTCATGGCTGCCAATGCACGTTGGTTACTACCTCTTTGCTATTCTCTTCCTTATGTTCGACGTGGAGACAGTATTCCTCTACCCATGGGCAGTAGTAGTTAAGAACTTTGGTACCATGGCATTGTTCAGCATCGGATTTTTTATGCTGGTACTTGTATTTGGCCTTGCATATGCATGGCGGAAAGGAGCGCTCGAATGGAAATAAGAAAGCCTTCTATCAAATCTATTCCATATGAGGAATGGAAAGACAACGAAACCCTTGAGTCTATCATCAATGAACTCAACGAGGGTGGTGTGAATGTGGTGCTCGGAAACCTCGACTCGCTTATTAACTGGGGCAGAAGCAACTCACTCTGGTCGCTGACCTTCGCAACCTCATGCTGTGGAATTGAGTTTATGGCATGCGGATGTGCACGTTACGACTTTGCTCGCTTTGGCTTTGAGGTGACACGAAACTCTCCACGACAGGCAGACCTTATTATGTGTGCCGGAACAATCACTCACAAGATGGCACCTGTTCTGAAACGTCTCTACGACGAGATGGCAGAACCAAAGTATGTCATCGCAGTAGGTGGATGCGCCATCTCTGGCGGTCCGTTCAAGAACAGCTATCACGTGGTGAAAGGCATTGACGAGTTTATGCCTGTTGATGTGTATATCCCAGGATGCCCTCCACGTCCGGAAGCAATTCTCTACGGTATGATGCAGCTTCAGCGTAAGGTAAAGGTAGAGAAATTCTTCGGAGGCGTGAACCGCAAGGAGAAGAATCCTTCCCCTCTTGTCATCAAGGATATTCCAAAGAATTTCGCCCACGAGATGAAGTCAGCTGCCGACACTTGTGTCAATGCTGTCAAGAAAGAGATTAACGATACGTTCAAATAAGGAGGTAAGACGAAATGAAACTAAACAATATAGAATATTCTTTCAACGAGTTTGCTGGAAAGATGGCAATACTCCGAAACGAGAAGCATTTCGATTATCTCGTAACAATAATTGGTGAGGACTTCGGTGAGGAGGGTCTCGGATGTATCTACATCATGGAGAATACAGACACCCACGAGAGAATCTCGGTTAGAACACTCGCTGAGAAGAAGGGTGAGCATGATGTTATCTACACCGTCTCCAACCTTTGGAAATGTGCTGACTTGCTGGAGCGTGAGGTCTTCGATTTCTATGGAATAAAGTTCCTTGGACATCCAGATATGCGTCGTCTCTTCCTCCGCAACGACTTTGAGGGATACCCTTTCCGTAAGGACTATGTTGCAAAGGAAGGTTATTCACTTGAAGACGACAAGGAAGATGAGTTCACCACACAATACAGTCTCGACAAGGACGGAAACGTAATAGAGAAGCGCGTACCACTCTTCACAGACGATGATTTCATTGTGAATATTGGTCCTCAGCACCCTTCTACACACGGTGTACTGCGACTTCAGACAATCCTTGACGGTGAGACAGTAAAGAAGATTTATCCTCATCTCGGATATATTCACCGTGGCATAGAGAAGATGTTTGAGGAAATGACTTACCCTCAGACACTCGCCATGACCGATCGTCTGAACTATCTCTCGGCAATGATGAACCGTCACGCTATCTGCGGAGTCATTGAAGAGGCTCTCGGAGTAAAACTCAGCGACCGCATCAAGATCATCCGCACCATCATGGATGAGCTTCAGCGTATTGACGGTCATCTGCTTTATCTCGGTTGCTATGCTCAGGATCTTGGTGCTCTCACTGCCTTCCTCTTCTGTATGCGTGACCGTGAGTATGTTCTCAACGTAATGGAAGAGACCACTGGTGGTCGCCTTATCCAGAACTACTACCGTATTGGTGGTCTGCAGGCAGACATTGACGAGCATTTCCAGGAGAATGTGAAGAATCTGATTGCTTATCTGCGTCCGAAGCTTGACGAGTACATGAACGTGTTTGGAAACAATGTCATCACCCACCAGCGTCTTGAAGGTGTGGGATGTTTCTCAAAAGAGAAATGTATCGACTACGGAATTTCTGGCTCTAACGGTCGTGCTTCACAGTGGGCAAACGACATTCGCAAGAAATACCCATACGGTGTCTATGACAAGGTTGACTTTGAACAGGTTGTGCTCGACAACTGTGACGCTCAAGACCGCTACGAACTTCGTGTGAAGGAAATAGAGCAGTCGCTGAGAATCATTGAGCAGCTGATAGACAATATTCCAGAAGGTGAGTACTATATCAAGCAGAAGCCGATTATCAAGTGCCCAGAGGGACAGTGGTATTTCGCTGTTGAGGGAACGAGTGGTGAGTTTGGCGTTTATCTCGACTCTCGTGGCGACAAGTCTCCATACCGCATGAAGCTTCGCCCAATGGCGCTCACCCTTGTTGCAGCCCTTGACGAGATGCTTCAGGGCACAAAGGTTGCTGACCTTATTGCCGTTGGTGCTGGTCTTGACTATATCATTCCTGATATCGACCGCTAAGAATACCTTACGTGAACAGGACATGCAAAAAAAGAAGTCCTGACACCTTATTTATAATATAATATAGTAAAAAGAAAACAAAATGTTTGACTTTTCAATAGTAACGACATGGTTTGACAACCTCCTTCTGAACGTTGTTGGTTGCCCAAGCTGGTTGACAGTGCTCATAGAGTGTGTGATTGTTGGTCTGCTCATCATTGTAGGCTACGCACTTCTCGCCATCGCACTGATCTTCATGGAGCGTAAGGTATGTGCTTACTTCCAGTGCCGTTTGGGTCCTATGCGAGTAGGTCCTTGGGGACTGCTGCAGGTATTTGCCGACGTTCTCAAGATGCTCATCAAGGAGATCTTCTGCGTCGATAAGGCAGACAAACTGCTCTACGCCCTCGCACCAGTGCTCGTGATCGTAGGTTCTGTGGGCGCATTCGCTTTCCTTCCTTGGAACAATGGAGCCGTAATCCTTGACTTCAACGTAGGCATATTCCTTTACACTGCCGTTTCTTCTATCGGAGTGATCGGAGTGTTCCTTGCTGGATGGTCTTCAAACAACAAGTATGGTGTGATTTCCGCTATGCGTGGTGCAGTGCAGATGATTTCTTACGAAATCTCCCTCGGACTCTGTCTTATCACAGCCTGCATTCTAACAGGCACCATGCAGGTGAGCGGAATTGTAGAGGCACAGAGTGGTCCGTTCGGATGGCTTATCTTCCAGGGACATGTGCCTGCCATCATCGCTTTCTTCATCTTCCTCATTGCAGGAAATGCAGAAGCAAACCGCGGTCCTTTCGACCTCGCTGAGGCTGAGTCGGAGTTGACGGCTGGTTACCACACAGAATATTCAGGTATGGGCTTCGGCTTCTATTACCTTGCAGAGTTCCTGAACCTGTTCATTGTGGCTGGTGTCACTACGCTCATGTTCCTTGGTGGCTGGTGTCCAATTCATATTGGTGTGGCTGCCTTTGACAGTGTCATGGACCTTATTCCAGGTATCGTATGGTTCCTTGGCAAGGCATTTGCAATGGTATGGCTTCTCATGTGGATAAAGTGGACATTCCCACGTTTGAGAATCGACCAGATTCTCAACCTCGAATGGAAGTACCTGATGCCAGTGGCACTCTTTAACCTTATCCTTATGACTGTCTGTGTGGCATTCGGATGGACAGGAAATATTGGTATTGGAATACTTGTGGCTGCTGTTATCGCTATCGTTATTGCTGTCATAGCAGTAAGAGCACTCAAATTCCGTAGCAACTTCAGAGAGGCTCAGCGTCTCGTGGGAGTTGACGAGGCTATCAAGAAAGACAAATAACCCAGAATATCTATTAACCCGAACAAATGGCAAATAAAAAATCATATTTCGGCGGAGCTCTGGCAGGTATCAAGACATTGCTTACCGGCATGGATATTACCATGGGTGAGTATGCAACAAGAAAGATTACCGAACAGTATCCTGAGAACCGTAAGACCCAGCATATCGCTGAGCGTCACCGCGGTACTCTCGTGATGCCGGTCGATGCAGCCGGGAAGAACAAGTGTACGGCATGTACACTTTGTGAAAAGGCATGTCCAAACGGCAGCATCAGCATCGTGTCGCAGATGATCACCACTGAGGACGGAAAGAAAAAGAAGCTCCTCATGGACTATCAGTACGACCTCGGAGACTGTATGTTCTGCCAGCTTTGTGTGAACGCATGTCCACAGGGAGCTATCGAGTTTGTAAAAGATTTTGAAAACGCAGTATTCAACCGTAATGCCCTCAAGCAGCATCTGAACACTCCTCCAACAGACGAGGAGATGGCACAGTATGCTGAGAACGCAAAGAAGGCTGCTGCCAAAGCGGCTGAGGCTGCCAAGGCTGCTGAATCAAAGAAGGCTGCAGAGGTTGAACAAGTAAAGAAAGAGGAGAAATAACACATGGCAAATACAATCGTTTTCGCAATACTGGCAACAGTGATCGTTATTGCTGCCCTCTGCTCTGTGTTCACCACACGCATCATGCGTGCCGTAACCGCTCTGCTCTTCGTGCTCTTCTCTATTGCAGGCATGTATTTCCTTCTCGACTATACATACCTTGGAGCTGCTCAGCTGAGCATCTATGCTGGTGGCATGACGATGATCTATATCTTCGCCATCCAGCTTGTTTCACGCAGAAAACTCCAGAACTTCAAGGAGAAGGTGAACGTTAAGAGATTTGTGGCTGGCGCTCTTGTGGCTTTCTTTGGTGCAGCTACTGTGATTGGTGTGCAGTTGAAGAGCTATTTCTTCGAGAAGTTCACAACGGTAGCCGATCAGGAGGTGGCAATGGACAAGATTGGAGATGCTCTCGTTGGCTCTGAGAAGTATCAGTATGTGCTTCCTTTCGAGTTTATCTCTCTCTTCCTCTTGGCATGTATCATAGGAGGTCTCGTTGTTTCACGTAATCATAAGGAGGAAAAATAATTATGGTACCAGTAGAATATTTCTTCGTACTCAGTGCGATATTGTTCTTTATCGGAGTATTCGGTTTCGTGACACGACGCAACCTTATCGCTATGCTCGTCTCCATAGAGCTCGTGCTCAATGCCGTAGACCTAAACTTCGCTGCTTTCAACCGCCTTCTCCACCCAGGAGAGATGGAGGGATTCTTCTTCTCGCTCTTCTCTATTGGTGTGAGTGCTGCTGAGAGTGCTGTAGCGATTGCTATCATACTCAACGTCTACCGTCACTTTAAGTCTGACAGTGTTGACGCCATCAAGAATCTAAAGAAATAATGTCAAACCTATAAAAACAAAACAATGGGATTCGATTATACAATAGGCATTCTTCTTCTGCCTCTGCTTTCCTTCCTGGTAATAGGTTTGCCGGATTTTGCAGGAAATAAATACGCATGGTCGCATAAGGCTGCCGGACTGATTGGTACGCTCACACTTGGTGTGGTTACAGTACTTTCATACATTGCTGCCTTCCAGTATTTCACCATGCCTCGTCTGGCTGACGGTACGCTTGCTACCCTCGTGCCTTACAACTTTACTTGGCTTCCTCTCGGTTCACTGCATTTTGACCTTGGCATCTTGCTCGACCCAATCTCTGCAATGATGCTCATCGTTATCTCTACAGTGTCACTGATGGTGCATATCTACTCTTTTGGATATATGCATGGCGAGAAGGGCTTCCAGCGCTACTATGCCTTCCTTTCTCTCTTTACAATGTCCATGCTCGGTCTCGTGCTTGCGACAAACATCTTCCAGATGTATATGTTCTGGGAGCTCGTGGGTGTTAGCTCATATCTCCTCATCGGATTTTACTATCCTCTCCATGCTGCTGTACACGCTTCTAAGAAGGCGTTTATTGTGACACGTTTTGCGGATATGTTCTTCCTTGTGGGTATCCTTATCTTTGGCTACTACACTGGCTCTTTCAACTTCTCGTTCACAGGTTCTGAGGTGATGGTTGCAGAGGGAATGACTGCATTCACAACATGTGATGCTGCACGTGCTGCTGCTACTGGTGGCATTATTCTCCCTACCGCTCTCGTGCTGATGTTCATAGGTGGTGCTGGTAAGTCTGCGATGTTCCCACTCCATATCTGGTTGCCAGATGCTATGGAGGGTCCAACACCTGTTTCTGCTCTTATCCATGCTGCTACCATGGTTGTGGCTGGTGTTATTCAGATTGCACGACTTTTCCCTATCTGGATTGAGTATGCTCCAGAGGCAATGGATATCATCGTGGTGATTGGAGCGTTTACTGCATTCTATGCTGCTGCCATCGCTTGTGCACAGAGTGATATCAAGCGTGTGCTCGCATTCTCCACAATCTCTCAGATTGCGTTCATGATGGTTGCTCTTGGCGTTTGTCTGCCAAGCCACCATGGTGGTCCGCTCGACAACCATGCACAGCTTGGATACATGGCTTCACTCTTCCATCTCTTCACACACGCAATGTTTAAGGCATGTCTCTTCCTCGGTGCAGGATGTATTATTCATGCTGTTCACTCAAACGAGATGTCTGCAATGGGTGGTCTGAAGAAATACATGCCTATTACTCACGCAACATTCCTTATTTCATGTCTTGCCATAGCTGGTATTCCATTCTTCTCTGGCTTTAGCTCAAAGGATGAGATCATCACAGCATGCTTCGAATATTCTCCAATCTGCGGATGGTGGATGACAGGTGTTGCTGCAATGACTGCCTTCTATATGTTCCGTCTCTACTACGGAATATTCTGGGGAACAGAGAACAAAGAACTCCATGCTCATCACACTCCTCACGAGGCTCCAATCACCATGACTTTCCCACTCATTTTCCTGAGTGTCGTAACAGTAGGTGTTGGTGTGTTCACTACTCTTGGCGGTTTCCTCGATTGGGAGAATGCAAGCTTCGGTTCTTTGGTAAGTGCTGCTGGTACGAAGTACACTGTTCACTTCAACCTTCAGATAGCAGCTATCTCAACAGTAATAGCAATTGTTGCCATTGCTCTTGCAACATATATCTTCAAGGGTGAGAAGCAACCAATAGCAGACAAGATGTATGCTGCTGCTCCTCGTCTCCATCGATGGGCTTACAAGCGTTTCTACATGGACGAGGTATATATGTTCGTGACTCATAAGATTCTCTTCCGCTTCGTTTCAAAGCCAGTGGCATGGATTGATGAGAAGATTATCAACGGATTCATTGACTTTACTGCTTGGGGAGCCAACGAGGGTGGAGAAAGCATCCGCAACTGGCAGTCGGGCGATGTCCGCAACTATGCAGTTTGGTTCATAACAGGTGCCGTTGCACTGACACTTGTTCTCTTGGCAATATAAAAAAGTAAGAAATAAGAATAAACAATGAATTGCTGCTGATCTGAGAAGCAAAAAAACAGAAATCTGCTTTCCGTGAACAGCAGTTCATGAAATGATAATAAGATGAATATACTATCATTATTCGTAATAATACCACTTCTGACATTGCTCGGACTTTGGGCCGCGAGAAATGTCAATCAAGTGCGTGGTGTCATGGTGACAGGAGCTACGGCATTGCTCGTGCTCTCTGCATGGCTTACCGTTTATTTCATCGGCGAGAGAGCAGCAGGCAATACAGCAGAAATGCTGTTGCAGGCATCACACGAATGGTTCCCTTCGCTGAATATTGCGCTTGCAGTAGGTGTTGACGGCATCTCTGTCGTTATGCTCCTTCTTTCAAGCATCATTGTGTTTACAGGCACTTTCGCCACATGGCAGTTGAAGAACATGCCAAAGGAGTTCTTCCTTTGGTTTACACTCCTCTCAACCGGTGTGTATGGATTCTTTATCTCCATCGACCTCTTCACAATGTTCATGTTCTATGAGGTTGCTCTTATTCCTATGTACCTCCTCATCGGATATTGGGGTTCTGGAAACAAGGAATATGCTGCCATGAAGCTGACCCTTATGCTTATGGGTGGCTCAGCACTGATCATTCTCGGACTTGTGGGCATTTATTTCTATAATGGTGCCACAACGATGAACATACTCGAGATTGCACACAACAACATGATTCCAGCTGACGTACAGAATATTCTCTTCCCATTCGTCTTCATCGGATTCGGTGTGCTCGGTGCCCTCTTCCCATTCCACACATGGTCTCCAATCGGTCACGGTTGTGCACCAACCTCTGTTTCCATGCTCCACGCTGGTGTGCTCATGAAACTTGGAGGTTACGGATGCTTCCGTATTGCTATGTACCTTCTCCCAGAGGCTGCTAACGACCTTGCTTGGATATTCCTTATCCTCACAACCATCTCTGTTGTTTATGGTGCATTCTCTGCATGTGTGCAGACAGACTTGAAGTTCATCAACGCTTACTCTTCTGTTTCACACTGTGGTCTTGTGCTTTTCGCACTGCTCATGATGACAAAGACTTCATGCACAGGTGCTATCCTGCAGATGCTTTCACACGGTTTGATGACTGCACTCTTCTTCGCCCTCATCGGTATGATCTACGGTCGTACACACACACGTGATATCCGTAAGTTAGGCGGTTTGATGAAGATAATGCCTTTCCTCTCTGTGGGTTATGTGATTGCAGGTCTTGCAAACCTCGGTCTTCCTGGATTCTCTGGATTCATTGCAGAGATGACCATTTTCGTGGGCTCTTTCGAGAATGCAGACACCTTCCATCGCTGCTGTACAATAATCGCTTGTACATCAATTGTTGTGACTGCTGTTTACATACTCCGTACCGTAGGATTCATTCTCTTCGAGAAAGTTGCTGACCCTCATTATGAAACTCTCACCGATGCAACCTGGGACGAACGATTCACTGTGGCATGCCTCATTTTCTGTGTTGCTGCCCTCGGCTCTTTCCCTCTCTGGGCAAGCAACGTGATTGACGGTGCTGTATTCAATATCCTTAATGTCGTAAACTTGTAAAAGATAAAACAAATGAATTATATACAGTTTTTTAATATGGTTCCCGAGGCATTGCTCGTAGCCATACTTATAATAACATTCATTGCTGACTTTGCAAGCCACGGCAATAGCGAGCGTAAATGGTTCAACCCATTGGTAAGCATTATGCTTATTGCAGCAGCTGCAGCTACTCTACTCACATCAAATGGAACAGAAGAACTGTTCGGAGGTGCGTATATCGCTACTCCAGCAAATGCAATGATGAAGGCAATACTCTGTGCAGGAACATTTATCGTTGTGCTGCAGAGCAAGAGATGGCTGTCAAATGCAGAGACAAAGATAATAGAGGGAGAGTTCTATATGCTTACCATCTCTACTCTCCTTGGTATGTTCATGATGATGAGTGCAGGATCATTCTTGATGTTCTTCCTCGGACTCGAAACAGCCAGTGTGCCTCTCGCATGTATGGTGGCTCTTGACAAATGGCGTAAAGAAGCTGCGGAGGCTGCGGCAAAGTTCATCCTTACCGCAACATTCTCAAGCGGTGTGATGCTCTATGGAATATCACTCCTATATGGAGCCGTTGGCACTCTCTATTTTACCGACTTCACAGCTGCTCTCACCGCAACTCCAATGACAATCTGCGGCATGGTGTTCTTTATTGCAGGACTCGGTTTCAAGATTTCCCTCGTACCTTTCCACCTCTGGACAGCAGATACCTATCAGGGAGCTCCAACCACTGTCACTGGCTACCTCAGCGTAATCTCAAAAGGAGCGGCTTCATTTACTCTTGCAACCATCCTCATAAAGGTCTTTGGGCCTATGACGGCTCAATGGGAGGTGATGATGTATTTCCTCATTGTTCTCTCAATAACAGTTGCTAACCTCATGGCAATACGCCAGAGCGAGTTGAAGAGATTCATGGCATTCTCTTCTATCTCACAGGCAGGTTACATCATGCTGGCTGTTATCGGAGCAAATTATGCGGCAAGCATCTCTGCTTTGATGTACTATGTTCTCGTTTACATTGTGGCAAACATGAGTGTCTTTGCTATCATCTCTGTAGTAGAACAGAATAACGATGGAAAGACAATGATTGCTGACTACAACGGATTCTACGGAACCAACCCGAAGCTGTCATTCCTCATGACACTTGCACTCTTCTCACTCGGTGGAATCCCTCCTTTTGCAGGTATGTTCTCTAAGTTCTTCGTGTTCCTCGCTTCCGTAAATGGACAGGACGGGAATTGGTGGCCATACGTAATTATGTTTATTGCCTTAGTAAATACAGTGGTATCTCTTTACTACTATCTCCTTATCGTTAAGGCAATGTACGTAAACAAGAGCGAGAACCCACTTCCTACATTCCGTAGCGACTGCAACACACGCCTCGTGCTGACAATCTGCACTGCCGGTATTCTCCTCTTTGGTATTGCAAGTTGTATCTACGAAGCTATCTTCGCTGCAGCAACGGCATAAGAGGTTTATACTTGCACTGTAAAGAAGGAAAATCTTCCTGCATTTGTAAGCAACTTATAGATGCAGAAAAGAAAGAAATATATAAAAAAGTCTGTTCCGTGAGCATATAATCACGGAATGGGCTTTTTTTCTTTCCGATAATTCTTAGATATAAAGAAAAAAAAGAAAAAGACATAAAAATTGGTAGAAAATATTATGTTAATTGAAAGGA
Source organism: uncultured bacterium (assembly GCA_945829115.1). Taxonomy (GTDB): domain Bacteria; phylum Bacteroidota; class Bacteroidia; order Bacteroidales; family Bacteroidaceae; genus Prevotella. The sequence goes on along the minus strand of CALZTP010000028.1, from coordinate 13,277 downwards.
ATTTATTAACTTTGCAGACGGTATGTTGAATATTTCAAAAATCGATTCATAATCAAAAAAATAAACAGAATGGTACTATTCTTTCAAACACCATCAAAAAGCATAATTGCTACGCAGATAGACCATACACCTGCGGAACACGAAGTTAAAGAACTGTCATGGCTTTACGACAATGCCCAGCTTTTGAACACAGAAAAGCTGGAGGGCTACTATGTAGGTCCAAGACGAGAGATGATTACTCCATGGAGTACGAATGCCGTTGAGATTACACAAAACATGGGTCTCAAGGGCATTTTGCGTATTGAGGAGTACTTCCCTGTAGATACACAAGATGCCGAACATGACGCTATGCTCCAAAGAATGTACAACGGATTGAATCAGGATATCTTCACTGTGAACATCCAACCAGAGAGCATAAAGCATGTTGAGAACCTTGAGAAGTACAACGAGGAAGAAGGCCTCGCCTTGTCAAAGGAAGAGATGGAGTATCTCCACAAGGTAGAAGAGCAGCTTCAGCGCCCTCTCACCGATTCTGAGATTTTTGGTTTTGCACAGATAAACTCTGAGCACTGCCGCCACAAGATATTCGGAGGCACATTCATTATTGATGGGGAGGAGAAGGAGTCAAGCCTTTTCCAGATGATAAAGAAGACAACTCAAGAGAATCCAAATAAGATTCTCTCTGCATACAAAGATAATGTGGCATTCTCTGAAGGTCCAGAGATTGAACAGTTCTCTCCTGCCGACCATTCACAGCCAGACCTTTATCAGATAAAGAAAATCAAGTCTGTTATCTCACTGAAGGCAGAAACACATAACTTCCCAACAACCGTAGAGCCTTTCAATGGCGCAGCAACAGGTACGGGAGGAGAGATTAGAGACCGTATGGGAGGTGGAACTGGCTCTTGGCCAATTGCAGGAACGGCTGTCTATATGACATCCTATCCTCGTAAGAATGCTAACGATGTTCCAAATCCGAACATTCCAGCAAATACACCAGCATGGAGCAACGAAGCTGACTGTCAGCCTTGGGAGAAGATTCTGCCTATACGTAAGTGGCTCTACCAAAGCCCAGAGCAGATTCTTATCAAGGCATCTAATGGTGCTTCTGACTTCGGCAACAAGTTTGGACAACCTCTTATCTGCGGTTCTGTGCTTACTTTCGAGCATCAGGAACGTGAGGAGGAGTATGCTTACGACAAGGTAATCATGCTTGCTGGTGGTGTCGGCTATGGTATTCAGCGCGACTGTCTAAAGGGTGAGCCTCAGCCAGGAAACAAGGTCGTAGTGATGGGTGGCGATAACTACCGCATCGGACTAGGAGGTGGTTCCGTTTCCTCTGTAGAGACAGGCAGATACTCCAGCGGCATTGAGCTCAATGCTGTTCAGCGTGCAAATCCAGAAATGCAGAAGCGTGCATACAATGTTGTTCGCGCACTCGGTGAGGAAGAGAACAATCCTATCGTCTCTATCCACGACCATGGTTCTGCTGGACACGTAAACTGCCTTTCAGAACTTGTTGAGGAGTGCGGAGGACTTATCCACATGGACAAGCTACCAATTGGCGACAAGACACTCTCTGCAAAGGAAATCATCGCCAATGAGAGTCAGGAACGTATGGGACTTCTCATTGACGAAAGCGCGATAGAACATGTACAGAAGATTGCAGATCGTGAGCGAGCTCCAATGTACACAGTCGGTGAGACAACCGGAGATCATCGCTTTGCTTTCGAGCAGGCAGATGGCGTGCGTCCTTTCGACCTTGCAGTTGAACAGATGTTCGGTTCTTCTCCTAAGACCTATATGGTCGATAAAACCGTAGAGAGAAAATACGATGTTGTCACATACAACCTCTCTGGGGTAGAGAAGAACACCACTCTTAACGAACAACTCTCTAAGTATCTCGAAGATGTTCTTCAACTGGAGGCTGTCGCTTGTAAGGATTGGCTGACAAACAAGGTGGACCGTTGCGTGACTGGACGTGTAGCACGCCAGCAATGCCAGGGAGAACTGCAATTGCCGCTCTCTGACTGTGGAGCAGTAGCTCTTGACTATCAGGGCGAGAAAGGAATAGCAACCTCTATAGGACATGCTCCTCAAGCAGCCTTGGCAGATCCTGCAGCTGGTTCAGTGCTTTCTGTAGCAGAATCACTTACAAACCTTGTGTGGGCTCCACTTGCAGATGGCATGGACAGCATCTCTCTCTCTGCAAACTGGATGTGGCCTTGTCGTGCTCAAGAAGGTGAGGATGCCCGTCTTTACACCGCAGTAAAGGCACTCTCTGACTTCTGCTGCGAGCTTCAGATAAACGTACCTACCGGAAAGGACTCTCTTTCAATGACTCAGAAATATCCTGATGGAAAGAAGATCATCGCTCCTGGAACCGTGATTGTTTCTGCAGGCGGTGAGGTGTCAAACATCCGTAAGATTGTTTCTCCTGTCATGAAGAATGTTGCTAAGAGCCGCCTTTACCATATTGACTTCTCTTTCGACCAATTCCAATTAGGAGGCTCTGCATTCGCTCAGTCTCAAGGTAAGGTAGGTTCTGATGTTCCTACGGTAAAGAATCCAGAATATTTCCGTGATGCTTTCATGGCTATCCAGAAACTCGTTGATGAGGGACTCATTCTTGCAGGTCACGATATCTCTGCTGGTGGTATGATCACCACCCTCCTTGAGATGTGCTTTGCAAACACAACAGGTGGTATGCTCCTTAACTTCGACAAGATTGTTGAGACCGATATCATCAAGATACTCTTTGCAGAGAACCCAGGTGTAATAATTCAGGTTAGCGACGAAAATGCAAATCGTGCAAAGAAGATTCTGGAAGATGCCGGAGTAGGATATGCCAAGATTGGTGTTCCTGTCTCTGAACGCACAGTCACAATTGTGAAGAACATCTCTAATGCACAGGTTCCAAACGCAAAGATTGCAGATCGTGATATGACCTTTGTGTTCAATATTGATGACCTTCGCAATGTATGGTATAAGACATCATACCTCCTTGACCGCAGACAGAGCTTCAATGGAAAGGCTTGCGAGCGTTACGAGAACTACAAGAGCATTCCGGTTGAATGGTCAGTGAAGGGACAACCTCTTACTGTTACTCCACGCCCAGAAGGTGCACGCCCTATTGCTGCCATTATCCGTGAAAAGGGAACAAACTCAGAGCGTGAGATGGCTTACTCTTTCTACATGGCAGGATTTGACGTAAGAGACGTAACCATGACCGACCTTATTAACGGTCGAGAAACACTTGAAGATGTAAACCTCGTCGCTTTCTGCGGAGGATTCTCTAATTCCGACGTCCTTGGTTCTGCAAAAGGTTGGGCAGGTGCATTCCTTTTCAATCCGAAGGCAAAGGAGGCACTCGACCGTTTCTATGCTCGCAAGGATACCCTTTCGCTTGGTGTCTGCAACGGTTGCCAGTTGATGGTGGAACTGGGATTGCTTAATAACACTCAGTCATCTACAAATGCTCGCAACTATGCCCAGATGCTGCATAACGACTCTCATAAGTTCGAGTCAGCATTCGTAACGCTTACAATTCCTCAGAACGACAGCGTGATGTTTGGTTCGCTATCAGGAGAGAAGATTGGCTGTTGGGTTGCACACGGAGAAGGAAAATTCCGTCTTCCACTTGCTGAATCAGAATACAATATTGTTGCGAAGTACAACCACCACGAGTATCCAGCAAACCCTAATGGCTCTGACTACGATGTGGCAGCCATAGCAAGTGCTGATGGACGCCATCTTGCCATCATGCCTCACCCAGAGCGTACACAGTTCCCTTGGCAATGTGGCTACTACCCAGAAGAGCGTCGCCTCACCGATGCTGTTACTCCATGGCATGAGGCATTCGTAAATGCTCGCAAGTGGATAGAGAATATGAAGGGCTAAGGATTCCTTACAAGAATTGATTTAATCTCAGTGCAAGAAATCAAGTACGAGAACTCTTGAAAATTGCTTTATATCAAGTGCAGCAAGATAAATCATGGGTTTATTCTTGATTCTAAAATAAATAACTACAAAAAGCTTGGATATTTGGAACATAATCTGTAATTTTGCAACCAAATCATTCAAGCTTTTTACATATCGAAATGAATAAAAGTAAAAACATAGCATTATGACAGAAAATTTGGAGATTAAAGAAGTCGCAGACGTTGTTGTACGTTTCTCTGGCGACTCAGGTGATGGCATGCAGCTCGCAGGCAACATCTTCTCTACCGTATCTGCTACGGTAGGAAACGGTATCAGCACTTTCCCTGACTATCCAGCAGATATCCGTGCCCCGCAAGGTTCTCTTACCGGTGTTTCTGGTTTTCAGGTACACATTGGAGAGGGGCAGGTTTACACCCCTGGTGACCTTTGTGACGTCCTTGTGGCAATGAATGCAGCCGCTCTGAAAACTCAGTATAAGTATGCAAAACCACAGGCCACCATTATTATAGATACCGACTCCTTCGGACCAAAAGACCTTGAAAAGGCAAAGTTCGCTACTCCAGATTATCTTGGAGAAATGGGCATCGACCCAGACCGTGTTATTGCATGTCCTATCACCCAAATGGTGAAGGATGCCTTGGCAGATTCTGGTATGGACAACAAAGCAATGCTGAAGTGCCGCAATATGTTCGCCCTCGGTCTTGTTTGCTGGCTCTTCAGTCGTGACCTTGACCTTGTGGCAAACTTCCTTAAGGACAAGTTCGCAAAGAAGCCAGCCATTGCAGAAGCAAACATAAAGGTTATTCAGGCGGGTTACGACTACGGTCACAACACCCACTCCAATGCCACAAATGTCTATCGCATTGAAACAAAAGAAAAGGTGCCTGGAAGATATATGGACATCACAGGAAACAAGGCAACTGCCTACGGTTTCATAGCAGCTGCAGAGAAGGCAGGACTCAAGTTATATCTCGGTTCCTATCCTATCACTCCTGCTACCGACGTGCTCCATGAGCTTTCTAAGCACAAGTCACTCGGTGTAACCACCGTTCAGTGTGAGGATGAGATTGCAGGATGCGCATCTTCTGTAGGTGCCGCTTTTGCTGGAGCTCTCGCTGTTACCTCTACCTCTGGTCCTGGTATCTGCCTGAAGTCCGAGGCAATGAACCTTGCTGTTATCATGGAGTTGCCACTTGTAGTGCTCGACGTACAGCGTGGAGGCCCTGCTACTGGTCTTCCAACAAAATCAGAGCAGACAGACCTTCTTCAGGCCCTCTTCGGACGTAACGGAGAATCTCCAATGCCAGTAATGGCAGCAACCTCTCCTACCGACTGTTTCTATTCTGCCTATGAAGCTTCAAAGATAGCTTTGGAACACATGACACCTGTAATTCTTCTTACAGATGCTTATGTAGCAAACGGTTCAGGTGCATTCCGCCTCCCAGATCTTAATGGTATGGCAGACATCAATCCTCCATACGTACCAGAAGAGCTGAAGGGCAGTTGGACTCCTTACATGCGTGCCGAGAATGGTACTCGCTATTGGGCTGTTCCTGGTCGTGAGGGCTTCGAACATATCCTTGGTGGTCTTGAGAAGGACGACAAGACAGGTGCTATCTCAACAAACCCTGAGAACCATGACCTCATGACTCGCAAGCGTCAGCAGAAGATAGATAATATTGAGGTTCCAGACCTTGAGGTAATTGGCGATGTTGACGATGCAGAACTTCTTATCGTTGGCTTCGGCGGTACTTACGGTCATCTCCGTGCTGCGATGGAAGAGATGCGCACAAAGGGCATGAAGGTTGCTCAGACACATTTCAAGTATATCAATCCTCTTCCAAAGAACACTGCCGAGGTGCTAAAGAAGTATCCGAAGGTTGTTGTCGCAGAGCAGAATATGGGACAACTTGCAGGGTGGTTGAGAATGAAGGTCGATGGCTTTGTTCCTGCTCAGTTCAATCAAGTAAAGGGTCAGCCGTTTGTTGTCAGTGAACTTGTAGCGGCATTTACTCCACTCATCACCTCTCCTTCAGGAAAGGAATAAACAATTCTGCTTCCTGGGTTTCCCTATCACGGTTCTTCATGTTTCACACTCTTCAAAAAAAGATTCTCCAAACTATTAAGTACGTTGCATGAAGAAAGGAGGAAATTCTGCAGATAATCAATAACCATTAATAAATATTTGAAAAATGAATACAACGAGCAATACAAATATTTCTTCCCCAGAAGTGGAGACAAAGTGGAGCGCTTCAGATTTCAAGAAAGGGCAGCCACGTTGGTGTCCAGGTTGTGGCGATCACTTCTTCCTCGCCTCTCTACATAAAGCGATGGCAGAGATTGGCGTAGCGCCATGGAATACAGCAGTGATTTCTGGTATCGGCTGTTCAAGTCGTCTTCCACACTATATGGCTACCTATGGCATGAACACAATTCACGGACGTGCAGCAGCCATTGCCACTGGCTGTAAGGTTGCCAATCCAAACCTTACCGTTTGGCAGGTTTCAGGTGATGGTGACGGACTTGCTATCGGAGGCAATCATTTCATCCATGCCAATCGTCGAAATATCAATCTTAACATGATACTCCTCAACAACCGTATCTACGGTCTTACAAAGGGGCAGTATTCACCTACATCCCCACGTGGATTTGTCAGTAAGTCATCTCCTTACGGTACTGTAGAAGATCCTTTCCGCCCTGCTGAACTCTGCTTTGGCGCACGTGGACATTTCTTCGCTCGTACAGTAGCGACAGACGGCAAGCACACTGTTGAGGTTCTGAAGGCAGCCTACAACCATAAAGGTGCCAGCGTGACAGAGGTTCTCCAGAACTGTGTTATCTTCAACGACGGTACCCACCAGTCGGTTTACACAAATGCAGGACGTGCTGAGAACGCTATTTATGTTGAGCACGGCAAACCGCTCATCTTCGGCAAGGACCGTGAGTTTGGACTTGTTCAGGAGGGCTTTGGACTTAAGATTGTACGCATTGGCGAGAACGGCATAACAGAGAACGACATCCTTGTTCACGATGCCCATTGTGAAGACAACACTCTTCAGCTAAAGCTTGCCCTCATGGGAAATGGTGACGGATTCCCTGTCGCTCTTGGTGTTATCCGTGATGTTGAAGCTCCTACCTACGATGATTCTGTCACTGCTCAGATTGAAGAGGTTAAGGCAGCAAAGAAATATCACTCTTTCGCAGAACTTCTTGAAACAAACGATATCTGGGAGGTAAAGTAATCTCAAATCAAAATACACTTTGGAAATTATGTTTGGCTCGACTACATAATTTACCATAAAGGGCTGGCACTTCATGCAAGAGTCAGCCCATTTATTTTTTATGGAGCTTACATGTGCAGTTGCTAATGCTACTGAGGTTGAAATTTAGCAGACAACAATAAATACTTTTCTATACCAAAGAAAAGATGTGAAAAAAGAGGGCATGCCGAAAAACGACACACCCTCTTATTTTTATTGCTTATGTGAAAAATTCACATTTTCCTTGATCGAAGAATTCGATTAGAGCTGTGGACCTGCAGCTACGAGAGCCTTACCAGCCTCGTTTGTTGTGTACTTCGCAAAGTTCTTGATGAAGCGTGCAGCGAGATCCTTTGCCTTCTCCTCCCACTGGCATGCGCACTTGTAAGTGTCGCGTGGGTCGAGGATAGCTGGGTTCACGTTAGGGAGAGAGGTAGGAACCTCGAAGTCGAACATAGGGATCTTCTTTGTCTCTGCCTTGAGGATAGAGCCATCAAGGATAGCATCGATGATACCGCGTGTATCAGGAATAGAGATACGCTTTCCAGTTCCGTTCCATCCTGTGTTTACGAGGTATGCCTTAGCACCAGACTTCTCCATCTTCTTTACGAGCTCCTCAGCATACTTTGTTGGGTGGAGCTCAAGGAATGCCTGACCGAAGCAAGCAGAGAATGTTGGAGTAGGCTCAGTGATTCCGCGCTCTGTACCAGCGAGCTTTGCTGTGAATCCAGAGAGGAAGTAGTACTGTGTCTGAGCAGGTGTCAGGATAGAAACAGGAGGGAGCACACCGAATGCATCAGCAGAAAGGAAGATAACGTTCTTTGCTGCAGGAGCAGAAGAACCTGGCTGGATGTTGTTGATGTGGTTGATTGGGTAAGAAACACGTGTGTTCTCTGTTACAGACTTGTCGTTGAAGTCGATTGTTCCGTCCTCAGCAACAGTTACGTTCTCAAGAAGAGCGTTACGCTTGATAGCACCGTAGATGTCAGGCTCGTGCTCCTTAGAGAGACCAATAACCTTTGCATAGCATCCACCCTCGAAGTTGAAGACACCATTGTCGTCCCATCCGTGCTCGTCGTCACCAATAAGGCGGCGCTTAGGGTCGGTAGAGAGAGTTGTCTTTCCTGTTCCAGAGAGTCCGAAGAAGATTGCTGTGTTCTCACCGTTCATGTCGCAGTTAGCAGAGCAGTGCATAGAAGCGATGCCCTTGAGAGGGAGGTAGTAGTTCATCATAGAGAACATACCCTTCTTCATCTCGCCACCATACCATGTGTTGATGATAACCTGCTCGCGGCTTGTTACGTTGAAAGCAACACAAGTCTCAGAGTTGAGACCGAGCTCCTTGTAGTTCTCTACCTTTGCCTTAGAAGCATTGTAGATAACGAAGTTTGGCTCGAAGTTTGCAAGCTCCTCAGCTGTTGGCTGGATGAACATGTTTGTTACGAAGTGTGCCTGCCATGCAACCTCAACGATGAAGCGAACAGACATACGTGTATCCTTGTTTGCACCGCAGAAAGCGTCAACAACGTAAAGGTTCTTGTTACAGAGTTCCTTAACGGCGAGGTCTTTTACTGTAGCCCAAACCTCTTCTGACATTGGGTGGTTGTCGTTCTTGTATTCCTCAGAAGTCCACCATACTGTGTTCTTTGAGTTCTCGTCCATTACGATGTACTTGTCCTTAGGAGAACGGCCAGTATAGATACCTGTCATAACGTTTACTGCGTTAAGCTCTGTGTTCTTACCTACCTCGAAGCCTTCGAGGCCTGCCTTTGTCTCCTCCTCGAACAACTGCTCGTATGAAGGATTGTGTGCAATCACTGTAGAGCCAGTGATGCCATACTTAGTCAAATCCAAATTTGCCATATTTTTGTATTTTTTATAAAGAGTTTATATTATGCTTTAGTTTTTGTAATAACCTATTTTTTTCAGCCTGTTTTGCATACATTGTATGCCCCAATCCTTAGCTATGTGCAAAATTACGAAAATATTTGGAATATCTGTCAAGAACGTGTGTCATTTTAAAATAATTTTGCTAACTTTGCGGCAAAATAATATTTTTAATAACATAAATCAAGAATCTATGAAGGTGGTTGATTTCTCAAAGAGTAAAAGTATCATCAATAAGTATGTTGGTGAACTGCGTGATGTCGAGTTACAGAAAGACCGCATGCGCTTTCGTCAGAATATTGTTCGCATAGGTTATTGTATGGCATACGAGATAAGCAAGTCTTTGGAATATAGAACAGAAACCGTCAAGACTCCCTTAGATGTAGCAGCAGTAGATATACCGTCAGAAAACATTGTTCTGGCAACAGTGTTTCGTGCCGGACTCCCCCTACACCAGGGCTTTCTTGAGATTTTCGATGAAGCAGAAAATGCTTTTGTTTCCGCTTACCGTTATTATGAAGACCGTGATGCAACAAAAATCGGAATAAAGATAGAATATATAGCCTCTCCAGAGCTCACTGGTAAGACGTTGATAATTGCAGACCCTATGCTTGCCACTGGAGGCAGTATGGAACTGGCATACAAGGCTTTGCTCACGAAGGGAACTCCTAAGCGTCTGATAATGGCGAGTGTGATTGCATCTCGTGAAGGAGTGGAGTATCTTGAGAAAGCATTTCCAGACAATGATATCTCTCTCTATTGTTGTTGCATAGACCCTTTGCTAAACGAACATAAATATATTGTTCCTGGTTTGGGAGATGCTGGTGATTTGATGTATGGAGATAAACTGTAGTGGTCGAAATATATATTGCGACCGCCATGCAGGAACATTGCAATCATGTATACCAGCATCCTTTGTGTTCTTCCAAAAATGGGTTATCACAACTTTGCCGTGAATGATTTTCCTCTCCATTTCTGAGAGTGCCATCGCCTCATGAGTATCACTCCCCTGAGGTTCTCGTCCAGACAGAATGCCGCCCACATTCCTAAGAGTCCGAATCCAAGGTGTATGCCCACAAACCATGCCACACCCACAGCAATAATCCATTGCGAGAGAACTCCGACAATCACTGGATAGATGGCATCTCCAGTAGCTCTTAGCGTTCCGCAGGCAAAGATGTTCTTCACTCTTCCGATGTCGAGGAACCAGTCGATTACGAATATCCACATTCCCATCCTGATAATCTCCTCATTGTCGGTAAGGAATCTGAGTATGAACTGTCCGCCAAACACCAACAGTGTGGCTACGATAAGTGTCAGTGTGATTGCCACTCTGAACACGTAGTTTCCAAGGAAGTATGCTGCTCGATAGCGTAATTGTCCGATATAATGTCCAACAATAATATCACCTCCCTGCACAATACTCGTGCTGAAGAGAATCACGAAGACAATGATAGTGGTACAATATACTTTGGTGGTTAGTGCCTCAGTACTTATCTGATTGATAAAGAACGTGATAACAATCTGTGAGAGACTGTAAGACATCTCCTCGCTCATGGCAGGTATGCCGATACGGAAGAGGTTCTTAAGTTCCTGTCGAGGGAAAGGACGGAAATAGCCCTTCAGTGCATTCTTCTTGCCCACAACCTTTGCCTTCACCCTTGCCAATCGCTTTCGTTGCTCTTCTGTCGCCTTCAATCCTGAGGGCCACAGAGAAGGAATGAAGCAAGAGAGCAAAATCATGGAGATTATTCGGCTTCCTGCTGTAGCGCATGCCGCACCCTCAACTCCCATTGCAGGCATTCCCCAATGTCCGAAGATAAGAGCATAGTTTCCAAGAATATTGATGATGTTCACCACAACGGTTGTTAGCATCGGATATATTGTCTTACCTGTTGAGCGAAGCACAGCACTGAACGTGAGCGACAAAGCTTGAAAAAAAGACAAAGCTCCCGTAATCTTCAGATATGATGCGCCGTCTGCCATTAGGTTCTCTCTAAGTCCGAAGGCTGTCAGCAATGGTTCTGCCCAGAAAAAAAGCATTGCACTTATTGCCATTCCTAACAAAAGGTTTACAGCAAGGGCAATGCCCACAATCTGTATGAAACGACTGCGGAATCCAGCACCATAATACTGTGCACAGAGTATGGCGGCACCCATAGAGACAAACTGATAGATAAGGAATACGAAAGACATCAGCTGGTTGTCTAACCCCACCGCAGCAACAGCATCATCGCTGAAGCGCGACAGCATAACCGTATCCACTGCACCAAGCATCATCACCAATGCGATATCAATGAAAATCGGCATTGTGAGCTTATATAAGTTTCGCTTTACTGATATTGAAGTCATAAGATATTAATGCATTTTTCGAGTGCAAAATTACAATATTCTTTCTTCTCCTTACGTAAGTGATAATTAAAAGATGTTAATAAAACAAATATGATGACACAGGGCAAGCACTCACATAATATATATGGAGAAAGCCCTTTCAAACGACAATAACAACAATAACCTAACGCTAGAAAAAACAATGAACATAGCAATAATCCTTGCCGGAGGTTCCGGTACCCGACTTGGTGGTGAGCGTCCCAAGCAGTTTCTTTCCATAGCGGGAAAGATGGTCATAGAGCATACTATAGAGGCTTTCCATAGAAATAGTCGCATAGACGAGATTGCCATTGTCTGCCGAAATGACTTTCTTCTTGAAATGCACGATATGGTAAACCGAAACAACTACACGAAGGTGAAGCATATACTCTCTGGCGGAAAGGAACGTTACCATTCCTCACTTGCTGCACTGAAGGTTTACAAAGATAGCAACGACCTGCTACTCTTCCATGATTGTGTGCGCCCACTCGTTACCGATATAATAATAAACGACTGCCTTGACGCTTTGCAGACATACGATGCCGTGGAAGCGGCTGTTCCTGCCACAGACACTATTGTTGAGGTGGATAGCGAAGGAAGAATATGCAGAATACCAAAGAGAAGCAGCTTGAGAAATGTGCAGACACCACAGGGATTCAGACAAGGTGTCATTGCCGAGGCTTTCCGTCGCGCTCTTTCCGACCCTGCCTTCTTTCCAACCGACGACTGTTCTGTGGTCTTCGCCTATATGCCAGAATCTTCCATAGCCGTAGTGGCGGGAGATACGAACAACATAAAAATCACATACAAGGAAGACCTTGCCTTTGCAGAGCGCATTCTGTCTGCTCGCAAGCAGTAGGGGTCATGCCCGCATCGCACATACAGTAATGACCGTAAGGCGGGAATTACACCCAAATACATTTCTTATAAGATAAAACATGTCACAATACTCAGAAAAAGAACTTAAACAACTTCACAACGTGCTCTACGATATTATGGGAGAAGTGAAGCGTGTGTGTAACCTCTTGAACATCCCGTACTTCGCGATTGGAGGTACTGGCATCGGCGTTCATTTCTACAAGGCAATAATTCCTTGGGACGATGATATAGATATTGGTATGACTCGCGAGAACTACGAACGCTTCCTCAAAGAGGCTCCTGCCGTACTCAGAAAGGGATATTTCCTTCAGTGGGTGGAGACAGATATCCATACGCCATTCTATTTTGCAAAGGTTAGGAGAGACGGTACACTCTTCATAGAAGACACCACGAAGCATCTTGACATACACCACGGTATCTTTGTTGACATCTTCCCAATGGATAAGGTTCCAGACAATCCTCGCTTGCAGAAGCTACAGCGCACAATATCGAAATATCTGAACCTTGCGTTCATTGCGAAAGATGTCTGGCTGTGGCGACATTGCGGAAAGCCTATGTGCGAGAACCCTTACAACTGGAATGCCTTCTATTGCTTTCTGTTCAAGGGTTTTGTGTCCTTGTTCTCGAAGAAGCAGCTCTATGCAATGTTCACAAAGTCAGTGGCGTTCTTCAACAACCGAAAATGTCAGTACTGCAATATTGTCCTTATGACTCGGGATCATATAGCAATGCAATCGGTCGAGAACCTTGAAAAGCGTCCTTTTGGTCCTCTCACAATTTCCGCTCCTTCCAATCTTGAGACATACCTCCGCCATCACTACCCTCGTCTTCGAAAGGATCTTCCAAAGGAAGAGCAGGTGAACCACCGTCCTTTAGAACTGAGGTTTTAAGTAGGTGTGCAAAATTATTTTTATAATGATTGTATTGATTAGTGATGCA